>DATNIO010000161.1:0-48582 GCA_035604385.1 Verrucomicrobiia bacterium | reverse complement strand
TACGCCACGTACACACCCAACTGGTTCCGCCCCCTCACGCTTACGGGCGGAAAATTCGCTTACCCGTGGTTCAACACGGAACTCGTTTGGGACAAGGATTTGAATCCCGAGGGCGCGGGCGAAACCCTTGCCTTCCACGTCAAGACGCCTCTCCTTAAGAAGTTCGCTATCGTCGGCTTCCAATTGCCGTTCGCGGAAAACAAGAGGACGGCGCCGAGCGATAAGAGCTTGTACAACACGATGGTGTACGGGGAGCAGTTGCAGACGTTCTGGCAACTCGGAGACCGCGTCAAGCTGAGCGCTTATGGAAGCTATTACGATTGGCAATATGCCGATTCGATCGCGCTGTCGTTGCTCACGGCGAATAGCGCGAGTCCTGACGAGGCGCTGTTGGCGCTGAGCAATACCGGCCTGCAGAACTCGATTGCCACCGTGACGGCGACCAATCCAACCACCGGCGCGAAGACCATTACGTCGGCGCAATTTGCATCGAAGTTCGGCGTTCTCGATTCTCTCGCGCAACTCGACATCGTAACGCCCTCGGAGCGCTGGCCGCTCACTTTCATCGGCGATTTCGCGGAAAACACGCGCGCGTGCGAGAACGTGAGAAATATCCCGGCCGCGGCGGTTTACTCGGCGCCGTGCGATCCGCGCGCCCGCCACGGCTATTGGTTGGAAGCCAGTATTGGACGAACTCAAAAAAAGGGAGACTGGCAGTTCAGCTATACGCGCATCATGATCCAGCGCGAAGCGGTGATCGGAGCGTTCAATTACAGCGAAATTTTTCCGACCAGCAACGTCGAAATCCACCGGAGCGAAATTCTATATCAGCTTTTCGACAGGGTGACGCTGCAACTAAATGGATTGTTCGGCCGGCCCCTGGTAACCGCGGGGAGCCTGCCGCCGGCGCAGCCTCTCCTGGAGCGGTTGCAATTTGACATGACATACACATTCTAGGCGGCAAACGTGAATTTTGGGCTCATGCAAAGAAAAAGGATGAAGGCGAGCCTGGGACTCCTCGCGGCACTCTTGCTCTTTGCCGTTTCCGGAATCCATGCCCAGCAGAAGCCAATCGTCCTTCGAGTGGGATATTTCCCGAATATCACGCACGCTCAGGCGCTCGTGGGGCGCGCTGGCGGCCAGTTTGAGAAAGCTGTGGGGCCTGGCGTCCAGATCGAGTGGAAAGCGTTCAATGCCGGGCCGTCCGCGATTGAAGCGCTGTTCGCCAACGCGATCGATTTGACGTACGTCGGCCCGAATCCCACTGTGACGGGTTACGTTCGCTCGCAGGGCGAAGCGGTTCGCGTGATTGCCGGAGCGGCGAGCGGCGGCGCTTCGCTGGTCGTGCGGCAAGGCGCGGGGATTCAGAAGGCTTCGGATTTCCACGGCAAAAAAGTAGCGACGCCGCAGCAAGGCAACTCGCAGGACGTGGCGCTGCGGGCTTGGTTGCGCGCCAACGGCCTCAAGCCGCGGGAGAAGGGCGGCGACGTTCAGGTCCTTCCGATCACCAACGCGGACCAGTTCACGCTCTTCTTGAAGGGGCAGCTCGACGCGGCCTGGGCTCCCGAGCCGTGGGCGGCGCGCCTGGTTCATGAAGCGGGCGGCCGGATTTTTCTCGATGAGCGCGACCTCTGGCCGAATCACGAGTTCGTCATCACAAACGTGATCATTCGCCCCAAATATCTACAGGAGCATCCCGACGTCGTGAAGAATTTTCTCCGCGCTCACGTGGAACTTACGGATTGGATCAGCAAGAATCCGGCGCAGGCGAAACAAATCATGAACCAGCAATTGCAAAAAGAAACAGGAAAACCCCTCGCGCCCGAAGTGCTCGACGACGCGTTTTCCCGGATGGCGGTGACGTGCGATCCGCTTCGCTCGTCGATGGCCGCTTCCACGCAGCGGGCTTTTGACGAAGGTTTTCTCGGGAGAACGCAGCCGGATCTTTCCAGACTCTACGATCTGACCTTGCTGAATGAAGTCTTACGCGAAAAGAAGGCGGGAACAGTGCAATGACAAACTATGTGATCGACTTGTTCAACCGTTCGATTGGCGGGGGCCGAGTTCCCCCTGAAAACGATGATCTACTAGAGCCATCGAAAAACGGCAAGAAGGCCTCCGTCGATCCAGGCCTCCGTCAACCGGTCCAACCCGCGCGAAAAGAAAGCATTTCGCTGAGCGGCGTTTTTCGAAGCTATGCCAATTCGCGAGGTTCCTTTACCCCCGCCCTGCAAAACATCGATCTGGACATCGAGCAAGGCGAATTCGTCTGCATCGTGGGGCCGTCGGGCTGCGGAAAATCCACGCTGCTTCATTTGCTCGCTGGACTGGACCGTCCCACCACGGGAGAAATCACCGTGGACGGCAGTCCTGTGAAAGGTCCCGGCACGGATCGAATCTTGCTCTTCCAGGAGCTGGGGCTGTTTCCGTGGCTGACGGTCCGGCAAAACGTGGAGTTCGGCCTGAAGATGGCCGGCGTATCAAAAACGGACAGGAGAGATCAGGCGCGAGTTTTCCTGCGCATGGTTCATCTTTCTCATTTTGAGGATCATTACATTCATCAGCTTTCCGGAGGCATGAAGCAGCGCGTGGCCCTGGCGCGCTCGCTCACCTTGCGTCCGAAAATTCTCTTGATGGATGAACCCTTCGCCGCGCTCGACGCGCAGACCCGCGACATGCTGCACGATGAGCTCGAACGCATCTGGAAGGAAACTTCTCCGACCATCGTCTTCGTCACGCACAACGTCCGGGAAGCCGTGCGCCTCGGCGACCGCGTGTTGCTGATGAGTTTCCGGCCCGGGCGCATCAAGACGCAGTTTCAGATCAATCTCCAGCGGCCAAGGCACGTCGAGGATTCCGACGTGGCCTACCTGTCCAAGGAAATTCTCGGGCAGTTGCGGGAAGAAATTGACCGTTCTTTCAATGCGGAGTATTCGCGTGAAGAAAAGCGTTAACCAATTGATTTTTGCCGCCGGCGTGCTCGCGGTTTGGGAAGCGCTGGCGCTGGCAAAAATTTGGCCGCCGTATCTCTTTCCCACGCCGCAGGGAGTCGCGCAGTCGTTGTACGAGGGATTCAAGGATCACAGCCTCTGGATCGGCATCGGCGTGAGCTTGCGGCGCGTTGTAATCGGCTACGCCATTTCCGTGGTTCTCGGAATTCTTCTCGGAATGGTCCTGGCCTCCAATAGATTTCTGGAGGATACGCTGGGGCGCGTGATCCTCAGCCTGCAAAGCCTCCCCAGCGCTTGCTGGGTGCCCATCGCCCTGCTCTGGTTCGGTTTGAGCGAGACGGCGATCATTTTCGTGACCATCACAGGCTCCCTCTTGGCCGTAACGCAATCCACCAAGGCGGGCTTCGACAATGTGCCGCGCATCCTGTCCATGGCCGGCCGCAATTTGGGCGCGAAAGGGCCGCAGATGTTCTGGCACGTGCTGCTGCCGGCGAGCCTGCCGTACCTGCTCGACGGGTTGAGGCAGGGATGGGCTTTCGCGTGGCGCTCGCTGATCACCGGTGAAATGATTTACATTTCGCTGGGTCTCGGCCAGCTTCTGATGACAGGCCGCGATTTGAACGACATCAATCTGGTCGTCGCGGTCATGGCCCTGATCGCCTTGCTCGGCTACATCGTTGACGGCGTAGTATTCCGCAAGCTGGACGCTTCTGTTCGTCACAAATGGGGGATGGCCGCGACAGCTTCCAGCTAACCCCGGGAACGCCAATCTCCCCGCCGCGGCGGGCGGTTTGCACGGCGCCAATCGGGAGATTGGCGTTCCCGGGATATCATGCGGCGCCAGGAGAATTTTTAAAACGCCGGTCGGCGTTGATCAGCAAGATTCCCGCCAGTCCGAAAACGAGCGAGAGCACGATATTCCCAATCCAGATCCTTCGCCCACTCATCCCAGCCAGGAAAACTTCAAGCAGCACCGCCGGAAGGACCCACCCGAGGGCAAGCATCCATCCGACAAGGATTTTTTGACTGGACCACTTCCCAGCTGCCGCTCCGATCAATAATCCCGCGGGCAAAAAGAGGAGCGTCTCATACACAATCACGCATCCATCCAGATCCAAGGGCCTGATGAAATAGAAACTGTGCATGAGGCTCGCTCCAGGACTCAGGCGATACGTTTGCGGCACACGATTTCCGTCCACGTAGAGGAACGCGTCGGACCCGTCATACATCGCAACGATATCCCGCGCTTGCCCGGCCTGGAAAACGCCGCGAACGTACCAGGCAAGCATGGAGCGCTTCGCTGACAGCGGATTGCGAAAATAGAACACGAGCGCCGGCCCTTCCTGCCGCAGGTGAAAATTCACGTTATCGGCGGATTGTGAGAGGGAAACGATGCGGCCGTTCACGCCTTGTATTGCCGCGGGCGTGCAGATGATATGAACCGTGAATTGACTGGATTTCTTGATTTCTTGCGTGAGATTTTCAACGGGGAATTTTGTGCTCAGCCATGACCTGCCGTCCAATTCGGGCGCGCGGGCGTTCGTGAGTTGCGGCTGTTCCGGAGTCCAGCCGAGTTCCGGCAAAAAATTTGTCCGGTCGCGATACGGCGGCGAGCCCGTGAAGTCATAGGATCCGAGCAAGCCCGAACTCTCATCCTCCGCCGATTGCCGCCCGATGAACTGGCGAATCGCTTTCTCTGGAAGCGCCCGGTTCCAGATTTGCAAAAGCTTGATTTGTCCCCCCCAAGGGTGCTGTCCGGAGGCGTCATTCCCCACGAAAAGAGTGCATTGGGGGTCCCAGTTGCTTAGACGCGTTTTGTTTTGCAGGATGGCGGAAATGCCAAAGCAGGCTGCGAAATAGGCCGCCAGCAGCAGGGCGGCCCGGCGCGGCGAGAGCCAGCCTTCCAATGAATCTTCGCGTTTCGACATCATTTCCACGATAGCGCCGCCGCAAAGCTCGAACAGAAAGAATCCCGCCGCCGAGCCCATCGTATTGGATATCACATCCTCCCACCCCGAATCGCGGGCGGGAATGTAGAACTGCAGCACCTCCACCGTATACGAGACGCCCGCGCCCGCCAGCAGCGCCAGGAGAAGTGAGGTCCATCGGCTTCCGCCACGCTTGCAGGCCTGAGCGGAAACGCCAAATCCGAACGGGACAAACAAGAGAACATTCAAAAAAAAATCCAAATACATGACCCGTTTAACGGACATCCCTAATAGAAAGGGGGATCTGTGAAAGATGTAGGTAGCCGTAAAATCGAACTTAAATGGAAAAAGAGTCAGGTAGGCAATCCCCAAAAGCGAAAGAATGAGGATTCGATTCGACCACTCAGCGCTGGCTTGCCGGCGAGGAAGATCCTGAATGTTCATGATTCCAACGTCGAATCCCGTAACCGAACACAATTGAGTCTAGCACAGCGCCGCAACACTCCTCCGAAGACTGGATTCGCGCATTTCCTCTTCTGTTGACAGCGCGCGATTTATTTTCATGCGCGTTCTGACAAATTTCGTCCGGTTCCAGGGCAACTGTACCAAGGTGAAGTGATTATCGCCTCCGTGTACGCGAGTACAGCCGCAGGGCCTGTCCCAGGTTTGCTCCGAGGACCAGTAGTGGGTTTTTTGGCGCGACTCCTAATCTGGACAAGCCATGAACGCACACACAAATTTTCGCTCCCACTCTCACGCAAATTCCAACCGCCGGGCGCCGCTCGGCCTATTCGCTCTGCTTCTTGCATCCCTCGCAGCCCTGTCGCTTTCCGGCTGCGTGGGATTGACGGGCGCCGGAACACCTGCAGCAAAGTCCAGTTCGAATTCCAACACTTCCTCTTCAGGTACGCTCGCGGCCAGCGCGACGACTCTGAATTTTGGAAATGTTGCGGCGGGATCGAGCAGCCCCCAGACTTTGACCCTGACCAACACGGGCACGGCAGCGGTCACGATTTCGCAGGCCACGGTCACTGGCACGGGTTTCAGCGCCATCAGTGGGATGTCCTCAGTTTCCATCGCCGCTGGACAGAATCAATCCTTCCAGTTCCAATTTGCTCCAAAGTCCCCTGGAAGCGTTTCCGGCAGCGTCTCCATCGTCAGCGATGCGACGAATTCTCCGCTTGCTGTTTCCCTGAGTGGAACGGGGATGGCGGCGCTCGCCATCACGACCCAGCCGGCGAACCAGAGCGTTACTGCCGGACAAACTGCAACCTTTTCGGTCGCGGCGTCGGGATCAGGGACCCTAACGTATCAATGGAAGAAGGGTGGAGCGGCCATCGGCGGCGCGACGGCAGCGTCCTATACGACGCCTGCAACGACGAGTGGGGAGAGCGGCACGCAATTTACAGTTGTTGTAACCGACAGCACAGGGAGTGTGACCAGCAATCCCGCGACTCTCACGGTGACGGCGTCCCCCGTTGCGCCATCGATTACGGCGCAGCCGGCAAATAAAACCGTCACGGCCGGACAAACAGCGACCTTCAGCGTGACGGCGGCCGGCACGGCGCCTCTTACCTATCAATGGAAGAAGAACGGTGCAGCCATCGGCGGGGCCACTTCGGCTTCGTACACGACCCCGGCCACGGTCGCTTCGGATAACAATGCGCAATTCACCGTGACCGTCACCAACAGCGTTTCCAGCGCCACCAGCAACGCCGCCACGTTGACCGTGGATGTCCCGCCGTCCATCACGACGCAGCCTGCGAACCGCACAGTCAACGCCGGGCAGACTGCAAACTTTAGCGTGGTAGCGACAGGAACAGGAACCCTGAGCTATCAATGGAAGAAGAACGGCGCCGCAATCGGCGGCGCGACTGCGGCTTCTTACACGACCCCGGCCACTGTCGCTTCCGATAACGGCGCGTCCTTCACCGTCACCGTTACAGGCACTTCCGGTAGCGTGACCAGCACCGCGGCTACGCTGACCGTCAATGCTCCGCCAGCTCCGCCATCCATCACCACACAGCCGGCCAACAAGACGGTCGTTGTCGGGCAGACGGCTACGTTTAGCGTGACTGCAACGGGTGCGGGGACTCTGACGTATCAATGGAAAAAGGGCGGGACGTCAATCGGCGGCGCGACTTCGTCCTCCTACACGACCCCTGCGACGGCAACGGGCGACAGCGGCACGCAATTTACCGTGACGGTCACCAACAGCGTGGGCAACACCACCAGCAACCCCGCCACGCTGACAGTCAACGCCGCAGCTACATTGATTCTCAATGCCAGCCAGACAGCCCTGAACTTTTCCAGCGTCAATATCGGCAGCAACAGCATCCTGCCCGTGGTCTTTACCAATGGCGGCAACTCCGACGTCACGATCTCGAACGTCACCGTAACGGGCGCCGGGTATACAGCCAACGGCGTTTCGTCAGGCCAGATTGTGAAGTCCGGACAAACTGCAACGCTAAATGTTACTTTCACACCCTCCGCGACGGGATCTCTCCCTGGCAGCGTGAAGGTAACCAGCAACGCCACCAATTCTCCGGCGTCCGTAACATTGTCCGGGACCGGCGTCCAACCGGTATCGCACTCGGTCACTCTGACGTGGACGGCGAGCACTTCCGCGGTGTCCGGCTACAACGTGTACCGTTCCACGGTAAGCGGCGGCCCGTACACGAAGCTGAATTCCAGTCTGATCGCGGCAACCACGTATACGGACTCAACGGTCCAGGCGAGCACGACATACTTCTACGTTGTTACTTCGGTGGATTCCAGCAACGTGGAAAGCGCCAACTCGACTGAAGTATCGGTAACCGTCCCATAGATTGGACGGGATCTAAGCAAATCCAATTCGGCGGGCCGTGCAGTGTAGTCGTCGCGCGGCCCGCCGCTTCCCTCCGCACCTGTCTGCAAGGTGCAGGTTCACTCCCCTGTCCTTCAAATGTCCATTGGGACAGTAGGTCCCATTGCTTGGCGCAAACCACAATCGCTGCGATGAAAACTTCAAACATATACAAACGGTTCGGCTGCGCGGGGAAACGCGCGACGCCAGCAAATTCCACGGGCAAGAAAGCGGTTCCTGTTGCCGCACTCGCCCTCCTGGTCTCCGCTATCCTCTCCACCTCGGGCTGTACTGGTCTGACTGGTGCGGGCAAGACCGGTTCAAGCCAGCAAAGTACACCCGGCGCCGCGGCGATTTCGCTAGCTCCCGCGTCGATCAAGTTTGGCTCCGTGCCCATAGGGGACACGGCTTCTCAATCGGTCACCATGACGAATAACGGCGGTTCGGACCTTACGGTTACGCAGGCGAGTGTCACGGCGGCCGGAGTCGCGGTGAAGGGTATTTCGCTCCCTCTCGTGATTGGCGCGGGCAAACAGTCCACGTTTGACGTCGTTTTTTCGCCCAAAACGGCCGGAGCCTTGTCGGGCAATGTTTCCGTCATAAGTGACCTCTCCAGTTCGCCGAGCACGGTCTCCTTGAGCGGAACGGGTATGGCGGCCACGGCCCTCCTCACGTCGAGCGCCCCCAATTTGAATTTCGGAAACGTAGCCCTCGGAAAAAGCAGCGCTTTGAGCGTCATCCTGACGAATGCGGGAAATTCCAATGTCACTGTATCGAAGGTCAGCGTTTCCAACGCCCGCTATTCCGTGAGCGGTGTTTCAGCCGGCTTGATTTTGTCGCCTGGGCAATCGGCCACGCTGGACGCGACGTTCTCCCCCGTGGCGTCCGGTAGTTTGCCCGGAACTGTCACCGTGACAAGCAACGCCACAAATTCGCCGGTGACGATCTCACTCTCCGGGTACGGCGCTGCAACCTCCCAGACAGTTTCCCATTCCGTGTCGCTGACGTGGAGTCCCAGCCCGTCGGCCGTGGCCGGGTACGATGTATACCGCTCTGAAGTTTCCGGCGGACCGTACACAAAATTGGACTCCAGCATCGTGGCGGCGGATTCCTATACCGATTCCACCGTCCAGGCTGGACTAACATACTACTATGTTGTCACTTCAGTGAACTCCGCCGGCGTCCAGAGCGCGGATTCTGCCCAGACTTCGGCCACCATACCCACTCCCTAGTTTTTCGGACCAGGGACGGGCGGGCCTGGTCCTGGCCAAGATTGCTATTGGCGGATCGATCGCAGCGATTTGTGGAACGGTCCCGGCTATGCGCTCAGGAATGTGAAATCTGTTGGAAATTCTCAAAATGGCATGCAATCGCCCCAAGTTCACTGCAAGTCGCTCATTGTAAGTGTGTTGTTCTAAAGCTGCCTTATATGGGAAAAGTATGCCTGAGATGGGCTGAATTTTGGCATCTCTGGAATCCTTTGGGTACATTGTGGAAAGGCTTTTCTCGGAAGCTTCCTTTCTTGAGGTTGAGACGCGGGATCAAACGGACCGGAAATCAATTTCTCAGACATATGTCATTTAGTTTTAGCAGGTTGATCGGATCGCGGTTAAAGAACCTTGCAATAGGTCTCACTCCACTTTGGAAGCCTGATTGCAATTCCTCCAGTGAGTCTTGAGGGCTGCGATGGGGACTTTATGGCGGTAGCTTGCGCACTCATTCCAGAAGGAAGTAAGCGGAAGCCGAGCGAATCGACACAGCCATGAACGCCAAATCAATGAACAACTTTTCCTGGTTCGCACTTCAGATCCGATCTCGGTGGGAAGGGACCACGGCGGCGCTGCTGCGAGGCAAGGGGCTGGAAACTCTGCTTCCTACTTACACAACCAAGCGCAAATGGTCCGATCGCTTCAAGGTGGTCGAAGCGCCCCTGTTTCCCGGATACGTTTTCTGCCGCTTTGATGTCCACAATCGTCTTCCTGTGTTGATTACGCCAGGAGTCATTTCGGTTGTAGGAAGGGGCAAGACTCCCATCGCGGTGGACGACAAAGAGATTCTCTCGATCCAGGCGGCTATTGGTTCCGGCATCCACATGGAGCCGTGGCCCTACCTGGAGATCGGCGAACGAGTTCGCGTGAAAGACGATGTGCTGGATGGGATGGAAGGAATCTTGACGAATTTTAAGGGAAGCGACCGCGTCATCATTTCCGTGACGTTGCTCCGCCGTTCGGTGGCGCTTGAAATTGACCGTTCGCGAATCTCTCCGCTGGGATCTCCTCGAACAGGCCCGGCCGAAGTGGCCGGAGGATTAACCGAGCTTGGGGTTGTCGGCGTCTGAAATCAGTCCAGGGTCCTAATTTCGATTTTCAATTGGGTGATCGTCTGGTCAGGAAAAGAACTGAGGGTTGAAGCGGAAACACTCCAACACACGTTGGGAATCATTGACAGCTTCCATGCTTTATCGAAACGCAGACAGGCAAGCGCACGCCACAGGCACTCGCTAAGCATTTTCTGGATCCCCCCGACCGCAGAGCGGGAATGGATCGAAGCGCGTATTCCATCCACGGCGGAGCCGGAAACCGGCTCTCCGGAAACGGTCGGGAGAATATATGAGCCAAAACGGCAATTCCAACGGTCATTCCAACGGCAATTCCAACGGTGCAAAATCGCAGATGATACGAGTCGGCGTGATCGGCTACGGGTACTGGGGTCCGAACGTGGTCCGGAACTTTTTCGGAGTGGACCACACGTGCGTCGAAATGCTTTGCGACATGAATCCGAGCGCGCTGGCGCGAGCCAAGAAAAACTATCCCAGTCTCGAAGTGACGACCGATCCCGAGGAAATCCTCAAGTCGCCCAAGATTGACGCGGTCGCAATCGTTACTCCGGTGTGGACGCACTACAAGCTCGCCAAAGCCGCCCTCGAAAACGGCAAGCATGTGTTCGTCGAGAAACCATTCACTTCCAGCTCCGAGCAGGCCGAGGAACTGATCGAGCTGGCGGAACGCAAGAACTTGAAAATCATGGTGGACCACACCTTCTTGTTCACCGGCGCGGTCCGCAAGATCCGCGAGCTGACCGAGAGCGGCGCGCTCGGAGATTTGTATTACTACGATTCGCTGCGCGTGAACCTGGGCCTGTTCCAGCATGACGTCAGCGTGATCTGGGACCTGGCGCCGCACGACCTCTCGATCATGGACCACCTGATCAAGGGCGATCCCGAAGCCATCGTGGCCAGCGGCGAATGCCACTTGAACAGCGTCGAAGACGTGGCCTTCATGACCATCTATTTCCCGAACAACGTCATCGCGCACATCAACGTGAACTGGCTCTCTCCCGTCAAGATCCGCATGACGATGATCGGCGGGCAGAAGAAAATGCTGGTGTGGAACGATCTGGTCGCCGACGAAAAGATCCGCGTGTACGACAAAGGCGTCAACATCACTTCCGGCGAAAAAGTGCGCGAGATGCTGGTGAATTACCGGTCCGGCGACATGTGGGCGCCCCAGCTCGAACAGCTGGAAGCGCTGCGCGTGGAGCTGGATTATTTCGCCGACTGCATTCTTCAGAACAAAACGCCTTTCAATGACGGTCAAGCCGGCCTGCGCGTGGTGCGCATGCTCGAGGCGGCCGAGCAATCCATCAAGCAGAGAGGAGAATTGGTGCGCCTGTGAACGAATACTGCAGCATTGCCCCGGACGTAAAGCTCGGCAAGGGTGTGAAGCTTTCCAAGTTCATTAACATGTATGGCTGCGAAATCGGCGACGACACGAAAATCGGAGCGTTCGTGGAAGTTCAGAAGAACGCCTCGGTGGGCCGTCAATGCAAGATTTCCAGCCATACGTTCATCTGCGAGGGAGTGACCATCGAGGACAACGTCTTCATCGGTCACGGCGTGATGTTCATCAACGACATCTATCCTCGCGCCACCGCGAACGGACAATTGCAGACCGAAGCCGATTGGAAGGTCGAGCGGACGGTCATCAAGAACGGAGCGTCCATCGGCACGGGCGCCACGATCCTCGCCAATGTCACCATCGGAGAGAATGCGATCGTCGGCGCGGGCAGCGTGGTCACCAAGAACGTGCCCGCGAATTGCATCGTCGCGGGAAACCCAGCAAAAGTGTTGCGCAAGATCGAATCCGCCGTGGAGGCCTTAAAGTGAGCACAGCAAATGGAAATGGCAATGCGAATGGTATTCCGTTTCTGGATTTGGTAACTCCCCATGTCGAGCTGGAACAGGAGCTGACAAAGGTGTTCCAGCAGGTATTGCACACCGCCGGATTCATCGGCGGACCGATGGTGGAGGAATTTGAAAAAGCGTTTGCCGAATTCTGCAGCACGAACCACGCCGTGGCCGTCAGCAGCGGAACCGACGCCTTGCGATTCGCCATTATGAGCGCGGGCATCCAGCCGGGCGACGTCATCGTCACCGTGCCGCACACCTTCATCGCCACGAGTGAAGCGATTTCACAAGCGGGCGCTCACCCGGAGTTCGTCGACGTGGACGAGCGCACGTACAACATGAGCGCCGAGCGGCTTCGCGAATATCTGGAAAAGCAGTGCAGCAAGGACACCGCCGGAAAGCTCATCAGCCGCCGTAGCGGACGCCGCGTGGGCGGCATCATTCCCGTGCACCTGTACGGGCAAATGGCGGACATGGACGCGATCCTGGCCCTTGCCGAACAGTACGGCCTCGTCGTGATTGAGGACGCCTGCCAGGGCCACGGCGCCGAGTATTTTTCAAAGCAGAACAATCGCTGGATGAAGGCGGGCTCGATGGGACGCGCCGCCGCGTTTAGCTTCTATCCGGGAAAAAATCTGGGAGCGTGCGGCGAAGCCGGCGCGGTCACGACGAACGACTCCAAACTGGCCGATAAAGTGAAGGTCCTGCGGGATCATGGCCAGGCCAAGAAGTACTACCATGACATGGAAGGCTACAACGGCAGGCTCGACGCCATGCAGGCCGGTTTCTTGCACGTGAAGCTGGCTCACCTGGCGAACTGGAATGCCGCGCGGCGCGAGCGGGCCGCGGAATACAATCAGTTGCTCGAAGGCGCGGAAGGCAGCGTCGTTCGCCCGTTCGAGCCGTCCTGGTCCCGCGCGGTGTACCACCTGTACGTCGTCCGCACGCAGGATCGTGACGGCATGATCAAACACCTGAAGGATGCGGGCATCGCCACGGGAATCCACTACCCGATTCCGCTGCACATGCAAAAAGCCTACGACTATCTGAACTACCGGCAAGGCGATTTCCCGGTTTCGGAAAAAGTGGCGGCGGAGATCGTATCGCTGCCGATGTACCCGACTCTGCAATCGGAACAGCAGGCCCGCGTCGTCCGTGAAATTCTGCGCTGCCTGCGCGTGGAAGCGGTGCGGTAGAAAGCAGGCGAGCCCCTCGAAGCGTACCACCGAATGGCATGACGGGGCCGATCGGCGCTTGCTGACGGCCCCTTTTTCATGAAAGCGGCAAACGGTCCATCGAATGATGTCGATCCCCAACTTCCACCCGCGGCGGCGCTATACTCAACCCAGCGTGGCTTGTCGAAACGGGAGGCGGTGATGACGGACGACATTCTTCGGAAGAACATCGAGACCAGCATCGAGGTTCACAGCCGTCTCCTGGAGGCGTGCTTGCCCGCTATGACCGTCGCGGCCGGCGCGCTCATCGCGGCCTACCGCAAAGGCCGCAAGGCCCTCTTCTTCGGAAATGGCGGCAGCGCCGCGGACGCGCAGCATCTCGCCGCCGAATTCGTCGGACGCTATTTGCGCGAACGCCGCCCACTGCCGGCTCTGGCGCTTCATGCCAACACTTCCGCCGTGACGGCCATCGCCAACGATTACGGCTATGAACACGTGTTCTCGCGGCAGCTCCAGGCTCTCGCCGTCCCCGGCGATGTGGCCGTCGGCATTAGCACTTCAGGAAATTCTCAGAGCGTCACGGAGGCCATCACGATCGCGCGCGAGATGGGTGTCTATACCATCGGGCTTACCGGCGCTGCCGGCGGGCGCATGCGCGGACTCGTCGATGTGCTGATCGCTGCGCCATCGAACGAAACGCCGCGCATTCAGGAATGCCACATTCTGGTGGGGCATGCGCTTTGCGATGCGGTCGAACAAGCGGTCGCCGCGGCGCCCTCCGCGATGGGAAAATCCGCCGCAGGCAAGCAGAGATGATCCACCCTCCACTCCAGCAGGTTGAACCCCGGACCGATGACGCGCCCGCAATCGAAAATCCTTTACGTTCATTCTCCGCGGTTCGGCCTGAAAAACGATTGAACACGATCGATCCGCTCACCGACACGCGCTGGGACGATCTAGTTGCCTGCCATCCGAGGGCCTCGGCGTTTCATCGGCGAGGCTGGCTCGAAGCTCTGAAGCACACGTACGGCTATCAGCCACTGGTGCTAACCTCCGCGTCCGCTGGGGAACCCTTGACGGACGGAATCGTGGCCTGCCGCATCTCAAGTTGGCTGACGGGAACGCGACTGGTTTCCTTGCCATTTGCGGACCATTGCGACCCGTTGTTCGGCGAGTCCGGTGAGGAGTTGCTGTCATCTGATCGCCTGGTCGGAGAGTTTACCGGGCAACAATATAAGTACCTGGAACTTCGGCCATTACGTGCGTGGGCGAGTCTGCGAAATCAATTCCTGCCCTTCGAATCCTTTTACTTTCACGAGCTTGATCTCGGGCCTAGCCTCGCGCAACTGTTCAAGGGGCTGCACAAGGATTCCATCCAACGAAAAATCCGGCGCGCGGAAAAGGAACAGCTTTCTTACGAATCCGGCCGCACCGAGGAACTCATTCAGGCGTTCTACGACCTCCAGCGGATCACGAGGAAGCGGCACCACTTGCCGCCACAACCGAAAAACTGGTTCCAGAACCTCGTCAAATACATGGGCGAAGCCGTTCACATTCGGGTGGCCCGAAAAAACGGCGCTGCCATTGCGGCGATCTTGACGTTGCGGCACCGCTCCACCGTTATTTACAAATATGGCTGCTCGGACGGAGCGTTTCACCACCTCGGGGGCATGCCGTTTCTGTTCTGGAAGGTCATCGAGGAGAGCAAGGCTTCGGGAGCGGAGCGCCTCGATTTCGGCCGCTCCGAAATGAACAACGAAGGCCTGATCGCCTTCAAGGACAAGTTCGGCACGACCAAGCGGACACTGACTTATTATCGCTATCCCGGGAAAAAGGAAAAACACGTTTATCTCCATGAAAATTCCCAGCTGATGCGCCGAATGCTTTGTATGGTCCCGGACGGCGTCTTGTCCGCAATCGGCAGAGTGCTGTACAGGCATATCGGCTAGCGGCGGGGACGAACCGGACGCGTTTTACTATGGCATGCCTGCGGTTATCAATACGGATTCCAATCTTCGGCACGCAAACAAACCATGATCAGGAGAATTTGTTCGGCCTAATTCCATGACCTCTTCATTCCTAGAGTACTTCCGGTGTCCGGAAAAATTTGCAAAGTTCGGCGTCGCCCAGGAGCTTGGGCAGGCACCGGGCTTTTTCTGTTTTGGGGAGCAAATTACTTGCTTCGGGCGCAGTGCCGGAACGGTGGCACAAACGCCGAACGGCGGCCTTTCCGATGTTCTTCCCCTTGTGCAGTCCCGCGGCGAAGAAATCACGCTTCCGTTTGACGCGGACGAAATCGTGGAGAATCTTCGGAAAGAGAGATATATCGCTCCTGAAGGCGCCCCCTCTTTCAAGAAAAATCTGGTCAGAAAGTCCTACTACCTGTTGCGGCCGTTTCTTTCCGTGGGCGTCCGCAAACATTTTCAGCGATTGCATTTGCGGGACTGGAAAAAGATTGAGTTTCCCCACTGGCCCATCGATAAGACGGTTGACACTTTCTGTGCGGAGCTGATGTCGCTGTCCGTCAAAGCCAACGGCGGCCAGCGAATCCCGTTCGTCTGGTTCTGGCCAGAGGAGCACCAGGGTTGCGTCCTCATGACCCACGACATCGAACATGAACCAGGCAGAGCGTTCTGCGGCGACCTCATGGATTTGGACGATCGCCACGGGATCCGGAGTTCGTTCCAGGTGGTTCCCGAGGAGCGCTACAATGTTTCGGAAACTTTTCTGGAGAGCATGCGCGCGCGCGGTTTTGAAGTGAATGTTCATGACTTGAACCACGACGGGCATTTGTTCGATAGCCGCGAACTGTTCCTGAAAAGGGCGGATAAAATCAACGAGTATGCAAGGAAATGGCGCGCGGAAGGTTTTCGCGCGGGCGGAATGTACCGGAATGCCGAATGGACCGACGCGTTGCAATTCGGCTACGACATGTCTTTCCCGAGCGCGGCGCATCTCGAACCGATAAGGGGCGGATTCTGCACGGTCATGCCGTATTTTGCGGGAGACCTTGTCGAGCTTCCCCTGACGACCACGCAAGACTATTCGCTGTTTCACATTCTCGGCCGGTATTCGATCGACCTTTGGAAAGAAGAATTGGACTTCATCGCTTCGAGCAACGGGCTGGCCACGTTTATTGCGCATCCGGATTATGTGATCGACCGCCGTGCGCGCGATGTGTATGAAAATCTGCTGCAGTATCTCTCGGAATTTTGCAGCCGGAAAAAACTCTGGCAGCCGTTGCCGCGGGATGCGGCGCGCTGGTGGCGTGAGCGAAGCCTGATGCGCATCGAAGGTTCCTCCGGCTCATGGAGAGTGGCGGGCCCGGGTTCAGAGCGGGCGCGTGTGGCCTTCGCCCAGATCGAGAATGGACGGCTGACCTACGACTTGCCACTTCCAGTAGATTCATCGAAGTAGTTCAACTAAACGGGCGCGCAATCGTACGGCTTGCCTCGGTGGATGCGGAAGATTGCCTTTGCAAGGGAAATAGACTTGCCGCCTCTGCCGGAGGCTTTTTACAACAATAGGACAATTCTTTTCTCTTATTTGCGGATTTACCCAAAAATCAAACCAAATTGGCAGTCTTCCTCTCTCGCGTTAAGCAGGCACGCAACAGAAACTAAAGGACTTACTAGGATGAGCTTCCGCTGCTAAGGATTGCGAGTGGCCCTCGGCCCTGGCAGAGGAATTGCAAGTTTTATACGCGGGCAGGTCACGGATAGGGAGTTTTGTGGCGGTAGCCTATCCGATCCTCTTGCACCTGCAAAAGGCGCAGAAATACGTCCGGTGCAAATCGGGCGAGTACCCCGTAACCGAACCTGTTGCGAGGGAACGGTATCGGCCTCCACATCGAGATTCCTTTTTAATTCGAACGCACCGTTCAAGACATTCCATCACCGCAATGACGAACAATCGATTCCAAATGCCTCGCATCGATCGGGTGGCCACGCTCTACCTGTGTCATCCGGTTGCGCGTCTCCTGGGCCTGAACTCCGGAGCACGCGTGCCGATCCTGATGTATCACAGCATTTCGGATAACCTTTTTGCAAAGCCTCACCCGTATTACCAAATCAATACTACGCCGAATGTCTTTTCGCAGCAAATGAGATGGCTGCGCCACAACGGTTACAGGACCATGGACTTGCCCGAGATGTGGGCGGCGATGGAAACCGGCCAGGATCTTTCCAAGACGGTCGTGATCACCTTTGACGACGGATATCAGGATTTTTATACCGATGGATTAGCGGTGATGAAGCAGTGCGGTTTCACGGCCACGATCTTCCTCGCAACCGACCGCATCCAGGACACCTCCGTGCGGGTCGAAGGCGCGGATTATTTGACCTGGCGCGAGGTGCGCGAGTTGTATGACGAGGGGATTCGCTTCGGCTCGCACACGGTGACTCATCCGGACCTGCGCTCGCTCGGGCCTGAGCAAATCGATTACGAGTTGGGTTATTCAAAAGAAACGATTGAACAGAAACTCGGTGTCCCCGTCAAATCTTTCTCTTATCCGTATGCATTTCCGGAAGAAGATCGCGACTTCACGCGTTATCTCGTTGACGCCCTGAAGAATCATGGTTTCGAGATTGGGGTCTCGACGATCATCGGCCGGGCCAAAGCGGGCAACAATTGTTTCTGCCTGCCGCGCCTGCCTGTGAACTCCTGGGACGATCCCTCCCTGCTCCGGGCGAAACTGGAAGGCGGTTATGACTGGCTACACTGGCCCCAATTGTGCCGCAAATTCCTGCATCAGAATGCAAGCCTGATGCAATCCTCGAGCAGCGTCGAATCGGAAAGGGCCAATCACAGTTCTGCCTCCGCGGGGCGTACAAGATAAAGATGAGTTCAGTTCCTGCCCGCCGGCACAGGCAGTTCAGAGAAACCTGCAAACCGAGATCCAGGCAGGGACGCCACCGAGTTTCTTGATTACCACCATGGGGAAATGAGATCACCCACAGGAAGTGATTGCAGGGGGATCGAATCGGCTAGACCGCTTAGGCAGGTACAGTACAACCGACCTGTCCGCCAGCTAGTCGTAGGGCCAGTAGTGGTGGCGGAAGAGCCATCGCTAGTCTTGCGAGTGCGTAGAAGAAGGCGCTCTCGAGATTGTGCGGGGGAGAGGTTCCATGAACGAAATCAGCGACAGGTTGCAAGCGAATATAATGCGAGCGCTACTGACGATCGGGACCCGATTCGGGCTCTCTTTTTTGATTTTGCTGGGAGTCTTGTTGAGCGCATCCGCGGCGAGCGCCAACAACATCTACGTCGCGCAAAATTCAGCGGGCGCCAGCAATGGCGCGGATTGCGCCGATGCGCGGACGATCAATTCGCTGGGATCCGGCGATTGGTCGGCGGGGAACACCATTCACCTTTGCGGGACAATCACATCCTCGTTGACTGCCCAGGGCAACGGAACGAGCGGCGCCCCAATCACCATCCTGTTTGAGCCGGGGGCTAATTTCACCGCTCCCGCGATCTCTACCAGCGGCGCCATTGTGCTCGCGAATCAGAGTTTCATCATTGTGGACGGGGGATCGACAGTCCCGTGCGGGTTCGTGAACGGATCGAATGTGACTTGCAACAATGGAAAAATCCAGAGCACGGCAAATGGGACTGGTTTGGCGAATCAAGCCGCTTCGATCGGAGTAGAGGCCGACTCCGCGAATAACATTGAAATTCGCAACCTGGAGATCGGCCCGCTCTACAAGCATACTTCGACGAGCGACCACACCCAAAGCCCTCCAGGTCCTCTGTGCGTGCAGTTCAACGGCGCGAATAACGTCAGCATCCACAACAACACGATGCACGATGCCGGGTGGTGCCTCAATGGCGGCGGCGGGCCTTCCACCAACCTCAACATGTACAACAACGAGATCTATAACGTCGATCACGGGGTCGGCATAGGAAACTCGAACACCAACATCAATATCTACGGCAATCATTTTCACGACTTCACCACCTGGGACACGACGGACAATTCCTTTCACCATGACGGCATTCATTTGTTTGGCGTAACGGGCGCGGTCATCAATGGAGCGAATATTTACAACAACCTCTTCGACGGAGACATCGGCTTCAACGAAACCGCTTGGTTCTTTGGAGAGGGCCAGATTCAAAACATCAAGTTTTACAACAATGTGGGCTACATGGCTCCCGGCCGCCAATCCGGCAACGGAGTCTTCGACTACAACGGGAACGGGTTTACGGGAAGCAACAATTCCTTCTACAATAACACCGTTCTCGGGGCCTTTGTGGGCGGCAGCGGCACTTGCATGATGGCCCAGGCCAATACGAATTTCACGATGAAGAACAACGTTTTGATCGGCTGCCAAAACATGACGGGTGTATCTTCCGATACGACGCTTGCCGCCGGAGGCGTGAATAACAACGTGTACGAGGATGTTGATACCGATAATAACCTGGGAGGGGCCGGAAACACATTCGCTTGGGGCAACTCTCAGTTCTCCTCGTTCACCCAGTGGAAAAGCAGTTGCGGCTGCGACGCGAATAGTTTCTTTGGGACTCTGGCAAAGATCAACATCAACGCAACGACAGGAATGCCCAATGCGGGGTCAGCCGTCATCGGCGTTGGGGCGAATCTGACGGCTCTCGGCATTACGACTCTGGATGCGGACAAGATGGGAACCCCGCGCCCCAGCGGCAATTCACCATGGGATGCGGGAGCCTACCAGTTCGCCGTGCTATCTCAACCCGCGCCGCCCACCAATGTAAAGGCAGTCGCACAGTAATTCCGCGACCCGTGAACCGCGGGGAGCGCTGGTCGAGCGACAAGGAAAGTCTCCAGGATTATTCAAACGGTACACCGCGGCTCATCGTATTCGGGAAGCGCGCATGGGCGCTCTGCAAGAACGAAAGACCTCATCAATGCATCCCTGAAATTCTGAAATAACTCTGCGCCAAGTGCCACGATCGAAAAGCGAACACAACCGACATATGTCCGTCAAAATTGGATTTGCCATCCTTTCCTACAACGAGCCGGAGCAACTTCTCCGGCTCGTGAAGACCCTGAACGCAATGTTCGGAGACCCTCCGATCGTTTGCCATCACGACTTCAGCAAGTGCTCCCTCGACGAAACACCCTTCCCGTCGAACGTGCGATTTGTACATCCCCACGTGGTCACCGAACGGGGCCTGATCAGCGTGCCCTTGGCTTTGTTGAAGGCATTCCGTCTTTTAAGAGAGCATGACCAACCTGACTGGTATGTCCCACTGAGCGGATGCGACTATCCGGTGCGGCCGGCGGACGAAATCATAGCCGAATTCTCCAACACCAAGTTCGATGCGTATTTGGACTACCGTGAAATTCTGTACAGCGCGGTCCCTCCCGCCGAAAAGGATCAGGATGGCGGATTCGACAGGCCCAGCTGGGTCCCGCTTGCCTATGACAGGTACTGCGCATGTCTTTTCTACTATTGGCCGGTCTTTTCAAAAAAGAAACTGTTCTCCCGCAGGATCCCGTTTGACAGAAGGCGCGTCGTCTTGTTTCGGAATCCTCGTATCACCCGGTGGTTTCAATCCAATCGTCCTTCGCGAATCTTCGGTGGGGATTTTGCGTTTCTGGCCAATCATAGGGCGGTTGACCGCCTACTGGATCCTTCCGTCGAGAAGCTGATCCGATACTTTCAAGCGAGAGAGGCGCCCGACGAAGCGCTCTTTCATACCGTGCTCTGCAATCATTCTGACTTGCAAATCTGCAAAGACACCAAGCGATATGCGGATTGGTCCATTATCGACCCGCATCCGAAGTGGCTCGATGTGTCCGATGTGCCGAAGATCCTGGCCTCTGGCGCGCTTTTCGCCCGGAAGTTTCGCCCGGACGGCGTCGCGCAAGCGTTCATAGACCGGACGGCGCTCGGCCTGGTCCCCGATCGTGAGACGGCGCTGCAATAATCTCGGTTGGTTCTATCCGCATTCCGGCGGGAGTGACAGCTAAGATGAGAATACTGGTTGCAATTTCGAGCTTCGGGACATCGCAGGATCAGTATCTCCTGCAGATGATAGAAGAATACCGCTCGATGCCGTTCGACTTGGATATTGTGGTGCTCTCCAACATACCGAAGGAAGTAGCGCCAGGCGTGGAAGTGATCGTCGGCCTGCCGGACGAAAAGGATCCCTGGTCTCTCGTTTACGCTCACAAGTCGCTTTTCGCCAAGCGCGTGGAGGATTACGACCTCTTCATTCACACCGAGAACGATATTCTCATCACCGAGAGCCACATCCGGGCCTTTCTCAGAGTGTCAGCCGTCCTGCACGACGACGAAATTACCGGTTTCATGCGGTTCGAGGTCGGCCCGGATGGAGAAACGAACTTTCCCGACGTGCACGCAAGCTTTCATTGGGATGGCCGGTCGGTGGCGGCCAGGGACCAATACACACTCGCTTATTTTACGAACGAACAGGCCGCCTGCTACCTGCTGACTCGCGAGCAACTCCGGCGCGCCCTCAACTCCGGCGGTTACGTGGTCGCTCCGCACCTGGGCAAGTACGGGATCTGCGAATCCGCGGCAACCGATCCGTACACGCAGTGCGGCTTCAAGAAATTAATTTGCATCTCTCACATCGACGAATTCCTCGTCCATCACATGTCCAACAAATACGTCAAGAAAGTGGGCATTGAAAGGCCGGAATTCCAGATCCTGATTGATGCTTTAATGGAAATAGGGACAAAACGCGCTGCCACCTCTTCCCTGTTCCCGACGGAAACCAAGCTGAAACGCGCGCGATATTCAAAGGACTATTACGAGCGGTTGCGGTCGGACGTCGTATCCCTGGTTCCCTCGAAGGCCCGAAGCGTACTTTCCCTGGGATGCGGATGGGGCGTAACGGAAGAGTGGCTTGCCAAGAAGGGGCTGCGCGTTGTGGCTGTGCCTCTGGATTCGGTTATTTCCTCCTGCGCGGAAGGCAGGGGACTCGAAACCGTGAACGGAGATTTCAAGACAGTGCGCGAGAAATTACAAGGCCAGCGGTTCGATTGCCTTTTGATATCGAACGGCCTTCATCTCGTTGCGGACCCGGTTGCAGTGATTTCTTCCTTTGCCAGCCTTCTCTCGGAAGATTGCACCGTAATTGCCCTCGTCCCGAATCTTTCGCAACTTCCGGGACTTAGAAAAAGGGTTCGTGATGACCGTGGAATACGTGGTCTGCTGAGGAGTTATCAAGAGACTGGCGTCCACTACACTTCGCCTCGCGTTCTGCACAAATGGTTCCAGCGCGCTGGGTTCAGGATCGAAACGGTCTTGAATTTCCTCCCGGTTCGCGCCGGGGCGATCCACCAGATGACATTCGGCCTAGTGGATTCCTGGTTGGCGGAGGACCTTCTCGTGGTGGCGAGGAGAAGGCGGACCCAAGCCCATTTGGCAACCTCAGCGGAAATGACGCGAGCCGTAAAGCGCGCCAGCTGAAACCCGGATTCGCGCGCAACCTGCGTAGGAAAGAGCGTATTTGATGGCGACTCAGCAGCGATCATTTTTGCATGCGGTCAAGTGGGCCTACGTCGCCAATTGGGGCGAGCGGTCTTTCTCCGCCCTTTTTACGTTCATTCTTGCCGCTGTGCTGGGGCCGCGGGACTTCGGCATCGTTTCGATTGCGCTAATCTATATCGGCTTCTTGCAGATGTTCCTGGACCAGGGCCTTGTGGCGGCCTTGATTCAAAAGAAGAAGCTGGATCCCGAACATTCTGACGCCGTGTTTTGGATGGATATGGCGTTGAGTTTTGTTTTGGTAGGCCTGAGCATCTCACTGAGCCGGTGGTGGGGCCGGGCGAATCACGCCCCGGAACTCGCACCCATCATTTCGGTCTTGTCGTTGTGCATCCCGATCGAAGCATTCGCCATCGTCCAAAAATCTCTCTTGTCGAAGGACATGGACTTCAAGGCCATGTCCATTCGTTCCAATGTATCCGTGCTCATCAGCGGAGTCGTTGGTATCGGGATGGCGTTCACAGGATTTGGTGTTTGGGCCCTTGTGACGCAACAAATTCTGAGGGATTTCACAGCCCTCATCCTGCTCTGGAAACTAAGCCCGTGGCGTCCCCGGTTCCGGTTCTCCTGGAAGCACCTCAAGGACCTGATGCATTTTTCGATTTCGAACTTCATCGGGCAATTCGCAATCTTTGCCGATGGGCAAACCGGCTCCATCCTACTGGGAATATTCTTCGGTCCCGTGGCGGTCGGCCTCTACCGCATCGCGGAGCGCCTGGTCGGCTCCGTCGTGACCATGGCCACGGCGTCGATCCAGAGCGTCTCCTTGCCGGAATTCTCGCGCCACCAGGATAACCCCGCCGAATTGCGAAAGAGCGCTTTGTCCTGCGTCCGGTTGAGCTCGGCCATGACGATACCGGCCCTGGCGGGACTCGCCGCGGTGAGTGGCCCCTTGATGGCCACGCTAGGGTCCAAATGGCTCCCGGCATCGGATGTGCTCAAGGTCTTGTCCGTTCTGGGAATGTCCGCCGTGTTTGCCTATTTCACGGGCCCATTGCTCCAGGCCCTGAACAAGCCACACCATCTCGCGATTCTGGAGTGGGCCCGCTCAGGCGTCGGAATTGCCTTTCTGGCCGTGGTCGGTTATCTGGTTCGTGGCGGAGGGCTGAGGGAGCAGATCATCGGATTGGCGCTTGCGCGTTTCGTCCCGGGTGTCTTTGTGATCATGCCGATTTTCTTATACCTGCTCATGCGCCTTGCCGGAATCTCGTTCCGTGATCTGGCAACTTGCGTGGCTCCGTCGGCGGCAGCATCGGTAGGGTTGGTCATCGCCATCTTGCTCTTCCAATTGTACGGATGGCCGGCAAACGCCAAACCTTCCATTGTATTGGCCATGGAGATCGTACTTGGTGGAATCGTCGGATTGACACTCCTGGTTCTCTTTGACAAACAATTGCGTTCTGTAATCTCGAAGTTTCAACAAAGAATGTTCGGGAATCTGCCCGTGACTAAGGAATTGGCCTAGAATCCAGGGCCCGACGGCCTAACGAGAAGTAAAAAGGTCCCGCTCATTTCCATCGGGGCCGGAAGTCGTTCGGAGCTCGCAGGCAAAGAAAAATGCAGCAATCCATCTATGATCCGGGAGTTGTAGCGTACGGCGGGGGAGCCGGCCACACGACCTTGCACCCTGTCGTGGCGGCAGCGGTGGTCATTGGGGTCATTCTAATACTTATTTTGCCGCGCAAATACGCGGCGGCGGCCTTTCTGCTTGTCGTGTTATTGAGTCCCCCTGGACAGCAACTGCTTGTCGGCGGCGTTCACCTCTATGTTCCTTCCATCCTCGTTTTGGCCGGCATGGCCCGAATGGCGCAGGCGAAGCTCTCGTCCAAGGGCGATTTTTTTGCGGGGGGTTTCACCTCCATTGATAAAGTCTTTTTATGTTGGGCGATTTTTCGGGCTGTAGCCTCCATTCTCCTGAACAGGCTGGATCCGGGCGCGATCGTCTATCAAATTGGATTTCTCTGGACTGCCCTCGGTGGATTCTTTCTGCTTCGATTCCTGATTCAGGATGAGGAGAGCGTCGTTACCGTCATCAAAACGTTCGCATTTTTCGTCGCCGTGGTGGCTGTGACCATGTCGAATGAGAAATTTCACGACCTGAACGTTTTCGGATATCTGGGAAGCACTTCTCTCTACCCGGATATCCGGGAAGGCTCCATCCGCGCCCGCGGACCGTTTGAGCACGAAATCCTGGCCGGCGTTTTCGGTGCGACGCTCGTGCCATTATTCCTGTGGCTGTGGCATAGCAAGATTTCCCGGTTCGTCGCTCTCGTCGGCATGATCGGCTCCACAGTCATGGTCCTCACGTCGGCATCGAGCACGTCCCTCATGACATATATGGGAGTCGTCCTGGGATGCTGCTTCTGGGTTTTCCGCAAACACATGCGAGTGTTTCGCTGGGGCATCGTATTCGTGCTCATCGTGTTGCAGATCGTTATGAAGGCCCCCGTCTGGTTCGTGATCAACCATGTGGACCTCGTGCCTGGCAATTCCTCCTATCACCGCGCCATGCTCATCGACGTCTTCATCCGGCACTTCTGGGATTGGTGGCTGGTGGGAACCAATGACGCCAAGAATTGGGGATGGGACATGTGGGATACCTCCAACCAGTTCGTGAACGAGGGCGAGAGCGGAGGGCTGGCAACTTTCATCTGTTTCATACTATTGATCTCGTGGAGCTTCGGGTTGCTCGGAAAGGCCAGAAAGCTGGTCGAGGCGGAAGGGGACCGCAAAAAGGAATGGTCTCTGTGGTTCTTGGGAGTAGCGCTTTACGCCCACATCGTCGGCTTTTTTGGGATCAGTTACTTCGATCAGACAAAGTTCATGTGGTATTCGCTGTTCGCGATCATCATCGCCACCACGGTTCCTATCCTGGCGACAAAGACCGTGAAGGAAGAACTGCCTGATTTCAGTCTTCCCAATCCCAGGCCTCGTCGTGCGACGCCTCCAGTGCCGGGGCTGGCCCGAGTTCGCAGGACCAACTGACGGTTGTGGGAGCAGATGCGATGAGAGCGAGTGGTTTACTCATGCTCGTGAGTGCATGTCTGGGAACGATCGATAAGAAGATACGAGGGTCGGCGCGCTAGCGAAATCTCTTATGGATATTTCGATCATCTATGTCAATTGGAAGTCGGAGGACTACATCAAGGAGTCCATCGACAGCGTCTATGAGCATACCGATGGGCTCCAATTTGAAATTATCGTGGTGGACAACGCTTCCCCCAGCGGGAACGTGGAGATGCTCAAGGAACACTTTCCCCAAATTACCTTGATCAAGAGCGAAAAAAATCTGGGATTCGCCGGGGCCAATAACCTTGGATTCCAGAACTCCTCCGGCGAAATTGTTCTTTTTCTAAACCCGGATACGAAGCTCATGAACCCGGCCATCAATGCGATGGTACGTCATCTTCGGAATTTGCCGGATGCCGGAATCATGGGTTGCAAATTATTCAACGCAGACCTCTCCGTGCAAACAAGTTGCATCCAGACGTTTCCGACCATTCTGAACCAGATTTTGGACGCCAACGTTCTCCGCGATCGCTGGCCTCACAATCGGTTGTGGGGAATTGGCCCGCTCTATTCCGAGAGTGCAGAGCCCGCTGAGGTGGAAGTCGTATCCGGCGCGTGCCTGATGATCAAACGCGCCGCGTTCGAAAAAGTAGCCATGTTTAACGAAGAGTATTTCATGTACGCGGAAGATGTGGATCTCTGCTACAAGTCGGTCCAGGCCGGGTATAAGAACTATTACACGGGCGAAGGCAGGGTGCTCCATTACGGAGGAAAAAGCAGCGAGTCGGAATCGGCGACGAGGATGAAGTGGAGGGCGATCCCGCGCTTTTGCGAGAAGCATCGCGGGCGTTTCTATGGGCTTGCCTTTCGAGCCGCTCTGGCTTCCGCTGCGATGGGCCGCCTTGCCGTCATCAAGATTGCGTGCGCCTTTGGAGACCGGTTGGGGAAACAGGCCCAGCTTCGTGTGGCATCGCGAAAATGGCGCACCATCTTGAACGTTTTGGTGACGCCATCCATCTCCCATTGAGATTCACAAGGAATTCGGTTCGTGTTCTTTTGGCTCAACGGTAAACCCAATTGAACTGGCTCTTCCGTCCGTGTCGATTGGCAGCGATGTTTGATTCTTAAGCAACCGCAACAGCTCCTTTTCTCTTAAATTCAGCGATCTTCTATAAAATAAAACTATGAGCGTATCCAGCACAAAATACGTGGTCATAAGCCCCGTTCGCGACGAAGAGGCCTATATACGATTTACAGTCGACTGCATGGCTCAGCAGACGATTGTTCCGAAGGAATGGGTCCTCATCAATGATGGCTCATCGGATAAAACCGGAGACATCCTTGATGAGTACGCTCGACGATATCCCTGGATTCGGGTCGTTCACCGCGCCAACCGGGGATTTCGAAAAGCAGGCGGCGGAGTGGTCGAGGCGTTTAACGCGGGATACAACGCTCTCGAGTTCCGCGATTGGGATTTCCTGGTCAAGCTGGATGGAGATTTATCTTTTGAGCCTGACTACTTCGAAAAATGTTTTCAGAATTTTGAAAAGGAGCCCCGCCTGGGAGTCGGCGGAGGCGTAATCTGCTACATCACAAACGGGGTGAAGGAATTCGAACCGAGTCCCGCGTTCCATGTGCGAGGCGCGACAAAAATATACAAGCGTGCTTGCTGGGATGCCATTGGCGGCTTTTGGCCTGCTCCCGGGTGGGACACGATGGACGAGGTAAAAGCAAACATGCTCGGCTGGACGACCCGGAGTTTTCTGGACCTGCACATCGTCCATTTTAGAAGGACAGGCACTGCCGACGGCCAGTGGGCCGGACTCGTCAAGAACGGAAGGGCGAATTACATTTGCGGCTATCACCCGCTCTTCATGATTTCCAAGTGCATTCGCAGACTTGTCAAAAAACCGTATCTCATTGGTGCGATTGGTTTGTTTTACGGATTTCTCAGCGGGTATTGGAAACGGATTCCTCAAGTCGATGACCTCAAGACGATCAGCTATCTCCGGCGCCAGCAACTCGGGCGGCTTTTGGGGTTGGAAACGATCTGGCGGTGAGCGGGTTCAAGGGGTTCATTCTCTTTTTGTTTCTCTTGGACAATCAAGCGACAGTTTCAGGACAGAAGATCTTTTCTTTAATCTTGCCCAGTTGGAAATGAGGACCCTGTGTGCGGAATTTGCGGCAAATTAGTTTTCGATAGACAATCCCAGGTTTCCCGGGCCGTCCTGAAAGGGATGGCGGATTCCATCGTGCATCGCGGACCTGACGATGAGGGTTTTTATTTCTCCGGGCAGGTCGGGCTCGGCTTCCGCCGGCTCTCGATTATCGATCTGGGCGGCGGCCATCAACCTCTTTGCAACGAGGACGAGACCATCTGGATCGTCTTCAACGGCGAAATCTATAACTACCAGGAATTACGCCAGTTTCTGCTGTCCAAAGGGCACCAGTTCAGGACGCAGTCGGATACGGAAGTCATCGTCCACCTCTATGAAGAATTAGGCAAAGCCTGCCTGGAACGCCTGCGTGGAATGTTTGCTTTTGCGATCTGGGACAACCGCCGCAAGTCGCTGTTCATCGCCAGGGATCGCGTGGGAATCAAGCCCCTTTATTACTACCACTCGAACAGCTCTTTCATCTTCGGCTCGGAAATCAAAGTGATTCTTGCCGATCCGGAGGTAACCCCGGAAGTCAACCCGGAAATGATCGATCGCATCCTGACTTTTAATTATTTGCCCGGCGAAGAAACACTTCTGAAGAATATCCATAAGCTGGCTCCAGGATCCTGCGTGCTGATCGAGGATGGCGACGTCAAGATCAGGCAGTATTGGGATCTTGAAGTCCCGCAATCGTCGCTGAGCCTCGCCTCGGCGGAAGAACAATTGTCGGCAATGTTGGATGAATCCGTTCGCTTGCACATGATCAGCGATGTGCCCGTTGGATTCCTGCTGAGCGGGGGCGTGGATTCGAGCGCCATGCTTTGCATGGCCAGAGGAAAGACGGAAGGTCCGTTGCTCAGTTTTACGGTTGGGTTTTCCGAACCTGGAATCACGGATGAGAGGCCTTACGCCAGGCTGGCGGCCAAAGCGTACGGCGCCGAACATCACGAGATGACGATTTCCTCAAAGGATTTTGAAAACTTCTTGCCGCAATATATTTGGCACATGGAGGAACCGGTTTGTGAACCGCCGGCGGTCGCCATGTATTACGTCTCTCAACTGGCCAGGAAATTCGTGAAAGTGCTGATTTCCGGAGAAGGCGGCGACGAGGGATTTGGCGGGTATCAAATTTATAGAAATCTCCTGTGGTTGGAGCGTCTCAAGAGCGTCTTGAAACCCATGAATGGGAGCATCTCCAAAGGCCTTTTGCGGTTGAATCCCTACCTTAAATCGAGTCAGATCGCCAGATATGCGCCGCTCTTAAGAATGCCTTTTGAATCCTATTATCACAGCGGGACCTCGAACCCAGTGAATTTTTTCAATCAAAATCTGGACACGCTTTATTCAGAAGAATTTGCGCCTCTGGTGAACAGAGAGCAATCCGTCAGCATCGTCAAGAAACACCTTCAGAAAAGTGCAGGCAGGGACCTTGTTAACAGGATGCTCTACGTGGACACGAAAACGTGGTTGGTGGACGACCTCTTGTTAAAAGCCGACAAGATGACCATGGCGAACTCTCTCGAACTCAGAGTTCCCTTTCTGGACCACAAGATCCTTGAGTTCGCGGCTTCCCTCCCGGGAAAATATAAAGTCCATGGATTCACGACAAAATATATTCTCAAGAGGGTTCTCAGCAACCGGGTCCCTCAAGAAATTCTGAATCGCAAAAAGGTCGGATTTCCAGTGCCTTACAATGCCTGGCTGAGGACCGACCTGAAAGATTGGATCCGGGATCTTCTCCTGGATCGCGAGACCCTGCAGCGCGGCTATTTCAATCGGAATTGCATCGAGCGCCTGATTTCGCAGAACACGGCCCTCGGCGGTTCTTACTCCAAAGAGCTTTTTTCACTTGCCGTCCTGGAGCTCTGGCACCGGGAGTTTTTAGGGAAACAGGAATCTCCTTCGAGACAAAGCGCCTTCGATCCCGCCCCGGTTTTGTGACCGGCACCTAAGTCGGGGATCCAGATACATGCGTCGGATGAAAACTGTCATCCCTTGAAAATTCCCGCTCCGGGGACGGAATCTTTCCTTTCAGAAAACCTCACCACATAATCCATACAAGTCAATTAGTATCAATCAGATAGCCTTGAACTGACATTCTCCAATTGTGCGCGATCCCGATTGCAAAAGTTGCTAAATTGGTTCCGGAGTGAGCACACGCGGACAATTAAGTTCGCGAACAAACCCCGCGCGTTTGCTAACATCAGGAATAACCCAAGGCCGCAGGAGACACTTATGAAGGGTATCGTTCTCGCAGGGGGCTTGGGCAGTCGCTTGAATCCGCTCACCAAGGTGACGAACAAGCACCTGCTCCCCATTTATGACAAGCCCATGATCTATTACCCCATTCAGACGCTTGTGAATGCGGGCATCCAGGACATACTGGTCGTGACGGGCGGGAAAAACGCCGGCGAATTCTTGCGGCTATTGGGCAACGGCAAGGATTTCGGCCTCAAGCACGTGAATTACACTTACCAGGAAGGCGAGGGCGGAATTGCCCAGGCTCTGGGGCTGGCCGAATTTTTTGCGGATGGAAAACCCATTTGCGTCGTCCTCGGGGACAACATCATCGAAACCAACATTTGCCAAGCCGCGGATGACTTCCGCAAGCAGAGCAAAGGCGCGAAGATCATCCTCAAACAGGTCACGGATGCGGATCGCTTCGGTGTCGCGGAGATCAAGGGTAACCGCATTGTCGGCATCGAAGAAAAGCCCAAGAAACCGAAATCGGACCTGGCGGTGATCGGAATCTATTTCTACGATGCCACCGTTTTTGAAAAGATTCACCGCCTGAAGCCTTCCGGGCGCGGTGAACTCGAAATCACCGACGTAAACAATTTCTATATCGAGGAAGGCACTCTCACCTACGAGGTGCTGGACGGCTGGTGGACCGATGCCGGCACGTTCGAATCCCTTCTGCGCGCCAACAATCTGGTGGCCGAAACGGGGGCAAACAAGTTGTCGCACGATCGCGAGGCGCAATTGGTGGCGCCAAAGGAAAACGGCCGATGAAAATCTTTGTTACCGGCGGCGCCGGATTTATCGGTTCCAATTTCATCCGGCATGTCCTCTCCCTCAACAAGGGACACAAGATCGTCAACTACGATAAATTGACGTATGCTGGAAACCTGGCGAATCTGGAATCGGTTGCGGATCATCCGGATTACTCGTTCGTTCGAGGAAGCATCTGCGACGCCAATGCCGTCGAGGAAGCGATGCGCGGCTCGGAAGCCGTGGTGCACTTTGCCGCCGAGTCTCACGTTGACCGGAGCATATACGAACCCGCGCCCGTCATTGACACGAACCTGACCGGAACATTCGTCATGCTGCAGGTAGCGCGGAAGCTGAACATCGAGCGGTTCGTTCATATCTCGACCGACGAAGTGTATGGGGACATGGCCCCTGGCGCTTTTTCCGATGAGAATTCGCCGCTGCAACCCAGCAGCCCCTATTCGGCCTCGAAGGCCGGCTCCGACCTGCTGGTTCTTTCCTATGTGCGAACCTACGGATTCCCGGGTCTGATTACACGATCGTCCAACAACTACGGGCCATACCAATTTCCCGAAAAATTTCTTCCCCTGATGATCACCAATGCCCAGAACGATAAGCCGCTGCCCATCTACGGCGACGGAAAGCAGCAGCGCGATTGGCTGCATGTGGAGGATAACTGCCGGGGAGTGTTGGCGGTTCTGGAGCGCGGCCGCATCGGAGCGGTTTACAACATTGGCGGGCTGGACATCGAAGAGAATCTGACGATCGCGCGCACGTTGCTTCGCCTGATCGGCAAGCCGGAAACCCTGCTCTCCTACGTCAAGGATCGCCCCGGACACGACCGGCGGTATGCCCTGCATTGCGACAGGATGGAAAAGGACCTGGGCTGGAAACCGGCGGTTCCCCTGGAGGAAGGTCTAAGGCAGACCATCGATTGGTACAAGACCAATGTGAAATGGATGGCGGGCGTTCGTGACGGGGAATATCTCTCCTACTATGAAAAGTATTACGAGAATCGCGACTCCTCGCTGCACGCCCTTTCATCCGCCGGGCCGAAGCCTCGCCGTTAGTACCGGATCGCGGCCGTCCGGCAGAGCAACCGGATAGGGATGGACTCATTTGGAAAAATTGAACACTTCACTTCCGGGGGTCTGGGAGCTTCAGCCGAAAGTATTCCGCGATGCGCGAGGCTTTTTCCTGGAGACGTACCACCAACAAAAATTTGCCGGCCTCGGCATCCACGATATTTTCGTCCAGGACAACCAATCGCGCTCCGCAAAAGGAACCCTGCGCGGCCTCCATTACCAACTACGGCATGCGCAGGCGAAGCTCTGCCGCGTGGTGGAGGGGGAAGTGTTGGACATCGCAGTCGACATACGAATCGGCTCGCCGACTTTCGGAAAATGGACCAGTGTGCTGCTCTCCGCCGAGCGCCAGAATCAAATCTTTATTCCCCAGGGATTCGCCCACGGCTTTGTGGTTTTGTCCGATTCAGCTCAATTTCTCTATAAGTGCAGCGACTTCTACGATCCGGGCAGCGAGTACGGGATCATTTGGAATGATCCCGACCTGGCCATCTCCTGGGGCGTGGCGAGTCCTCTCGTCTCCGAAAAAGACGCGAAGTATTCCACCCTGGCGGCGATGCCCCGGGAATTCCTGCCGCAATATTCGAAGAAATGAAACCTGCCATCCTGCTGATCGGGACGAATGGGCAAGTCGGGCGGGAATTGAACAACACACTGCCTCGCATTGGCGAAGTCACGGCCCTGGACCGGCAACACCTCGATCTCACGCAGCCGGAGGAGATTCGCCGCGCCATCCGCACTTTTCACCCTGCATTCATTGTCAATGCGGCGGCGTACACCGCCGTGGACAAAGCCGAATCGGAAGAGACCGTCGCTCGAGCCATTAACGCCGAAGCCCCCGGCGTGATGGCGGAGGAAGCGAAGAAAATCGGCGCTGCTCTCATCCACTATTCGACGGATTACGTGTTCGACGGCTCAAAAACCACGCCATACGTCGAAGACGATCCGCCAAACCCAAAGAATGTGTATGGAAGAACGAAGCTCGAAGGGGAGCGCGCAATCCAGGGGTCCGGTGCCAGGCACTTAATTTTTCGCACCGCCTGGGTGTATGCAACCGAGGGCCGGAATTTTCTCCTCACGATCCTGCGCCTGGCCACGCAGCGCGAAGAAATCAAAATCGTACGCGACCAGATCGGCGCGCCTACGCTAAACAGCGAAATCGCCCGCGCCACCACGAGCATTCTCGAGCGGATCTCCGGCACGGAGGGCGGCCTGTCCTCCTTGCCGGATGTGAGCGGGATTTATCACATGACCGCTGGCGGAGAAACGACCTGGTACGATTTCACCAATGCCATTCTTGAAGAAGCCGCGAAGACCCCGGCGGCCACGCCATGGTTCGCAGCGGCTACGAGCAGCCTGCCGTTGATCACTCGCCGCGTCATCCCCATCACCACCGACGAATATCCCACGCCGGCTCGCCGCCCCGCCTATTCGGTCCTCTCGAATGCCCGCCTGAATCGCACCTTTTCCATCCAATTGCCGGACTGGCGAAAACAGCTGCACTCTGTCTTCGCGAATCCGCCTGTAAAAACACTCTAAAAATGCGGTAGCTGCTCAGTGCGGTTCTGGACGGGGCATACGTGTGCCCGCCCCATAGAGTGTGCGTGAGAACTCAAGATTGGTTCGGTTTTTGTAGCGCCCGCCTTCAGGCGGGCACTTTGGAATCAAGCACATGCCCGCCTGAAGGCGGGCGCTACACGAATCAAAGGCGAGTTCTCACGTGCACCCATAGGGGCGGCCTCGTGGTGAATCCTAATTATTGTGGTCCAACGATAGGGATCAGTGCGGGAAGTAGCCGATGAAGTCCCGGGTTGACGAACGGAAATAAAAATAGTCGAAATGAAAATGAGCGGCAGCCTGCGGGAGCTTTTACTTTTTCGCTGCGTTCGCGGGAGTCCCGTACGCGCTGCCCGAATAGTAGGAATTGTATCCCGCGGATTCTTCCGCGGTGTTGAGGACAACGCCGAGAATATGGGCGTCCCGCAGCTCCTTGCAGGCTTTTTGAGACGCTTCGGAAGGAGTCGAATTCGCGCGAACGACAAGGAGCACTCCATCCGCCAGCCCGCCCAGCACGCTGGCATCGGCGACAGGAATGGCCGGCGGCGAATCAATGATAATCCAATCAAACGCTGCCCTGGCGCGATCCAGAAACTGCTTCAATTTATCGCTGGAAATCAATTCGGAAGGGTGCGTCACGTGATTGCCCGCGGCAATAACGCACAACCCTTCCTCGGTATTGCGCTGCATGACTTGGATTTCCGTCGCCGTACCTTGCAAATAGTCGGCCAGCCCCGGAGTCGCTGGAGCTCCCAGCAGGGTGTGAACTCGAGGGGCCCGCAGATCGGCATCGATCAGCAATACGCGGCACCCGCGCTGCCGGACCAGGGCATAGGCTAAATTCGTGGAGACCAGGGTCTTACCTTCCGCCGGAATCGCGCTGGAAATCAGAATGGTTTGCAAGGGCTGGCTCTCGCGCATCCGGTATAGACGCGAACGCAGCGTCCGGAATTGCTCGGCTCCCGGAAAGAACGGGTCCGCATTTTCGAAGACGATCACGTTTGGATCGGGATTCCATGCGGTGCGAGAAGAGTTCGCCCACAATTTGTCGAACTGCAAAGGTTCCAGGATGGGTTCCGCCTCGACCGTCGCGGCATGGTGTTGAGACAAAACGGCCTGAGGCAAAAGACTGGAGGGTGGAGGCGCGGTTGTAACCGCGCTGCCCGCGACGACGTGCTCCGCCTGCCGGTCGCCGTTTGGAGCAGACTGGCTGGCCGATCGCTCCTGCTCCGCTCTTTTTAGTGCTTCGTGAATCCTGCTCATGATTCCCTTTCGATTCTAAATGGTCCGGCCCGGTTCCCGTCCGGCTATGCCTTTGCGGGTACCCTCGCCTTGTGCGTTGCCGCAGGAGAAGACTTCGGTCGAACTTTGCCCGAATTCGGTGCGATCACCGGAATCATCGCGAGAACGGGCAATCGGAGAACGACTTCGACATCGTGCTCGGACCGCATCGACGTGTCGTGCATTTCCAAAAGAAGCGAGAGGCCAAGCCCCAGGGCCAGTCCGGCGCCCAATCCTCCCCCGGCAAAAATCGGCATCTTCGGGAAGGAAGGCTCACTTGGAAAATTGGCGGGATCGAGCACGTGGAATCGGTCCGTTTGCTTGTCATGATCGAATTGCTGCACCATCGCGGATTCATCCCGCTTTTTCAGCAGCACGTTGTAGGAATCCAGCACGGTTTGATGGTCGCGGGTGATCAGTTTGTATTCCTGCTCGACGCCGGGACTGGCCGCGACCCGGGCCTGGTAGAGCGCCATTTGTTTCTTGATTTCTTCCTGCTGCGCGGTTCGTTCCTTGATCACCTGATCGTACTGATGAATCTGAGCGCGCAGCTGCAGAATTTGCGTTGGCTCGGACGCGGGGTGCGCGTTTTTGTCCGGCACAACCGCGCTCTTTCGCTGATCGCTTTCCGCGATTTTTTGCTTCAGGATGGCAATATCGCTTTTCACCTTGATGACGTCCGGATGGTCGGCGGTGTACTTGGATTGCAACGTGGTGAGCTGCGCCTGCAATGCCTCCAGCTGTTGATCGAAGGTTTCCGGATTCTGTCCGGACTGCGTTGCCTGCCAGGCCGATAACTGCTGCGACAGAATGGATTCGGCGAAGCTCTTATCCTGCTGCGCGCGATTGACCGCCTGCGTGGCGGCATCCAGCTGCGAAGTCTGCCCATTCAAAAGATTCAGGTTTGTTGTGCTGTCTTCGGGGAGCATTCCGGCGTTGCGGCGCTGAAAGGCGGCGAGCTTCGCATCCTGCTCATCCAGTTTTGCTTTGGCCTGATCGAGTTGATTGTTCAGGAATTTTGTGGTCCCCGAGTCGTTCTTCGTGGTGACCTCCATGTTTTCCTCAACAAACATGGTCGTGATCAAGGCGCAAATCTTTTGGGCAATTTGAGGAGAATCGAATACGACACTGATCGTAAACCCGGGCAAATTCTGAGCCCTGGTCTCCGCCATGGGCGCGACCGGAGTGATCGTGATCGCTTTCCGCAAGTTGTCGACGATCTGTTCCATGGGCAAGCGGCCGATATCGCGTTGATACAGATTCAGATCTCGAATCACGGGCTCCAGGCGCGCCGTGCTCAGGATTTGCTGCTGCATCGTCGCCAATCGCTGGTTGACGTTGTCGGTGGCAACCGGGGTAATAGGCTGAGCCTCGGGTTGCTGGACAAGGACCAGCGTCTTCGAGGTATACCGTTTAGGTAGAACCCGCGCCGCACCAAACCCCAAGCCGCCGCCAATCACGGCGAGCAGAAAGATAAGCATGAATCGCCGCCGGACAATAGCGACGATATCCTTCGCGCCGATTTCCTGATGCACCATCTATCTCTCTCCTGTGGGTACTGCGCAGCAGCGTTGGAAAGCCTGAATTACCAGGTCCTCGCGGCTATCGGACCAAGGACAATTATCCTCATTGGACAATAGTGCAATTCCATGGCCGAGACCCAAAAATGGCTTAAGTATATGACTTTTCAAGTAGATATGAGGTTCCTTCTCTTGGTTTTGATTCCGTGGAGTAAGGTTATGGTAGTCCAAAGTTCCACTAATTGGAAATTGATTGGCCCTTCAGCTATCAAGCTGAAAATAATAGTGTTAGGACGAACTGGCAGCTGATCTCATGCTGAAGAAATCCATGAAAAACCTGCAAACCTAGCAAGCTCCACCGCCATTAAATACTGCCCAGGGAGTGGCAAGAAGAATCTTTAGATCAAGCCAAATCGACCAGGTCTGGGAGTAGCGCAAATCCAGCCGGACCATTTCGTCGAAGCGCGTCCGGTTGCGCCCGCTCACTTGCCACAAACCGGTGACGCCGGGCCTCACTTCCAGAACTCTCCGGCGGTGCCAGATATCGTAAACTTCGAATTCGTAAGGAACCGGCGGGCGAGGGCCGACGAGCGACATATCCCCGCACAGGACGTTCCAGAATTGGGGAAGTTCGTCCATGCTGGTCTTCCGTAGAAGCCCGCCAATGAAAGTCACTCGAGGATCCTTGACAAGTTTGTAAACGGGCTTATCCGAACCTCCGGAATTGTCCAATCCATCCTTGCCGGCAATAAATTGCTGAACGTATTCCTGATGGATTTTCGGATCGTTGTTTGTGTACATCGTGCGGAACTTCAGACATTGGAAGCGCTCGCCAAACTGCCCCAGGCGTTCCTGCTTATAAATCACCGGACCTTTGGAGGTCAGTTTGATCAGGGCCACGATCGCGGCAAGGAAGGGCGACAACACAAGCAGCAGCGCCCCGCTTCCGGCGATATCGATCGCGCGTTTGATGACAAGAGGCAGCCGCTTCCGCGTGCCCTTTCTCTTGAGATCAGGGTAGAGTTTCGAGTCCGCCACCCAACCCGAGCTGTTTTTATCCCAGCTTTCCGGGAAGATATGCACCGAAATAGCGATTTTGGCCGAACGGTCCCGGCCCAAATGCTTGATGAATGCTGTTTCCATTTTTGTGCGGAGCGTCTCCGTGATCGGGAGATCTCCTTCCAGGGTCACTTCCGTGAAGATGATACCCAGGATGGCGCCCTGCTTGTACCAACCAACCAGATCGGTCTCACGCTTGGAGGCGACAACGATATCGACTGCTTGTCTTAGAATTACTTCCGCGGTGCCATTTTCCAAATTGGCGTCAATGAGCATCAGCACAAACGGTTTTCGAGAACGTTCCGCTCGCCGCCGCTCCAGCGTGAGCATGGAATGGAAGACGTTCTCCGCCAGAAGTCCTTCCGGCTCGGCACCGTCGGACTGGCGAGAGTAATTCGGTTCGGAAACTCTTAAGTGAGGCTCTCGCTGGCCTGGAGGCGAAATCCTCGAATAGGTATTGCCCATTTTTACTCCTGCAAGACCCACGATACCGGGGGCTTACGCCCTCGGCCCTCAGGCACATCGGGCTATCTCCCAAAACCGTTGCGCAAACTCACCTGGTGCGCAGATCAGACGACCGGAATCTAAGTAAGTCTATTAATTACTATCACTTAACAAGGAACTGCTGCGTACAGTTCCCTTCTTGCTTGCCGAGGAATGCTGCGGGCACTCCAATAGCCTACTGAAAATCAAGATTCACCATTGCGTTCGCAATCAGTCTGCCAGAGTGAGGGCACCCTTCCGACGGCATGCCAATCTTGAACGATTTTCAACCCATTGATAATTCACGGTTTATTGTATGCGCGGAATCACATGGACGAACTGGCAGACGGTCTGTTTCCCGAATCCGGCTCAAATAGTGAAAACTAATGCTGTGTTTTGCTATTAGCTTTCCGAAAGGCGGCACTTCTGTTAGGTTCTGGACATTACCGGAGATGGAACTAGTTATCCGGGCGGAGAGGTTTGGAAGCCCACTGAAGGCATCCGGTAATGGAACTTTACCGGACGAGCAAACCCTTTGAACGCCATACAGTCGAAACGAAAAGGCGGACAAATTTGCGCAAGAGCCCTGGAGTAGCAAGCTCTAATTGAATTCTCGTTTTTGACGCGGAGACTACTTTTTCGCGTAGCCGTTCGGATGGCGAAGGCGCCAATCCCATGCGGAGCGAACGATCGAACGCAAATCGGAAGCGGCAGGCTCCCAACCCAGCATGGCTTTCGCTCTGGAAGGGTCAGCAATCAATCTGGCGGGATCCCCGGCGCGCGGGGGCTCAATCCGCACGGGGATGTCGCGTCCCGTGACCTCGCGCACGCATTCGATGACTTGCAGAACTGAGTAGCCGCTACCCGTTCCCAAATTCAAGAAATCGGACTGGCCGCCAGAGCGAAGGTATTCAAGGGCGCGAATGTGAGCGTCCGCCAGGTCCACCACGTGAATGTAGTCCCTGATGGGCGTGCCATCGGGAGTCGGATAGTTGTTGCCGAATACACGTATAGCCTGCTGCTGTCCCAGGGCCGCGGCAAGAACATTGGGAATCAGATGCGACTCCGGCTTGTGGTCTTCCCCGCACTTTTCACTGGCGCCGGCGGCGTTGAAGTAACGAAGAGCCACGAATTTCATTCCATAGGCGGTGTCATAGGCATCCAGGAGACGTTCCATGAACAGCTTGGACCAACCGTAGGGATTCTTCGGCCATTTCCGGCTTTGTTCCGTGATGGGGATTTGCTCAGGATCGCCGTAGACGGCGGCTGTGGAGGAAAACACGATACGCCGCACGCCCGCCTGAGCGAGCTCGCTGATCAACGCGATTCCGTGTCCGACGTTGTTCTCGAAATATTTGGCTGGATCGATGACCGATTCGCCGACTTCAATGAGCGCCGCGAAATGAATGCAGGATTCGAGATCATGCTCGCGGGCGATTCTGGCCACGAGTTCCCGATCGCCGATCTTTCCCGGATAGAATGGAATGTCCGCGGGCAGGGCGGCCCGGTGGCCTCGCGCCGGGTCGGCCAGCACCACAACTTGCTCTCCCTTTGCGAGCAGGCGTTCAACGGTTACGCTGCCGATGTAGCCTGTGCCGCCTGTGACAAGGATCGCCATGTATCCTCTCTCACTCGAATATTCGCGCAGAAACCGAGTGGAACATTGCGCGGGACGATTGGATCAGCCGCATGGAATTTCGAGTCTACCTCAACAGGATCGGGCAGCCCGATCGTTTTTCTGGCCCATGTTTCCTCTGTATTATTGCGGTCGCAGCTTGTGTTTCTCCGCGTGCTCGCTTTCAGGCGGAAAACCGACGGTCTGAAGCCCGTCCTACTTGAAAGCGATAGACAGGCGGGCTTCTGCGGCGTGGGGAAATGGCGGTCAGCGAGGCCGGCGGAACGTCCCGCGGGAAATCATAAGAGCGGTTTCGACATGGTGATAAAGTGCACGGGAATTTTCGTGGGCGTCGGATCATCGTAAATATCTGTGCCGGTGTCGACGTATCCCCATCGGTGGTAGAGGGTGTGCAGTTCCGTGCGGACGTTGACGATCTTCATCTCGCTGAATTTGCAACCCGCGTCCCGAAAATATTTTTCCACGGCGTTGACAAGCTGATGGCCCACGCCCATCCGCTGGCGTGATGGATCGATCGACAACATTCCGAAGTAACCGCGCTCACCGCGCAACTCCACGTAGATGCAACCGACGAGATTCTGTTCGTCTACCGCCAGAAGGAATTTTCCTTTCTGGAGGAGGCTGCGGACCGTTTCAGGATTGGTGCGGTCACGCTCGATGAAAAATTGCTCGACGAGGAATGCCGTGTTGACCAGGCGAGCGATCGCGTCGGCATCGCTTTCTTTTGCAGTTCGTATGGAAATCATTGGACTTGCCCATCATACCAACTTCAATCGAAGGTTTCCTTCCGGCCGCAGGTGGCTTGAGACAACCACATTCCCGCAACGTGCGTCCCTTTATTGTGAGGTTTGCGCCCGGATTGTGGAACCTGCCCGCCACGGGACGGGAATACAAAGAGGGTGGAAGAGCATCGGGAGCATTGATAGGTGGGATGACGCTATTTGTTAGGGAGGATTCTTGAAATGAACTCAAAACGCAAATATCTCTGGATTTTGACACTATTCCTGGCCGTGCCACTGGTCGCCACCGGCGCTCCTGCCGCGGCATATCAGGGAGGCGGATACGGGGGAGGACAGGGAGGAGGCGGCCGCCGAGGGCCGATGTCTCCGGATGACCAGCTGAAGCGAATGACCAAGGACTTCGACTTGACGGCCGACCAGCAGGCGAAAATCAAGCCGATTCTCGTGGACGCGCAGAAGAAAATGGAAGATGTGCGAAACGATTCCAGCGGCGACCGGCAAACCATGCGCCAGAAAATGATGCAAATCCGCCAGGACACGAACGATCAAGTTCGCGCGCTGCTCGACGATAAGCAAAAGGAAAAGTTCGACAAGCAGGAGCAGGAACGCCAGGATAGGCCGCAAAATCGCCGCGGCGGCGGACCGGGAGGCCCGGGCGGGCAGGCCGGAGACAATTCGGGAGGGAATGCTCCACCGCCGCAGAACTAGTGGCGCGGGCTTCAGCCTGCGGGGGTTCGTCCTTGCAAGGACCAAACCCCACAGACTGAAGTCTATGCTACTTAAATGCACTAAAATCCGTAGAGCTTGGCGGGATTATCCACCAGGATCGTTTTGCGCGTGGCCGCGTCTGGAACCCAATTGGGGAGGAAATTCAGCACCTGGCCGTCATCGATTTGAAAGAAGGGCGTGATTTCGGCGTTGCTACGGCCGGGCACGGGAACTCCCGGGTGCGGCCAGTCGCTGCCCCACAAGATTCGCTGCGGGTTCGAGGCGACGAGCGCCCGGGCGAGCGGCGCAACATCCGGATAATCCGGCGCGAGGGTGGAGCTGCGATATGGCGCGGAAATTTTCACGTAGGCCTTGCCCGTTCGGACCAGGGTCATCAAAGACGAGAAGCCCGGCTGGTCGCCGCCGAGCGCCGCCTGCATGCCTCCGAAGTGATCGAAGACCACCGGCATCGGCGCCGCCGCCACTTGATCCTTGATCCCTTCGATCACGGAGAGCCGCGCGTAAATCTGAATGTGCCATTTCCTGTTTTTGATTCTCTCCACCGCGGCCTGAAAACGACGGCGGCCGATTTCGGGATCGGTCTGGCCCGCGGTCTCGAGGTTCAGCCTCATGCCGCGAATTCCGGCGCGATCCATATCGTCGAGCGCGGAATCCGGAGTCTTCTCGTCAATTACCGCGACGCCGCGGGCGCGGGCGCCCAGTTTTTTCATGGCGTCCAGCACGCCGGAGTTGTCTGCGGCATACACGGTTGTCTGCACGACGATCACGCGGCTGATGTGCAGCGCCTTGTGCAGGGAGCGCAGTTCGTCGACGGAAACCGGTTCCGGCGTGTAAGGGCGCGATGGGGAATAAGGAAAATGCTGCGGATCGAAGGTGTGAACATGGCAATCGCAGGCGCCCTCGGGCACCGCGAAATTCACGGGGGTCGATGGCTGCGAGGCGCTGGCTAGACCCTCGCTGGGCTTCCATGCAACGGCAGCTGTCCCTGCTGCAACCGCACCGAGAATAACTTCGCGCCGCGTAAACATTTGCAATCCTCCGAGTGATTTCCAGCGAGAGTATATCGCGAAGTTCCTGGCGGTGTACGGGCGGATTGCCATACGTTTGTATTTCTCCTAAAGAATTCATGGATTTGTCGAATGGCGTCGGGTGCATGGGGTTTAGTGGCGCAGGCTTCAGCGTGTGGGGTTTGGTACCTGCAAGGACTAACCCCCACAGGCTGAATCCTGCGCCACTTCGGAATACATTCAAATCATCGCTACGCACTTGGTACAATCCACGAAACCGTATAACATCTTGTGCCCGTTGAGAAATTGGCGAGAAATACGGAAACGCTGTGCCTTGTGGAGGGAGCAATATGCGGAGATCGAGAATCGGCGTCCTCGTCGCAGTCTGCGCGGCATTTTCTCTTGCGATCGTTCTTCCCGCGGCGCGCCCGGCCCCGCAGCCAGCTTCCCAAGGATCGGCGCCGCTGGCGAACGATCCCAAGCTGATCGAAGACCTCGTCTACGCCAACCGCATCCTCTATCAACAGGATGTGCTGGACGGCTTCGGCCATGTGAGCGTGCGCAGCGACAAGGACCCGAGCCATTTCCTGATGTCGCGCAGCATGGCGCCGGCGCTCGTCACATCGAACGACATCATGGAGTATGACCGCGACGGCGAGCCGGTGGATGCGCGCGGGCGCAATTCCTACGTCGAGCGGTACATTCACGCGGCGATCTACCGCGTGCGGCCCGACGTGAAGGCCATCGTGCACAGCCACTCGCCGGACATTATTCCCTACAGCGTGACGGGCACGATTCTGCGTCCCGTGTATCACGTGAGCGCGTTTCTCAGGCTGGGCGCGCCGATCTTTGATTCGCACGAGGGTTTTGGCGATACGGACATGCTGATCCGCGACAACAAGCTAGGCGACGGGCTGGCCAAGGTGCTGAGCAACAGCGGCGTCGCGCTCATCCGCGGCCACGGATTCGTCGCCGTCGGGGATTCGACTCCCATTGTGGTGTACCGCGCGATTTACACGCAGATGAACGCGCGCGTGCAGGCCGAAGGGATGAAGCTTGGCACCATCAAGTATCTGACGCCCGGGGAAGCGGAGAAAGCCCAGGCCATCGTGGAAGCGACGGTCGGGCGACCGTGGGAATTGTGGAAGTCGCAAGTCGGAAAGATCCAGTAGGGGCATGAATAAAAACAAAAAAACGGAGAGCAGACATCCTTCAGATGAAAACTTACAAGATTGCGGTGATTCCCGGCGATGGCATTGGAAAGGAAGTCGTGCCGGAAGGATTGCGCGTCCTCGAAGCCGCGGGCCGGCGTTTCGGCATTAGCTATTCGTTCACGCATTTTGACTGGAGCTGTGAAACCTACGTCAAGACGGGAAAGATGATGCCCGACGACGGCCTCGCGCAGCTTCGCCCCTTTGACGCAATTTTTCTCGGGGCGGTGGGCTATCCGGGCGTGCCGGACCATATTTCGCTGTGGGGGCTGCTGATCCCGATCCGGCGCACCTTCGAGCAATACGTAAACCTGCGCCCGGTGCGCATGCTGAAGGGCGTCGAGTCGCCGCTCAAGAACGCGAAACCGGGCGAGATCGATTTCTACGTCGTACGGGAAAACAACGAAGGCGAATACTCCAACATCGGCGGACGGATTTTTGACGGCACGGACGAAGAAATGGCCATGCAGACGAACATCTTCACGCGCCGCGGCGTGGACCGCATCCTGCGCTACGCCTTCGAGCTGGCGCGAAAACGCAAATCGCACGTCACGAGCGCCACAAAATCAAACGGCATCATCCATACCATGCCGTACTGGGACGAGCGCTTCGCCGCCATTTCCGCCGAGTTTCCCGACATCCGCACCGATCAGTATCACATCGACATTCTCACCGCGCATTTCGTGCGCCGCCCGCAAATGTTCGACGTCGTCGTGGGATCGAACCTGTTTGGCGACATCCTTTCCGACCTGGGTCCCGCGGTGGTGGGCTCGATCGGCATCGCTGCCGGCGCGAACTTGAATCCACCGAAAAAATATCCCTCGATGTTCGAGCCGGTGCACGGCTCCGCGCCGGACATCGCCGGAAAAGGGATCGCCAATCCCATCGGCCAAATCTGGTCCGGCGCAATGATGCTGGCCCACTTCGGCGAAACCGAAGCCGCGAGTGCCATCGAGCGCGCGATCGAAGGTGTCCTCACCAAGCCCGAATACCTGACACCTGACCTCGGCGGCAAGGCCACCACGCAAGTCGTTGGAAAAGCCATCGCCGATAATTTGGGTTGAGTGGCTGAGGCTTCGAGCCTGTGGGCTTTGGTTGCAGCACGGACCACCTTGCTCGTACCAACCCCCACAGGCTGAAGCCTGCGCCACTAGAAACGCCAAATCCAATGGGGTATTTCTAACAAGGTGGGGAGGCGCTTTGCGTTCGATCCCGCGATCGCTTCAATTTTGAAGATATAACTCTTTCATTTTTGTGAAACGAGTTTATCAACTATCGCTAGATAGTCTATTTTTCTGCGGTCCCAGGATTGCTCCTGGGCATAGGCTAGGGCGTTTGCCGACAAGCGTTTCCGGAGCGAAGGGTCTCTCATCATCTCCAGGATCGCGTCGGCCAATTGATTGGGATCGTCGGAATCGTAGAACTTGACGGTGGCATCCGTGTGGTAGTGCGAATCGATCTTGGTTCTGGAAACAACAATCGGCACGCCGACGGACATAAATTCCAGAATCTTGGTGCTGGCCGCCTCGGTGCCGAACGTGGACTTGGACCTCTTGGGAACGATCGCCAGATCCGAATTCGCCATGACCGTCACAATCTCTTCGATTGGCAAGAAATCGCGGAAGAGCACATTTTTCTCGACCTTGAGCTCGCCCACGAGCTGAACCAATTTGTCTTTCTCGGGCCCGCCCCCGTAGATGTGAAATTCGGCTTCCGGGAATTCCTGGACGACTCTCGCGTATGCCTGGACGGCGATGTCCACTCCCTGATGCCAATTCAGAGTGCCGGGATAAGTCGCGACAAACTTTCCATTGGAGCTTTTCTTGGATCGAAGGAAAAAAACTTCGGGGTTCGGATAGTTGGGAATTGTGATCAACTTGTCCGGGTTCAAGCCGCGGCTGATGAGCCGTTCGTGCCAAATGGGGTTGGCAATGATGACGTAGTCGGAAAATTTATTGGATGCTCTTTCCAGCAGGATCAGAATCTTGACAAAGAAGGACCCTCGGCTCTTGCCGTATCTCGTGGAATAAAATTCAGGGAGGATGTCGTGGATATCAAGAATGATCTTCGTTCCCGACAATTTCGGAATTATACAAGTGAAGACGAGGAAATCCGGAACGGAGTGAACGTGAATCAAATCATAGCGTTTCTGGAGGTGTTTTTTTGTTATGAGAAAGAAGGCTCGCAACATGAAGAGCATCACGCGCATCAAGTAGCCGGCCCGGCTTTCCTTGATCATCTCGCGGCCCTGGACACGATAAATATTAATTCCCTTAACCGTCTCAAAAGCGGGAAGATCGCCGGGGTTCAATGCGATGACGTCTACTGTATCCCCCCGTGCGGCAAGCGCTTCGCCGTACCGCTGGATACGGAAGTTGCCGTCATAGAAGGCATAGCAAATGATAGCTGTTCTCATACTTCCCAGTCTAAGCACAACCTTCGGTCCTGTTCAATCCTTGAATGGACTGGATTTGTCGGAGATGCACATGGGTCGGGCGAGCGCCCGTATACCCGAGGACCTTCATCTGGTTATCTACCGGTTCACGACGGCGGCCCGCGCTCGCTTGCGGTGGGTTCCTCGTACCCGCACTCGAGCGGGGGCCACCCGCTCGTGTTGAATTGCGATAGAAGAAACTACAAAATCCTTTGTATCAAGTATTTAGAAGCTCCCGGATTGTTCTGAACCAACCGAATTGGTTGGCACGGTGGCTGCGAACTGATGCACGAAGATGTTGTCGAACATGCTCGTGGACTGCATGTCCAGACCGGGACCGGCAGAGCCGGAGGTATCGGCGCTTGACGTGCCGGTGGTTGTGGATGCCCCGTCGTTGAAGCTGGTTGACATCGTCGTCCCTTGAACCGTCGTGACGATGTGATACCACGTGTTCAACGGAACGGATCCAACGTTGACGCTCGAAATCTGATTGGACCCTGGAGTGGCGACTTGACTCAATGAGTTTGAAGAACTATTGAGGATCGCGTTAAACGCTTGACCGGGCGAGCTCGTTCCGGCAATCCTAGCCGCGACCAAAGCGTCGGGGCTCTCGATTGGAGATAGTCTGGCCTCCATGATGTAATTTGTGCCAGAGTAAGCGGAAGCGAGATAGGACGGGGCGTCTTGGCCGTTGTTGAACCCGGCGAACCGGCCAAAGCCCTTCAGGCATTGGCCCGAAGCGCCCTTCCAGTCCGTGCAGGGGGTAAGATACCAATTCGGGCGCTGCGTGTTGGCGGAGGGCTCAACGTCCGTCCACAGCGTTCCCTTTGGTTTACTGTATGGCTGCCGACCCGCCGCGATCGATGCAGTTGTATAATGAATCACCCATGCCGATCCCGTGTTATAGCAATAGTACGTATACAGGGTCGCGCCCGCTATGTAATTCTCGGGGCAGGCATGGCCTCCTGAATGATAGGGATTTCCCGGAGCCAACGAGAATCCAGACGTTGGGCTGGAGCTCCGGAGAACGATAACATCCCAGTTGGTGTCATCCTGGCCGGGTAACCGAGGTTGACTTTCAAACATCAGCAAGTAGGACGAACTGACCGCATCGTAGTAGATGTGGGGGGCGTAGATTTCGTAGACAGTCCCGTTGGGTTCGTTTCCGATCCAGTTGTTCCAGACCGAAGTTGCGCTGGCAGTAAGCAATCCGGCAACGGTAGTGGCCGAGCGCACCATAATCGAGCCGCTTTGCGATGTGTCCCCAGGATTGCTGGTCCAATATAGGTAGAACTTGCTGTCATTTGGATTCTGCCACAAGTGAGGAGTACTGTCCTTGTTCTCATCGCTCACAAATTTACCCTGCACGGTCCAGTGCATACCGTCCGTGCTTGTGGCGTACCCGATTTGCAGGCTTGTCTCGTATGCCATGGAATAGGTAGACCCGACCTTTACGACCGATGGAGCGCGCGAAGCTCCGGTAATCACCGGGTTGCCGGAATATTTTGTCCAGTTGACCATGTCGTTCGACCCGGCCAGCCCAATGCCGACTCCCGGGACATCGTGCGTTCCGTAATAGGCCCAATACGTGTACGTTTTGCCGTCAATTGTGCCGTTCACGGGCACGACGCTGAAAAAGTGCGGTACGTCGCCTGCTTCCCACGCCTGCGACGCACCCATGTTCACTATCCCCACGGCGCTCTCTTGCATGTAGCCCAGGTCAGCGGTGGGGTCGGCGGTCGAGAAGTCGTCGAAGAACAAGAAAGTATTTGTTCCACTGGCGGTTGTAGTGGCGGACGAGTTTCCATAGATCAGATACAGAGTGGAAGTTCCGGCCGGGAGCGAAGACGCATTGACCCAGAGAGTCGCTGTCTGGCTGGAGCTATTCCAGTTCTCAATCCAGTATGGGAGGTCGGTTACACCGTCACTCGATCTCAGTCTGACGTCCGAGCCGTCCGACTTGGCGTGGGAGAACGTCATGTTGGAGGAGGTCAGGGAAATCTTGACCTGATAGTTGGTGAGCGCCGATCCTGTGTTGGTTACCGTGATGGGGCGGCGGAAGGCAAGGATTGGGTCTCCCGCATTCACTGTCAAAGTAGCATGGGCGCTGGTGCTGCCGGAAGTCCCCGTGATGGTTACGGTCGTTGTCGTGGTGACCGTCGTCGTGGTGACGGAGAACGTGGCTGTCGTCTGCCCCGCTGCTACCGTGACGCTGGAGGGCACAGCTGCTGCTGTGCTGTTGCTGCCCAGCGATACCACTGCTCCGCCCGCCGGAGCCACTGTGCTCAATGTGACCGTCCCGGTCGAGCCGGATCCGCCCGATACGCTGGTCGGATTCAACGACACGGTAGAAATCGCTGGCGGATTCACCGTCAAGATGGCGTTGCCGTTGCTGCCGCTGTAACTGGCCGTGATGGTTACCGGCGTTGTCGTTGAAACCCCAGTCGTCGTCACCGAGAACGTCGCCGTCGTCTGCCCTGCAGCTACTGTGACGCCGGCAGGTACCGCCGCTACCGTTGCGTTGCTACTGCCCAGCGTTACCACTGCCCCGCCCGTCGGTGCAGCTGCGCTCAACGTGACCGTCCCGGTCGAGCCGGCTCCGCCCGTCACGCTTGTCGGATTCAACCCGAGGGTCACTCCGGATCCCGAAGATCCTGTCATGACTTGCGCCCAAGTGATTTTCGCGTTCGGCAAGCCGCCCGGGGATCCTCCCGCAAAGATGGCCAACTGTGGATTGTTCAGCGCCATCACGGTCGAACTCACCTGGACCCACGTCACGTCATCCAGCGAGTAGTACCCCGTGATGGTATTCGTCGTCGGGTCGCGGTCCAATCGCAGATAAAAGCTCGTCGCGGTCACGTCGGCCGAATTCACCACGGACGGATTTGCATTTTGTTCCACCGCGAAGGCCACCAGATTCGTGCCATTGAAGATCCGCGTGATGTTCACATAGTCGTCGTCGTCCTGATACGCGACCAGGCCCACCTGCTGATAGCTGGTGGTCGGCGCGAACGACAAGCTCAACCTCATGCTCGTCCAGTCCGAGGGCACGCTGCGGAAAACTGTATTGCGGCTGTCATTTTGCGTACCCCATAG
>DATNIO010000160.1:0-25372 GCA_035604385.1 Verrucomicrobiia bacterium | reverse complement strand
CTGCAGGCGCCCGTCGTGGATCTAGCGGCGCGCATGAATTTTCCCTCGCAGCATCCCCTGAACCAGACGGAACGCACCCGCGCGGTAATCGGCGGCGCGGACGTGATCCTCGGTTTGGAAGCGCTGAATTTCTGGGGCACGATTAACTCCTACCGCGATCAGCTGCACCGCACCTCGCAGCCCATCATCAAGAAGAATGCGAAACTGATCAGCATCAGCGCCAGCGATCTCTACATGAAAAGCAATTACCAGGATTTCCAGCGTTACACCGAAGTGGACCTGGCCATGGCGGCTGACGCGGAGGCGACGCTGCCGTCGCTGATCGAGGCCGTCAAGCGCCTGCTGACGGACGACCGCAAGCGGACGTTCGCGGATCGCGGCAAGAAACTTGCGGCGCAGCATGACGAAGCGTTGCGGCGCTCCCGCGATGAAGCGGCCTACGGCTGGGATGCCAGCCCCATTACGACGGCGCGCCTGTGCGCGGAAATCTGGGGCGCGATCAAGAATGAAGACTGGTCCCTCGTCTGCGAAGTTTCGCCGTGGGTGAACCGCTGGCCGCTGCGCCTGTGGAATTTCGACAAGTATTACCAGTACATCGGGGCGTCGGGCGGGTTCGGCGTCGGCTACGGAGCGCCTGCCTCGCTCGGCGCCGCGCTGGCCAACAAGAAGCACGGCCGGCTGACCGTCACGATTCAAAATGACGGCGACTTGATGTACGCGCCGGGAGTTCTGTGGACTTCGGCGCATCACCACATTCCGCTCCTGAGCGTGATGCACAACAATCGCGCCTACCACCAGGAGGTCATGCACGTGCAACGCATGGCCGACCGGCACAGCCGCGGCATCGATCGAGCTTCGATTGGAACCACCATCACCGATCCCAACATCAACTTCGCCATGGTCGCCAAAGGCATGGGCGTCTATTCCGAAGGGCCGATCACGGACCCGAAGGACCTCGGCCCGGCGATTCTGCGCGCGAAGGAAGTCGTCAAGCGGGGCGAGCCGGCGCTGGTCGAAGCCGTCACGCAACCGCGGTAGGCATTTTCTCAAGCCTCTCATATTCTTGATCGCCTGACGCCGAAAAGTGGCGCGGCGCTCCGCGACGGCTCGGCCGCATCCTGATAAGTTTATTAGGTAGCAGCACCTGCTGAACTGAGGACGCCCAACTTGCACCGAGCGAAAATCGCTCAACAAGAGAGTGCGCGTGGAAGGATGGCGCGAGAGGTGGATGAGCTCCATAGAAGACCACCCAACTGAAACCACAAAACCTGCTTGACTCAGATCGGCCTTCTCATGGAAGGACTTGGCCTTTTCACGCGGTTTTAATGGGGCCTGCTCTGGTGACAAATTCATTGCGTCGAGGGTAGCAGGAGCATTAAGATGCGCGAGCTAGTACTCCAAATCGGATATTCCAGTTCGTTTATATTGTCGCCAGCATGGAGACCAGGGGACTCGCATTATTCATTGGTTCATCGTCCGAAGGGTTGGATGTCGCTCGCGCGATACAGAGGCAGCTATGTCGCGATTGTGAAGTAACGGTCTGGAATGAGGGCGAGTTCCGACTCGGTCAAACTACACTGGAAGGACTTGTTAGTGCACTGGATCGATTTGACTTCGCGATCATTGTTCTCACCCCAGATGATACGGTTGTCAGCCGAGAAGTCGAAAGGCTGGCACCTCGCGACAATCTTCTATTTGAGCTAGGGCTCTTCATGGGTCGGTTGGGACGACATCGCACCCTGGTTTTCTGTCCAGACTCGCCCACTATTAAGTTGCCATCAGACCTTGCCGGTCTAACCACGGCTCGGTTTTCAAATAACCGAACTGACAAGAACCTCGTCGCAGCTCTTGGGCCTGCGTGCGATAAGGTTAGGCAGATTATTCGCGAGCTTGGGATTGCTGAAGTCACAACGTCGCAAAGATTTCAGGCGGTCACCGCGGAGATGGACCGTACGACCGAAGAAAAGACTCGTGGCCAATTTCTGCGGAAGCTACGAGAAATCTTCTTAGACGTCGAAACGCTCCGCTTGTCGCACGAGGTAGAGGGAGGCTGGTCGAGCATCGCGCGCTTCGGCCTCGCTGTCGCCGTGACCTGGGACGCGCAGAATCGCTTCCGGCGGTGGTTTGAGCCGGATGCGAAGGCGCTCATTTCCGAGCTTGGCCAGTTTGACCGCATCGTCTCCTTCAACGGCGACCGCTTCGATTTTGAAGTGCTTAGCGCCTACCAGCCGGTGAACCATTTGCTCGGCAAATCGTTCGACCTGTTGGTGGATTTACACCGCCGGCTTGGATTCCGCATCAAGCTCGATGATCTCGCGCGGGAAACCTTGGGAAATCAGAAAACCGGAAACGGCTTGGACATTGTTCAGCGGTGGCGTGAGGGCCGCAAGGAAGAAGTTTGCAAGTACTGCGAGAACGATGTGAAATTGCTCGTGGACCTGGTGGAATTTGCGCGCAGAAATAAATACGTGGTCGTGAAGTCGCGCCAGTTACCGGTGGACTGGCTTTGAGGTCTGATGCTTGAGATTGGGAGTGAAGTGCGCGCGAACATTCGCGGGATACCGAAGCGTCGACCCATTTAGTGTAGCCTTGTGCGCCGTTTTTTTTACGGATAAATGAGGGCACCCTGGCCTTCTTACTTTCCTTCGTTAATGAAAACATTTCCAAAACATGAAAACGAGGCCAGCCCAGCCTTTGGAGTTCCGACATTTCGATAATCGCTGTTGGCTCAACCGGTCGATGCAATACCCTTCTAATCAGCTGATCCGCTAGTGTTTTTCAAAAGAATCTGATCTTTTGGACTGTACTCGATTAGACCTAAACTGGGCGGAGTTTTTCTTGAATCAACGCCCGCGAACGAATTGGACGATTGAAATACCTGCAGATAGGGCTTTGGGTGAGTGTTGCGTCGACCCATTGAAACCACCTCACTTATCGGAATGTGGCATTTTCCTTGGATCGTAGCGTCACGAGGCTCCAACGAGGCACGATCCGCCTTCAGGCAGAAGGGCCGCCTGATTCGTTTTCACATGCTTCCCGTTCGTGGGTAAAGCGCAAGTGAATTGAGCTGCCCGGTTTATAGTTCCCGGTCACAAACCCTGACCAAACGGTTTGTGCGTCCTGATTTGGCCAAAGCCAGTTCATGAAATGCACGTGGGAGCCTTCTTTCCAATGGTTAGGTCTACGCTCTTCCAGATCACGCTGGTCAAAACAGAAAAAATGCCATCTTGAGCGGTCAGGGTTATGAAACATATGGCCCACCAAGTATCGCCGCTCCTCGAAGATCTGCGCCATCTTTCGGACAGCCTTCGCCGCCTCTGGCCCTAGTGGACCGACACCATTATCTGCCAACGCCTTATGGTCAATGTCAGAGAGATGCAAGTGCTCTGGAACGATGTCTCGATAGGAAATTTGGTGCAGGAATGGCACGCCAGACATTTCACATGCCAGAACAAGGTTAGCAAAATCACTTTTGGAGATGACCGTGCTTCGGCAATACCGCTCAAGTTCACGCTTCTTGTCGAATTCGAATAATTTCAGAAGTCCTTCTAGGTTCGCCTCGCTCATATAACGTTATGTTAAACCACTTCTGAGTTGAATGGTAAACTGCGTCATTAAGCTTAGAAGCATCGGCCAGGTTCTGTGAAGTCGTCTTGTCGGAATGTGGAAATTTCAGTAACAGTCGAATCGTGAGGCTTAGGCTCGTCCGATAGCGCGAGCGCACCCCGGGGATTTCCAAGAGAAACAAACTGCCGAAAATCATGACGTAGCCGACTTCTATTGATTCAGGAGCGGGATATCCTTGGAGGGTGTAGCCAATGGCCTTGACTGCAGATACGCATAAATGTCGCTGAGTTCCTGGTCTGAGATGACCGCGCTGGTGTATGGCGGCATCTGGCCGGTCGGCTGGCGGACGTACTTGATGAAGGGGCGAATGAGACGTTGCGACGGTCCGATGCGCGGGCCAGTCGCTTGAGCCGCGCCCTGGCCCTCGCGGCCGTGGCATTCGTAACAGCCGGCCTTGGTAAAAATCTTTTTGCCGGTTTCGGCATTGCCCGCGGGAGCCGCTTCGCTCTTTTCAGCCTGCTGCGCGGCGTTTTGCGCTCGCGATGCAGGCGCCGCAAGCAGAAGGATTGCGCCGATGGCCGGCAGAGTGATGCGTCGCATCGTACAAGAAAGACGATGTTCGATCGTGATTCCGGTTGAAGAGAACATGTTCGCGCATTCCCCTTTGGCGTCATTGTGCCACAGCAGTGATCCTCGCCGAAACGCAATCTGGAGATTCACTCGTAACGCTTTAATGAAGGCTCGCTATTCTCTCATAATCCTTGACGTGGGCGTTTATTTCGACTACACCTTTGCGGTCGGAAAATGATCAAATCCAAAGCAAAATCCAAATCTCGAACGGAATTCGTTCGACACTGGGAACTTTCGCCCATCGGGCGGCGCATTCTCCGCGAAGGACGCCAGTTCGCGACGGTTCAGCGCATTGTGGTGGCCGCGCGAAAGGTGTTCGCCAAGCGGGGGCTTGCCGGGGCGCGCATGGACGACATCGCGCGCGCCGCGGGCGTCAACAAGGCTCTCCCGTATTACTATTTTCGTAACAAGGAAGAGCTGCACCGCTTCGTGCTGGAAACGATGATCGCGCAAATTTCCGCGCAGATGGAATCTCCCGCCGTGCTTTCGATGGAACCGCCCGAGCGCGTGCGCGCCCTGGTGAACCTGACGTTTGACTTCGTCATGCGCAACCCTGCGTACCCGCGGCTGATTCAGCGCGAGATGATGGCGGACCGGCGGCCGCTGCACTGGATGGTGGTGGCGCATCACCGTCCCCTGCACCAACGCGCCGTGAAAACCATCCGCGAGGGGATCGCGCGCGGCCAATTTCGCGCCGTCGATCCCGACCAGATGGTCTTCACGATCTTTGGAATGATTATGTATTACTTCGCTACGGGTCAGCTGGCCAGCCAGATTTGGAATCGCGATATCTGGAATCCCCGAAACGTGGAACAGCGCCGCCTCGCCGTTTTGGATTTTCTCCAGCACGGCTTGTTCCTGGCTCCTGCCGCGAAAATCTAGGCCGCGATTTCCCCGGGAACGCCATTCTCCTGAATGGCGTGGCGGAAAACGCCAATCGGGAGATTGGCGTTCCCGGGCACGGCGCGGCTGGAAAGCGGCTTGACTTGATTTCTCGGCACGCCTAAAATTCGATCATAATTTAAGTGGATTCTTAATCTTTCTGCCGTCACTGAAACCATGCAATGGTAGCTGCCGAGGGAGAAACTTGATTCACAAGTCTTCCACGTTCCTCATCGGGCTGGGCTTTTTCCTGGCGATTTCGGTTCCGCTGCGCGCGCAGCAATCTTCCGTCGTTCCCTTGACTGACGCGCAAAAAGACGGACGGCGAATTTTTCAGCAACGCTGCGCCGTTTGCCACACCCTGCCCACCGTTGTCAGCAAGCGCTACGGTCCCGCTTTGTACAAGGAACTCGTCGAAGATAATGAGGACAACATCCGAGGCGTGATCCTGGAAGGGCGCGAGGGCCTGATGCCCGGATTTAAGTACGGGCTTACGCGCGCGGAGGTCGATTCGATCGTTGAGTATCTCAAAACCGTAAACCGTCTTGCCCGGCCAAAGAATAATCCGAATCCGAAAGCGGGAACCCCGGCCAGTTCCGATGAGTAAGATTCGGTTCGCGCCCACGAGTTTAAGGAGTGCGCCATGACACAAAGGAAGCGGCTCTGGAAAATCGCCTTACTAGCTGCAATAACTGCGGGTGTAGCGCTCTGCGCCGTTAGCGCAAAGAGCGCGCCCGCGCAGCAGGCGGGCGTGTTGCTGTCTGGGTCGGTGAAGTCCGACACGGGCGCCAAGCTGGACGGCGTGACCGTGTCCGCCAGAGGCGTGGGACAAACGATTACGACCAGCGTTTTTACCGACGAAGACGGCAATTACTATTTTCCTCGAATGGCGGAAGGAAAATACCGTGTCTGGGCGCAGGCGGAAGGATTTGAAGCCGGGAAAGCCGAAGTCAGCTTGAACGGAACCGCCGGGCGCCAGGATTTCACGCTCAATACGATCAAAGACAATTTGGAAATCGTCAAGCAGATGACGGGGCAGGAGTACGTGACTTCGCTGCCCGAAGATACTCCCGAGCGTCGCAAGATGAAGGACGTTTTCTACAATACCTGCACCGGCTGCCACGAACCCAACTACATTTTACAGAACCGCTTTGACGAAAAAGGGTGGGAAGCGATCCTGAACCTGATGTCCCGCGTGTACAACGGCGGCGGCGAGTACGCCGGGCCGGACATGGCGCCGTTTCCGGTGATGGCCTACTACAAGAAAGAACTCGCGACGTATCTTTCGGAAGTCCGTGGTCCCGGGCCTTCGACGATGCAAATCAAGCTGCGCGCGCGCCCGCGCGGCGAAGCGGCCCGCGCCATCGTCACGGAATACAGCGTTCCGGTGGCGGATCCGGACGCGAATCCCACCGACGACGGTTTCCCGACCAACGACGGAACATTTTGGTCACTCGGAACTCCCTCCGCGCTGAATGGCTCGCGCGGCCTGCACGATTCGCAGACCGATCGAAATGGCGACATCTGGTTCACCACATCGGAGCCGAGCTATACGCGAACCATCAGCAGGCTCGATACGAAAACGGGGAAAGTGATCGACATCAAAGTTCCCGGCATGAACGGGTTGGCCGCGCCGACGCACGGCCTCACGATGGACCTGAACGGAATTCTCTGGGCAACGGTGATCGGCGATCCGCGAGGCGGAGGAGGAAACCTGCTGCGCGTCGATCCCGCCACGATGAAGTACGAGGTGATCGCGCCGCCAAAAGGAATGGTCGGAGCGAGCACCAGCATCGACGTCGACAGCAAAGGAAATGTCTGGGCCACGACGGGCAGCGGAGCGTTCCGCTACGATCCGAACACGCATGAGTTCCGGGAATTCAAATCGCCGACGCCAACGGACAATGGTCCCGGCGGATCGTACGGAATTGCAGCGGACCGCATGGGCAACGGCTGGTGGACGCAGATCAACATCGACCGCGTAAACCGCGCGGACATCGAGAGCGGCAAGACGCAGGAATTCCATGAACCCCCGCGGCCGGCCCGCGCCGATGGCGCCATCACCGCTGAAGACAAGAAATTATATGAACTTGCGGGAGTCGAACTGACCGACTTCGGCGCGTGGTGGTCCGAGGGCCCGCGCCGCATGGGCGCGGACAAGAATGGGGACATCGTCTGGGTGTGCGATTATTGGGGCGGGAATTTGGAAAAGTATGATATTCGCACGCTGAAATCCACGCGCTATAGATACCCCACGCCGGAGTCCGCGCCCTACGATGCGAGCGTCGACAAGGACCACAACGTCTGGGTCAACCTCACGAATGGCGATTCGGTGGCGCGCTTCGATCCAAAGACCGAACAGTGGACCGAATTTCCATTGCCGGGGCGCGGAATTAATTTGCGCCACATTTCGCTCGATGAACGGGACGGGGCGACGCGGATCGTCGTCGGCTACACGCGAAACAGCAAGATCGCCCGCATGCAGATTCGCTCTCAAGAAGAGTTGCAGGCGCTGAAGGCGCAAGCGCAGAATTTTTCCGCAAGCGCAGGCAAGCCGTAACTGAAGCGGGACGAAAATTGCAGCCGCACAGTTAAACGTGTCCGAAGTGTCGTGGCGCCGGCGTCTCGCCGGCGGTTTTTTTCCGATCACGACGGGGTGCAAAATCGCCGGCGGGACGCCGGCGCCACGTGAACCCGCATCGTCTTTGCAGGCTGCGGCAATTGGAGCGCGTCATTCTTGGGAAGTTGCATGAAAGAATCGATGACACAGGAATCGTGTTTGAACTACCAACGGTCCGCGAAGCGAAGACTCTTCGTGCTGACGCGCTGCGCCGTTGCAACTAGCTTCTTCGCGGGTTTCTTGTTTGCTTTGAGCGCTTCACCTTTTACGGCGGCACCGGCGCAGGATGTGGCTGTCGCCAATGTATCCTCGGAAACCATCCACTACGATTCGGGCGGGTTCAGTATCGAAGCGTTTGTCGCGAAGCCGGCAGGCACTGGAAAACATCCTGCTGTCCTCGTGATTCACGACAACCAGGGGCTGAACGATTCGATCCGGGATATCGCGAAGCAGTTTGCAGCGGCTGGATTTTTTGCGCTCGCCCCGGACTTTACTTCCCGACTGGGTGGCGCCAGAACGCCCGGCCAGATGGCGCAGGCCGTAGGCCAGTTATCTCCCAATCTCAGCGTCCAGGATGCCCGGGCGGCGTTCGCCTACCTGCACAAAGATTCAGATGTCGACGCGGCGAAGATCTCCACGGTGGGTTTTGGCTGGGGCGGGTGGCGCAGCTTCATGCTGGCCGTTTCCGTGCCGGAGCTATATCGCGCGGTCGTTTATTGCGGAAGCCCGCCGTCGCAGAGTTTCGACGGGGTTCACGCGCCGGTCCTCGCGCACTACGCGCAGTACGATTTCCGCACCACCGGCAATGCGCTCCTGACGGAAAAGGCGATGACCGAGGCCGCGAAAAAATTCACGTACTTTGTCTACCCGCAAGTCAATCGCGGCTTTTACGCTACGGGCACGCAATATGACGCCGATGCCGCCAAGCTCGCCTGGACGCGGACGCTGGATTTCTTGCAGAAGTAAGCGTCGCAACGCGCCAGACTCGCGAGTAGGACAGGCTTCACAGCTTGCGGAAAAACTCAATTTTTGTCATTCCGAGGCGCGTTGCGCGCCGAGGAATCTCTCTTTTCCTGCGTTCAAACCGTAGAGAGATTCCTCACCTGGTTCGGTATGACAAAATAAATTACATTTTCCGCTGCCTCTTCAGCCTGTCACTTAGGCGACCTGCATGATTTCTCGGCTGCCGGAAATGTACAAATCCGTGTAGCCCTTCATTTTCGCGCGGAAGGCTTCGTTCGTGTTGTAATCCTTCCACTGGGCTTCAAATGCCGTTATGTTCTCAACTTCAAATTCCAGGATGACGCGGTTAAATTCACCCGTCAAATCGGTCAGAATTCGGTACCGGGAAAATTTCCCGGAGGCGGCCGCTTCCTTCAGTTGGGCAGCGAGCTTGCTTGCGTTTCCCGGTTTGGCTACGAAACAGTTTCGGACGACGAGCATGGAAGTTCCTCCTTGGCGTGCTGCAAGCTAGTTTGTGTTATTCCGGCGCCCAAACGGACGTTGCGGGCAGTGATTGCCAGCAGCGTGCCACTTCGATGCAAAACATGTCAAGATCGTTTTCCCGGCGCGAGCCAAGCCAGTGGCGCAGGCTCCAGCCTGTGGGGTTTGGTCCTTGCAAGGACGAACCCCCACAGGCTGAAGCCTGCGCCACATGAATCACTTTCGCATTGTGCGCGGAACCCACGAGGTGTAGATTTCGGTTCATCGAAAAGCCAGAAGGACGAGGAATCGAAAATCATTTTGAGGGCGCACCGATGAGATTCAATAGCTCGCGTAGCAAAGGCATCTCAATCGATTTGAACAAAGCCAATCCCGGACCCAGAGCTTCGCGGCGGCAAGTTCTGCAATGGCTGGCGATGGCCGGGGCGGGCTCGTTTCTGCCCGCGAGCGGCTTGCTGGCGCGGCCCGCTGCTGGAGCGCCTGCTGGCCGAATCGACGTGCACAGCCACACCGTGCCGCCCTTCTATACAAAAGTTATGGAGAAAGAGATCCTGGCAACCGGGCACCCGCTGCCTACGTGGACACCTTCTCTGCACATCGAGATAATGGACAAGAACGGCATCGCCACGTCCATGCTATCTCCGATGACGCGCGTCGTGCAGGATTCGTTTTCCGACAAGTCCGAGCGGGCGCGCAAACTGGCGCGGGAGAATAACGACTACACGCAACAGCTCGTGAGGGATTACCCCGGGCGCTTCGGACACTTTGCGGCGCTGCCATTACCCGACACGGACGGCAGCTTGCGCGAGATCGAGTACGCGTTCGACACCCTCAAGGCCGACGGCATCGGCCTGTGGACGAGTTACGCGGACAAGTGGCCGGGCGATCCCGTCTTCGCGCCCGTGTACGAGGAACTCAACCGCCGCAAGGCCATCATTTTTATTCACTCCGCGCCGCCCATCTGCTGCCGTGCGCTCTTGCCCGGAGTGATCGACAGCGTCGTGGAGTACGATTTCGATATCGCCCGGGCCGTGGTCAGCTACCTGAAGAGCGATTCGTTTCGCCGCTACCCGAATATCCGCTTCATCTTTCCGCATTCCGGAGGAACGCTGCCGGTGCTCGCCAACCGCGTGAGTGAAACTCTGCCCGAAAAGCGTTCCGACAAGGAAACCGCCGATATGATCGAGGAAGTGAAGCAGCTCTACTTTGACGTCGCGCATGCGACGTATCCCGCGCCCTTGTCCGCGCTGACCAAATTGATTCCCACGTCGCAGATTCTATTTGGCACCGACTACCCGATCGTGCCGCCCCCTGTTTCGGCCGGGCCGCTCGACCATTTCGGATTTTCAGCGGGCGATTTGCAGGCAATCAATCGCGGAAATGCCGAGCGGCTGTTCCCTCGGCTGAAGGCGTAAGCATTTCATCACAGTCACGGAGGAAATCATGAATTCTCGAATCGTAAAAGCAGGACTGGCAATCTTATTCGTAGCGGCGCTTGCCACGGTGGCCGACCTTCGGCACGGGGCGCAAGCCAGCGACTCAAAGAACTCGGCGATGCCGCCTTCCTCCATTCCCACATTTTCGATGGAGAACGTCGGGCGCGAGGCATTTTTCTACGTGGGCGGAGAGTATGCCGGGCCTCCGGGCAAAGAGGTGATGCACGGCGCGATGTATGTCGAAGTCATGGTGCCGAAGCAGATCAGGCAAAAGTATCCCGTCGTGTTTTTCCACGGGAATGGACAGAGCGGAGCGGTCTGGAAGCAAACGCCCGATGGACGGCCCGGCTGGGCATACTATCTGATTAACCAGGGCTACGTCGTCTATATGGTGGATTACCCGGCGCGCGGGCGCTCGCCCTACGTCCCGGACATGGACGGCAAACTCGGTCTGCGCACGGCGCTGGAACTGGAGCAGATCTGGACCGGCCCCGTGCCGTCCGGCGGGGATTTCCCGCGGATGAAGTTGTACACGCAGTGGCCGAGCGACTCGCCGAAGAAAGGCACGATGGGCGATCCGGTCTTCGATAACTTCATCAAGGGCCAGATGCAATTCATCTCCGCCCAGGCTGAACTCGCCGTGCCGGCCGGCGTCGCACTCCTCGATCAAATCGGCAGCCCGGTCATCCTGATCACGCATTCGCAGGGAGGCGGCATCGGTTTCAATGTCGCCGATACGCGTCCCAAGCTAGTGGCGGGGATGGTGGCGATCGAGCCCGGCGGCCCGCAGATTGGCATCGTGGACACCGCCAAGGTGAAATACACGGGCAAGATTGGAAACGCGTGGGGGATCACCAACATGCCGATGCATTACGATCCGCCGGTCAACAGCCCCGACGATTTGAAAACCTACCTCGAAGAGAAATCAGAACGGGCGGATGAAGTTCCCTGCTACATGCAGAAGGAACCCGTGCACAAACTGGTGAGCCTGGCGAACATGCGCATCCTGTCCATCTCCGCCGAGGGCACGTACCACCGCGTGTTCGACGCCTGCATTCCCAAATGGCTCAATCAGGCGGGCGTGAAGGACGAGTTTGTACGACTCGAAGACGTAGGGATCCACGGCAACATGCACGAAATGTTCCTCGACAGGAACAGCGATGTGGTCATCAAGTTCATCGATGATTGGATGCGCAAGAACGTGAAGTAGAGGGAGTGCCCGCTTTTGCATCGGGCGGAATAGCTGTGCCAAACGGAATAGGAGGAGTGAGCCTTGAAACATTTACTTTCATTTATCGTCGCCGTCACCCTTGCGCTGGCCATCCCGTCGAGGGCGGCCGCCCAGAGCGAGATCACTCTGCTGTCGCCGGACCCCATCAAGGCGACGATTGAAAAGCTGGTTGGCGACTTCGAAGCCAAGACGGGCACGCAGGTCAAGATCACTTACGGCACAGGCGTGAGCACTCGGAAGACGGTTGCGAGCGGGCAGGCTTTGGACGTGTCGCTCCTTTTCGCGCCTTTCCCCGAGGCGCTCAAAACGGGCAACATTGTCCCCGGCAGCGCGACCGTCATTGCGAGACTTCGCCTGGCGCTCGCCGTGCAAAAGGGTGCGCCCAAGCCTGACATTTCGACGCCTGAAGCGGTTAAGCGCACGCTGCTGAATGCGAAGTCCATCCTTTCCGTGGACCCAACGCAAGGGAGCGTCGGGGGCATTGCCCTCGCGACGCTCGACAAGCTCGGCATCACGGAGCAAGTGAAGCCGAAGATCAAGTGGGTCCAAACCGGCGTCATCGTGCAGGACTCGGTTGCCAAAGGCGAGGCGGAGATCGCCTTGGGTCCTTACCTCAGCGACATGCGCAACCCCGGCCTCGACGTCGTGGGGGCGCTGCCGCCCGAGGCTTCGACTCCTGTGGATATTACGGGGTTCCTGTCCACCAGCGTGAAGGACCCGAAGGCCGCCAAGGCGCTCCTGGACTATCTCTCGTCACACGAAGCCGCGCCGGTCTACGAGGCGGCGAAGATCTTCCCGGCGCACTGAGTTTGTGTAGCACAGCCACTCTTGGCTGTTCGGTTTTGTAAGCCGCGAGCAGTGGCTGCCGCTCCAAGAGCGATGGCAAAAATCGCACAGGTCCGCCGTGGCGGATGCCTGTCCTACCAAAACTCGACGCGATTGACACAAAAGGTTGGCCGTCATATTCTGCAGGGCAACACCGTCAAACCGCAAATAGCAGTTCGCGAGGTGCCGAATGAAAAGTAAGTGGCTGATGTCTTTTGCCTTCCTGGTATGTGTTTTGCCTGCTTGCAGCCCCGTGTTCGCACACCACGGAGCCGCGGCCTACGCGGACAAAATCGTTGTCCTGAAAGACGCCACGGTGACGAAATTCCTGTGGGCCAATCCCCATAACATTGTCATGTTCGATGTGAAAGACGATGCAGGCAACATCACACACTGGGCCGGCGAAGCGGGGAGTCCTTCAGCGACCGGCCTTCTGGGCTGGACCAGGAATTCGTTTCAGCCCGGTGACGTCATTACTGTTTACATCTACCCCGCGAAATCCGGCAACCCTGTCGGCCGCCTCAATAAGATCGTGTTTGCCGACGGCAAGATTCTGAGGGATAGCCAACTCGGGGGAGACAAGAAAGACCAGTAAGGAACCGTTGCGGTTGAAATTCAAGACGAAGTGGTTTCGCCTTTGGGTAACATCCGTCGGGGTGTTAGGTGGAAGCGAATGTCGATCCAGTGGGGACGCATCTTACTCGCGGCATTCCTGATGGAATTGGTTCTTTTCGCGTTCGCGATCCCGCTAACCATAAGCGGTGCACGTCGAGTCGCGCTCTACGGAGTACCTCCCTTGGCGCTTATTGCAACATTCGCGATTACCGTATGGCTCGGGCGGGGGATAGCGTCGAGGTTTGTCCTGCACGGCGTGCTCATCGGCATTGTCGGCACGCTCATGTACGTCGGCCTCACGCGCGGACGGCCGGAACCATGGCAATACATCGTTGCCAACGCTTTGAAGGTTGTTGGCGGCGCCGCTGGTGGAGTGGTGCTGGCTCGCCAGCGTCAGACCGCAACAATTTAGCCGTGGAAGGCCGCTCCCATTTCGGGCCGCTGCACGGTTTCGAGGTCGCTTGAGTAAGTTGCGCATGTCTCTGGCCTTGCTTGGTGTTCTTCTAGCGGTTGGCGTTCCCGCGTTCGCGCATCACGGAAGCGCGTCTTACAAAACGGACAAAGTAGTTGTCATGAAGCAAGCCACGGTAACGAGATTCCTGTGGGCCAATCCACATACCATGCTCATGTTCGACGCGAAGGATGACAAAGGGAACATCTCCCATTGGGCCGGCGAAGCTGGGAGTCCGGCGGCCGTTCGCTCTCTTGGCTGGAACAAGAATTCACTGCATCCCGGCGACGTAATCACCGTTCAACTCTATCCATCCAAATTTGAGAGGCGTGTCGGGCGTCTTGATAAAATCGTGCTTGCCGACGGCACGACGCTAAAGGATAGTCCGCGGAGCGACCTGGGAGTATTATCCCGATACTGAGGGCTGGCCGTTTATAGGTTGGAGTCTGATTGCGAGCGAGCGCAGTAAAAGTGGCTGCAAGTTATTTTGGAGCAGCGAGGGGTGCCGAAATGCGAAATCTGTTTCAGTGCTGCATCATAAGCTTGGCGGGAGCGTTGGTGGTTTCTTCTCTTGCTTTCGCCCAGAGCTCTCCTAAACCAAATTTTGGCGGTCCCGAAGATTTGAAAGAAAAGCTAGGAGACACGGGCCCCGGAGGCCCCGCGCCGAAGCATGATTTGACCGGTTTTTGGGCCGGGAAAGTGGCCGCCAAGCTCAACCCCGTCCCTGCGATGACGCCCTGGGGGCAGGAGCAGTTCCGTCTGCACAAGTCCAATGGGCAATACCCTGTCGCCGATTCCAACGATCCGATCAAAGGCTGCGACCCGCTCGGCTTCCCGCGCAACATCCTGTTCATGACCAGAGGAATCGTGTTCACCACAATGCCCGGCAAGACCATCGAGATGTCCGAGTACAACCGCATCTGGCGCGAAATCTGGACGGACGGCCGAGAGCTTCCCAAGGATGTGGGCGGGAGATCGGCCGACGCGCCCGATCCGCGGTGGTACGGATATTCGGTGGGACACTGGGAGGGCGACTACACTTTTGTGGTCAATACCGTAGGCAGCGATCCACGCACTTGGCTGGACAACGCCGGGCATCCGCACAGCATCGATCTGCGCGTCGAGGAACGCTACACGCGCGTGAATCATAACCACCTGGAAGTCACGGTAAAAATTGACGATCCCAAGACTTATACCGAGCCCTTCGTGATTACCAAGAGCGAGTTCACTTGGATTCCCGAACAGGACTTCGAAGAGGAGCTGTGCGTGCCGTCCGAGCAAGCCGAGTATTTGAAGCTGATCGGCGAGCCCGCGGCGCATAGTGAAACCGGAAAATAACTGGAAGTTGGAGGTTAGAGGCTGGAAGTCGGAAGGAGAAGGCGAATCAACGACGCGGTTCTTTTTCTTATTTTCTAACCTCCAACCTCAAACTTCCAACTTCTAGTCACTATCAAACCGCTGTTCTTTCCACGGATCGCCGTACAGGTGGTAGCCGTTCTGTTCCCAGAAGCCGGGTTCGTCCTCGGCGGTGAGCGCAAAGCCGCGCACCCACTTCACGCTCTTCCAGAAATACAGGTGCGGAACGACAAGGCGCAAAGGATAGCCGTGGTCGGCGGAGAGGGTCTCGCCGTCGTGCTGGAAGGCGAAGATTGTGTCTGGCTTCATCAAGTCTTCGAGAGGAAGATTGGTGGTATATCCGTTTTCGCCGCGAACGATGGCGAAACGCGCCTCGGGCTTGGGCGTGACGAGTTTCATCACTTCGGTGAACAGCACGCCCTCGAAGCGGTTGTCGAAGCGGCTCCAGCGCGTCACGCAGTGGATGTCGCACCGAATTTCCGCCTGCGGCAGCTTGTTGAATTCTTCCCAGGTGAGCCGCACCGCCTTTTCGACGAGGCCATCGATGCGGAAATCCCACGTGCGCAAATCGGCGCGCGGCACGTTTCCTTCATGCAGCACCGGCCACTTCAACGTGAGCGATTGCCCTGGCGGAAGCCGGCCTTCAACGCGCATCTGCTGCTCGAGTTTTTTCCGTTCGCTGCTTTCGCCGAAGATCATCGTTGTTCCCTTCGTCCGGTGGAATTTCATTGTACCTGAATCTCGCTCATGTCCAGATGCAACGCACGGAAAGTAGCGCCGGCGTCCCGCCGGCACCTTGCCTCCTGCAAAAAATGCCGGCAAGATGCCGGCGCTACGGGCAACTCGCCGCACCGGCTGTGCTAACATAAACATGAACGACACCTAAATCGCTACGTCAGGAGCGCATTTGCCGGCACGAATCCTCAACGGGATCACAATTCGCGATCAAATCTACGCAGAGCTCAAGCGGGAAATTGCTGATTTGAGCGCTGCGGGGATTCGTCCCGGACTTGCGGCGGTGCTGGTGGGCGAGAACCCCGCATCGCAGATTTACGTGCGCAGCAAGATTGCGGCGTGCGAGCAACTGGGGCTGGGGAGTTGGCAGCTCACGCCCTCCGCCGCGTCAACGACCGACGAACTGCTCGCGGTGGTTGCGGAGTTGAACGCGCGCGACGACGTGGACGGAATTCTGGTGCAGCTTCCTCTGCCGCCGCAAGTGGACACGAAGCGCGTGCTCGAAGCTGTGGACCCGGCGAAAGACGTGGACGGGTTTCATCCGATGAATCTCGGGCGTCTGGTTTCGGGCCGGGCGGGCCTCGTGGCTTGCACCCCTGCAGGGTGCATGGAAATTCTTCGCCGCAGCGGAATTCCGCTGGAGGGAGCCGAAGCCGTGGTCGTGGGGCGCAGCGACATCGTCGGAAAACCGATGGCGCTTCTGCTGATGCATGCCAACGCGACGGTGACGATCTGCCACTCGAAGACGCGCGACTTGCCGGGCGTCGTGCGGCGCGCCGATATTGTGATCGCGGCGATTGGGCGCGCGGCGATGGTCGAGCCCGACTGGGTGAGGCCGGGCGCGACGGTGATCGATGTGGGCATCAATCGCATCACCGATGCCGCGGAGGCGCAGCGCATCTTTGCGAATTTTCCCGCGAAGGTCGCGCAATTTCGCGAGAAGGGCTCCGTGCTGGTGGGCGACGTTCATCCAAGCGTTGCGGAAGTGGCCGGAGCGATTACACCTGTTCCGGGCGGCGTGGGTCCGCTCACCATCGCCATGCTGATGAGCAACACGGTGAAGGCGGCGCGCCTGCGGCGTGCGCGCGGACAAGCGGTGCCCGGCGGCCTGACCGGCGCCGCTACGGCCAAATCGTGATGCTGCGCGTCGGCCTCACCGGAGGAATTGCCACAGGGAAAACCACGGTGGTCGCGATGCTGCGCGAGCTGGGCTGCCGCGTGCTCGAAGCCGACAAGATCGCGCACCAGATGATCGAGCCCGGCGGCGCGGCCTACGACGAAGTGGTGCGCGAATTCGGCCGCGGAATCCTCACACCGGAAGGTCTTGTGGACCGGAAAAAGCTCGGCGCCATCGTCTTTGCCGACCCAAAACGTCTCGCGCGCCTGAACGCCATCGTGCACCCGCCGGTCCTCGAGGAGCAGAGCCGCCAGCTTGCCGCGTTCGAACATGCCGACCCTTACGCCATCGCTGTGGTTGAGGCCGCCTTGCTCATCGAAGCGGGATTCGACAAGAAGCTGGATTATCTGGTGGTCACATGGTGCACGCCGGAGCAACAACTTGCGCGCCTTACGCAGTCCGGCACGGGCCGCGGGCTGACAGTCGAGCAAGCACGGCAGCGCATCGCGTCTCAAATGCCCAGCGAAGAAAAACGGCGCAGGGCCGATGAAGTCATCGATTGCTCAGGTACCGTCGAGCATACGCGCGCGCAAGTGATCGCGCTTTTCGCCAAACTCAAGGGGATGCAAGACGGGAAATCCAAGAATCCAGCGGTCAGGAGTTAGAACTAGGGTGACGGCTCGACACTAAACTTGAGAATCTTTGAAGGGCACGGTTTCAACCGTGCCGTTTTATGTGCGGAATCAAGAAGGCTTTAGCCGCTGGCCCTTTGAAGGCGTGCTTCTACGGGCTATTTGGTTTTGTGGAAAAGGAAACGATCGAAACGCCAGCGGCTAAAGCCGGACGACTATGAGATGCGCAACGGCACGGCAGAAGCCGTGCCCTACAAAACAGTGACATCAGCACGCTGGCTTGCTGCCACTGAGAGAATTTGGGAACCGGAGGGACATCGTCATGAGTGAAGGAAAAGACAGCCGGGGGGGCGTCGTCCGTTTGCTGGCCTTGGGCTTGGCGCTCGTACTGGGAGCGTACTGGGCGGGCAGCCGCTGGGGCCAACGGCAGCCGCAAAGCGTCGGCGCCGTGCCGGTCTCCTTCCCCGAACCGAAACCGGGCGAGCTTCTGGGCGAGGAAGCCATCTACGTCAAGATCTACAGTCAAGCCGCTCCGGCCGTGGCCAACATCCTCACGCGCACGCTCGAATATGACGTTTTCATGGAGCCGGTGCCGGTCGAAGGCGCGGGCTCCGGATTCGTGATCGATCCGCGCGGATACATCCTGACGAATTTCCACGTCGTGCAGGGCGCGCAGAATATTTCAGTCACCCTGGGCGACCGCTCGCATTACGACGCGAAATTTGTCGGCGCCGACGAACGAAACGACATCGCGCTCGTCAAGATCGACCCGAAAGACAAGAAACTCCCCGCGCTGACCATGGGCGATTCCGACAGCTTGCAAGTCGGCCAGCGCGTTCTGGCGATCGGTAATCCGTTCGGCTTCCAAAGCACGCTCACCACCGGAGTGGTCAGCGCGCTCGGCCGCACGGTGCAGACGGGCCAGACCACGGTGATCGACGGCGCAATTCAGACCGACGCCGCGATCAATCAGGGAAATTCGGGCGGCCCGTTGCTGAATTCCCACGGAGAAGTTATCGGGATCAATTCGGCGATTTACACGCCGTCCGGCACGACGGCCGGCATCGGGTTCGCCATCCCCATCAGCACGGCGCGGCAAATCGCGCAGGACTTGATTTCCGAGGGCCGCGTGCGCCGTGCCTCCATGGGAGTCGAGGCTCGCGTGCTTACTCCGCCAGTGGCGGAGGCGCTGCATTTGCCCGTGAGCGAAGGCCTGCTGATTGAGCGCGTCACGCCCGGCGGCCCGGCCGCGAATGCCGGACTGCGAGGCGGAGACCGCCAAGCCATCCTCGACATGCGCAGGATTCTACTGGGCGGCGACGTCGTGACGGCAATCGATGCGCGTCCGATCACAGGACAAATGGATCTTAACCTGGCTCTGAACCGGAAACGGCCAGGCGACACGGTAAAAGTGGAATACTACCGCGGCGGGCAAAAGATGGAAGCGCAGGTGACGCTCAACGACGCGAGCAGATAGGTGAATGAGAAAAACCGCCTCCAAATGTTCTTGAACTTCCCCTCCACGAGCGCGCTTTGATGGCTCTCGAGGCGGCAGTCGAAAGGGCAATGGAAGAGCACGCCCGCGAAGGATTCCCCGTCTACGTTTTGCGCGACGACAAGATCATCGAAATATCCGCTGAAGAACTAAGAACGCGTTACCCACGGAATCCGCAAGAGTCTTGAATCCTTAGGAATTCCATTCAACGCGCTCGCGGTCTCGCTCTTCTTCCGTGAGCGAAAACCAGCTCTCCGCCACATCTCGCAGGCGTTCTAAGATTTTCTGCATTTCCTGATGCTTTTTCTCCAGGCCTTCGTGATCCGTGTCTTTGGGAACCTCCAGCACCGGAGCGATGATGAGGACGGCGCGCGTAAATGGTTTCGGTATCTGCATCAGGTCCCAGGACTTCTTGAGCGTCCACGCGCGTTCGAGTCCCATATGAAACAGAATGATCGGCTTGCCCGAGCGCCGAGCCAGCATCACCGGGCCGGGCTTGGCCACATATCGCGGGCCACGCGGACCGTCGATGGTGAAGCCGGAATCGAATCCTTCCTCGAGCCGCCGCGCCATGACTGCAAGCCCGCGCAAACCTCCGCGCGTCGAACTTCCCTGCGCTGTGCCGTACCCCAATCGCTCGATCACGCGGCGAGTCCACTGCCCGTCGAAATTCGTTGTGTTCATCAGCACGCCGCCGCGGTTCCGAAAGTACCAGGCGGCCGGAACGATACAGCGATGCCAAAAGGCGTAGATGTACGGCGACTTTTCCGGACGGTACTCGCGCCCCGCCTTTTGTCCGCCCAAGACTTCGAGCCGAATCGTGGGCCCAAGTAAGCGAATCACGGCCCACACAACCCAACCGATCATCGGGATCAATGCGCGTTGAAGGAGAGTGAGTTTCGGCAGCCGTGTGTCATAGTGAACCACCACGCGTGGCTCTTCTTGTCCCGGCGGCGTTTTTACTTGTTCCGGCATGCGGTTATAGTATAAGTCGAAGATGGTGTTAAGATAGCGCTACCACGCCCTTCAGGAAGCTGCGGGTAAACTTGTTTTCCTTGACGATTCCGAGAAAGCATTTGGCCACATGGACGAAGATTTTCGCCGCCGCCTTGCTGGCGATCCTTGCGACGCTCTCCGTTCGGGAGGTCCACATTTCCGCGCAGGATTTTCCCGCCGTCGTCGGTCGGATCGAAGGCGATGACCTCGAAGTCGTAACGAAAACACCGACGGGAATCGAAACGGACGCGGCGCCAACAGTCGTTGCCAGCGGCAGCGACGTCACGCTGCGTTCCGGACATGCCTTGCTGCTGCTGAACGCCGGCGGCGAAATCAGCATTTGCGGCCCGGCGCATTTCAAGTTGATCAAGTCTTCCGGCGCGGTAACGCTGGCCCTCGATTACGGCCGCGTTCATCCATCAATGGAATCCTCGGACGGATTCACAATTTACACGCCGACGATTGTTGCGACGCCGATCGCGATTGCCGGAGGACCTCGCAACATGACGCTGGGCCTCCAGCAAAACGGCGAAATGTGCGTGCTCACCGCGAGCGGCGCAATGCGCGTGGAAACTCAATTTTCCGACCAGAGCATGATCATTCCGCAAGGCGGCACGGCGACCCTGGCTGGTGGCCAAATTGAGTCGCTCCAGGCGGATGCCTCCGCCTGCTCGTGCGATTTCCCTCGCGCCCACATTGAATCCCCCAAGTCCGCGCCGCCTCAGCGTTCCCAGCCTGCCCGTGAAGTGGGAGCCCTGGCTCCCCCGCTGCCGCCGCAACGCACGAGAACCGACAACGCCCCGCCGCCATCCGCTTCCGCGGGGGAGCCCGTCTATACGGTTCTCATGCCGCCGCTCAGTTTTAACGCCAATTCTCCCGAACCTCCTCCCGACCCTGCTCCGGAAACCATTCTGCTGGTGCGCGAACTGCGGCTGCGCCCGTCCGTCGAATTTCGCGGTCATGTGAACCCCGCGCCTTCGCAGACGGTCGCGGTTCATGTTTCGCCGCCGGCGCCAACGCCGGTCGACGATCGGCCCGCGGAATCGCAGCCGGGCATCTTTGACCGCGTAAGGAACTTTTTCCGCAGGCTGACGGGCAAGGGTCCCTGCGCAGGCGCGGGTTGCAGCAGCTAGATCTCTGTCATTATTCATGACATAATTTATTGACGCTTCTTTTGTGTTGTGGTACCTTTCGCCGCACTCTCCAGGAATTCGTGCAATTAGGCGGAGCCTATGCCCAGCCCTTTGCATTTGTGTCCCGGGGAGTGCCTGCCGCGCGGCACGTTCCCCGCACCGCGCGATGGAAGATTGCGGGAATTCTCCCGCGTGCTCCTTATCGCTTCTTCTTTGCTCTGCTTGATTTGCACTTCTTGCGGCGCCGTTGGATCCGGGCCCGCTCCGCCTGCGCCTGTGACCGTTACGGTCATGCCAAATTCGGCGCAACTCTTTCCGGGCGGGAACAAGCAGTTCAATGCCTTGGTGGAGAACGCTTCGAGTTCGGCCGTCAACTGGCAGTTGAGCCAGCCTTCCGGAGGGAATACGGATGTGGGGACCATTAGCTCGAGCGGCTATTACACGGCGCCGAACTCGGTCCCCAATCAGGCGACGGTGACGGTGACTGCGGTCTTGCAGGCGGATCCCACCAAGACCGGCTCCGCCATCGTCACCCTTCAATCGCTCAGTTCGATCCAGGGACCACTCACGCTTTCGCCGAAGCTTTCAAGTGTCACGACGTCGCAGACACTGCAGTTGAACGTGCTCACTGCCGGGGTCACCAACACGGAAGTGAATTGGGCGGTCGATGGCATCGCGAACGGAAGTCCAACCGTTGGCACGATCTCAACAAGCGGGAATCCTTCCAACTCCATCGATTACATCCCCCCGCCTTCGGCAGGTTCTCACTTGATCACCGCAAGGTTGATGAATACGAGCGTGACTGGTTCGGCCCAGGTCGAGGTCACGGATTTTCCGGGCACGCTTACCTGGCGCAATGATAATTGGCGTTCGGGCGTGAATAGGCAGGAGCTGGCGCTCGCTCCGGCTACGGTTAACTCCTCCTCGTTTGGCAAACTGTTATTCTGCCCGATCGATGGCTACGCCTACGCGCAGCCGCTGTATGTTTCCAATCTGCCGATTCTCGGGAAAGGAACGCACAACGTTATCTTTGTAGCCACGGAAAATGATTCCGTATACGCCTTTGACGCGGACGCCAGTTCTTGCAAGCCCATTTGGAAGACCAGCTTCATTCCTACGGGATCGCAGGCCATCGCTTTTCCCAACCAGTTCATGACGGGCACGGACATCGTGCCGTTCGTGGGAATTACCGGCACCCCTGTGATCGATGAAAACACCTTCAAGATGTATGTTGTCGCCGCGAACCAGACAATCGCAACGACGGCCGCTCTCAATCCGATCTATAGTCTGCGGCTTTATGCGCTGGATTTGACGACGTTGCCGCCTGAAATTGAAACAGGCGGAGTTCCAATCGCTACTCCGCCTGGGCAGACACCATCATTTGATGCGACCATCGAAAACCAACGGCCCGCATTGCTTCTTGACAACGGAATCGTGTACGTCGGATTCGGCTCCTACGGCGGGACGTGCGTCATCGACCCAATGACAATGGCCCCGTGTCCCTATCACGGCTGGCTGTTTGGTTATGACTCATCTTCACTGCAACAGACTGGCGTTTTCGATGTCGCGCCTGACGCCGTCGGCCTCCCGGGCGGAGGAATCTGGCAGAGCGGAGGCGGCCCTTCCGCAGATTCCAAAGGAAGTGTTTTTGTCGTCGCGGGAGACGGGCCGTTCGGGTCCATACGTGGCGGAATGAATTTCAGCGACAGTTTTCTGCGACTCATTACATCCGGCGGGCTGTCCGTCGCCGATTTTTTTACTCCATGCAATCAAGCGGCGCTCGAAGCCGCGGGACAGGATGTCGGAACCAGTGCGCCGGTTCTGGTGCTGAATTCCACCTCGCAGCCTGATTTGCTCATCGGCGGCTCGAAGAACGGCTCCCTCTATGTCGTGAATCCCGGCAACATGGGAGGATATGACAACTCCTGTACACGCGATCTTCCACCGCGCGTACAAGTCGTTCCCCTCGGCGCGGGGCCGATTCTCAGCACCCCGATGTTCTGGAATGACTTCGTCTACGTCGCGCCGGGCAATGCGAATCTGATGTCATTTCGCGTGTCTGGAGGAAATCTTGCCTCCTCTCCTACTTCCCAATCACCGGAAACACTTGGGCCGCAAGGAGCCACGCCAGTCATTTCTTCGAACGGAACGAACAATGCAATTCTTTGGCTGATTGACTCGACCGGGGCGACTACTAATACCCCGGCCGTTTTGCGAGCGTACGATCCCAACAATTCATTGCGGGAGATCTACAGCAGCCCTACGGACGCCGCGTCGCATGATACGGCGGGCCCGGCGGTGAAATTTACCTTGCCCACAGTGGCGAATGGAAAAGTGTACGTTGGGACGCAGACAGAACTTGATGTGTACGGGCTTTTGCAGTGATTCTTGCAAGTGAAAGCATGCGTATGTCGGTGAGGATAACCGCTCACTCGTCATACGCCAATCGCTAATTATCCCTTGACTATGGCGAAGAAAATGAGAAAGTAAATGAATTATACTAGAGACTTATTCGGGATACTATTTAGCGGCGAGATAGAAGGTAAATATATGGGCACCATGTATGGTGGTTACATAGATGACAGCGCGGACCGCAATCGCGAGCGCGTAGTAGTCTCCGCAGTGATAATCGGCAATTATAGGGATTGGGGCTATCTCACAAAGCAATGGCGAAAGAGACTGAAAAAGGCGGAGATTGAATACTTCAAGTCCTCTCATTGTAACCATCTGCGCGGGCAGTTCTTCAAATTCCGTTCAGTTGAACAATACCCGCCGCCTAAGGGCCGAGAAGCGGCAGATGGCGTTAGAGCCGACCTGGACAAAATCATCAAGAAGAGCAAGGCGGTGGGAGTAGGTGTCGTGATTCCTATTCCACTCTTTCGCAAGCTGAAAAGCGAGTCTCAGTATTCGTGCCTCATTCCTAATGATCCTTACCATTGGGCTGTTCAGAGCGTCTGGGATGAATCTCGGAAAGCGGTGTCGAAGGTCGGGCGAGAGAACACCATTACCTTCGCCCATGATGATGGAAGCAACTTCCACGTCCTTCATGACTTGTTCTTGGCGTACAAGGGAAAAAATCCAGATGCTGCCCGGGTTCTCAGAGATTTTGTCCCGCTTGATGACAAAACCAACCCGCCTATCCAGGCGGCGAATGCTGTTGCAGACGTGACTTTCAGATATGCAGAGGAGTGGGCGACTAATCCTACTCGAGAGAATATGCGTAGACTAAGAGGCAATATGTACAAGGTCTGCGTATGGGACGAGGACTATGCTCGCGAGAATCTGGAGCAGATGGTGAGATCGCAATATAGCGCGGAAAAAAATCAAGCCGAAACCGGAAACCAGCCGCAAAATGCGGCCAATAATGCGGGAATCATTCACACCATCCCTCAATAAAGCTCTTAAGTTTCCTTTTTGAGACCCCCCGATCATGCACGCATTTTAGCCGAGGCAAGAATGGAAAGCAGAATCCCAAGTGCACCTAACTTTACTGATGGCGCTTACATTCCCTCATAGTTCGGGCCGCCGCCGCCTTCCGGAGGGACCCAGGTGATGATTTCGTAGGGGTCGGCGATGTCGCAGGTTTTGCAATGCACGCAGTTTGACGCATTGATCTTCAGGCGCGGCTGGCCCTTTTCCTGCACCATTTCATAAACGGCGGCGGGACAAAAATACTGGCAGGGATTTCCGTACTCGGTCACGCACTTGGTCGCGCACACATTCAGGTCGGAGACGACGAGGTGGCAGGGCTGGTCCTCTTCGTGCCGCGTGCCGGAATGATAGACGTCGGTCAAACGGTCGAACGTCAGCGCACCGTCGCCCTTGAATCGCTCCGGCGCGGGGCCCGATCCGTTCAGCTTGTGATATTCCTCGTGTCCGGGGCGCGCGCGCATGGGATCGATGAGCCCGCGCCCGCCCGTGACAAATTGAATTCCGGCGTGAAACAAACCTGCGTAGAGGCCGTGGTGAAAGCCTTGATGAAAATTTCGCACGGCCCACAGCTCTTTTTTGATCCAACTTTGCTCGATCTTGCGCGGAAACGCCGCGAGAGTTTTTGACGTGGCATCGCCCGTTTTCAGCGCCTCAAAAACCGTCTCGGCGGCAAGCATGCCGCTCTTGATCGCGATGTGTATGCCCTTGAGGCGCTGCGAATTGAGCAGGCTGGCCGAATCGCCGATGATCAATCCGCCGTCCACATACTGGCGGGG
>DATNIO010000159.1:0-27459 GCA_035604385.1 Verrucomicrobiia bacterium | reverse complement strand
GCGAGTCGCACGCTGCTTCAGGGTTCCATACATTTTGAAAACGACAGGAGAAATGAGAATGCGCAGGTCCGCGGGCATTGCCTTGCCGAAGGGAAAACTCGGAGTCCTCACCGTCGGCATGGGTGCGGTCGCCACAACCTTTATGGCTGGAGTGGACCTCGTCCGGCGAAAGAAGTCGCTGCCGATCGGCTCGCTGACGCAATTGGGGACCATCCGCCTGGGGAAACGGACCGAAGCGCGCGCGCCGGCGATCAAGGACTTCGTGCCGCTCGCGACGCTCGACGACATCGTTTTCGGCGGGTGGGACATTTTTCCGGACAGCGCGTATGAAGCCGCCAAGAATGCCGCGGTGCTCAGCACCGAACATCTTGCCGAAGTGAAGAAGTTTTTGAGCAAGATCCGTCCAATGAAGGCCGCGTTCGACCAGAACTACGTCAAGAAACTCTCCGGCACGCATGTGAAGAAAGGCCGCAACAAATACGAGCTGGCGCTGCAAATTCGCGACGACATTCAGAAATTCCAAAAGAAGAACAAAGTCTCGCGGACCGTCGTGATCTGGTGCGGCTCCACGGAAATTTTCCTCAAGCAGCACGCCGTCTATGAGACTCCAGAAAAATTCGTAGCCGCGATGAAGGAAAATCATCCGGCTATCGCGCCGTCCATGCTCTATGCCTGGGCCGCGATTACCAGCGGCGTGCCGTTTGCCAACGGCGCCCCCAACTTGACCGTCGATATCCCCGCGATCGTCGCTCTCGCCAAGCAGCACGGCGTGCCCATCTGCGGCAAGGACTTCAAAACCGGCCAGACGTTGATGAAGACGATTCTCGCCCCGGGCTTCAAAGCGCGACTCTTGGGAATGAACGGCTGGTTCTCGACCAACATTCTCGGCAATCGCGACGGCGAAGTGCTGGACGATCCCGAATCCTTCAAGACCAAGGAAGAATCAAAGCTCGGCGTGCTCGAATACATTCTCCAGCCGAAGCTGTATCCCGACTTGTACGGGCATATTCACCACAAGGTCCGGATCAATTACTATCCACCGCGCGGCGACAACAAGGAGGGATGGGACAACATCGACATCTTCGGCTGGCTGGGCTACCCGATGCAAATCAAGGTGGATTTCCTGTGCCGCGACTCAATCCTGGCTGCGCCGATCGTGCTCGATCTGGTTCTCTTCCTCGACCTCGCCAAGCGCGCCGGCATGCGCGGCATTCAGGAATGGCTCAGCTTCTATTTCAAATCTCCCATGTGCGCGCCGGAACTGTATCCCGAGCACGACCTATTTATCCAGTCGATGAAGCTCAAGAACACGCTCCGTTGGATGATGGGCGAAGACTTGATCACTCACCTGGGCCAGGAATACTACGACTAACGGATGCTGTTGCCCGGAATCAAATGGCGTCTGACAGGGCCGCGGAGAGGACATAAATATTTCATAAAGATTCCAGATATGGGCCATCCAAATTTTCATCACTCAGACCGCTTGACTACCTTTCCGCCAATCCGGTAGATTCGCAATTCCGATTCAGGGTTCCTTGCCTTGGAGGATCATTAACCGACCAACTTCGTCTTAAGGAGAGCGAATGGACGCAAAAGGTGTACTGGAATTTGCGAAAAAGCATGGCGCGAAGATTCTCGATCTTCGCTTCATAGATGTTCCCGGTCTCTGGCAGCACGTCAGTTATCCCATCGGCGAGCTTGAGGAGGGCTCCTTCAAGGAAGGATTCGGATTCGATGCGAGCTCGATTCGCGGTTGGGCTTCGATCCACGAATCGGACATGCTCCTGATTCCCGATCCAAATACGGCCTTCATGGACCCTTTTCTCGCCGTTCCGACGCTCGTAATGATTGGGGACGCCACCGATCCGCCGTCACAAAAACCCTATCATCGCGATCCGCGCCACGTGGTCAAGCGCGCCGACGCATATCTGAAATCCTCCGGAATTGCCGACACAGCTTACTTCGGGGCGGAAGCAGAGTTCTTCATATTTGACAGCGTCCGGTTCGACAGCGCGCCGCAACATTCCTTTTATTACGTCGATTCCGACGAAGGCCGCTGGAACACGGGCCGCCCGAATGAGGGCGATTACAAAAACCTCGGTTATCGCACGCGCTACAAGGAAGGCTACTTCCCTGTTCCCCCCGCCGATCACTTTCAGGATCTGCGTTCCCAAATGGTCCTGAACATGATCGCCATCGGCATGGACGTCGAGTGCCAGCACCACGAAGTGGCCACGGGCGGCCAGGCGGAAATCGACTTGCGCTTCAACACCCTGCTGAATTCGGCCGATAACATGATGAAGTACAAGTACGTCATCAAGAACACGGCGGCGAAGGCTGGCAAGACGGTCACCTTCATGCCCAAGCCGATTTTCTCGGACAACGGCTCGGGCATGCACACGCACCAGTCACTTTGGAAGGGCGGCAAGCCGCTCTTTGCAGGCGACGGCTACGCGGGGCTGTCGCAAATGGCGCTGCACTACGCAGGCGGCTTGCTGAAGCATGCGCGCGCCCTTTCCGCCATCATCGCTCCCGGCACGAACTCGTACAAGCGTCTCGTTCCCGGCTACGAAGCGCCCGTCAACCTGGCGTACTCGCGGCGCAATCGTTCCGCTGCGGTCCGCATCCCGGTCTACTCGGAGAGCCCGAAGGCCAAGCGCCTCGAATTCCGGCCGCCCGACCCATCGTGCAATCCCTATCTTGCCTTTTCGGCCATGCTGATGGCGGGACTCGACGGCATCAAGCACAAGATCGATCCAGGCAAGCCGCTCGACAAGGACATCTTCGAACTTGAGGCGGAAGAAGCCGCGAAGATTCCGTCGATGCCCGGCTCGCTCGAAGAAGCCCTCGGCGAACTCGAGAAGGATCACAAGTTCCTCCTCGAAGGTGACGTGTTCACCAAGGAATTCATCGAACTCTGGATCAACTACAAGAAAAAAGTGGAAGCCGATCCCGTCCGGATGCGCCCGCATCCCTACGAGTTCCACCTCTATTACGACATCTAGGCTTGTGCCGCGACCACGTCGTTACGGTGTGTGCATTGTCCTAGACTTACGAAAACGCCTCCGACCACGTCGTCGGGGGCGTTTTTATGTGGGCCTACACTATGGTCTTTTCAGATCGAGGCCGTTTCATTTTGAATTTGAAATTTGCTTTTGATTGTGCTCGATGTGTCCTCTTGCCGCCGGGTGTGTTATTCTCTCCCATTCGCGTCATAGCAGTGACATCCCATAGAGGAACATAGACATGAAGCCATCGTATAACGGCAGAGCTATTCCGTCTGACGGACAGGCAATCCAGTATGTTGGGGGAAAATTCGTCATTCCCGACAGGCCCATCATTCCCTTCATCGAGGGCGACGGGACGGGGCGCGACATCTGGAAAGCGTCCCAGCGCGTGTTTGACGCCGCTGTCGATCTTGCGTACGGCGGGAAGCGGAAGATCGCGTGGTTTGAGGTGTTCGCGGGAGAGAAAGCGTTCAAGGAATTCAAGCAATGGCTGCCCGATGAAACAGTCGAGGCCGTGCGCGATTTCCGAATTTCGATCAAAGGGCCGCTGACGACTCCTGTGGGCGGGGGCATCCGTTCGCTGAACGTCGCGCTGCGGCAGATCCTCGATCTCTACGCCTGCGTGCGCCCGGTGCGCTATTTCCAGGGCGTCGCCTCTCCGGTAAAGCATCCCGAGCGGATGGATATAATCGTTTACCGCGAAAATACCGAAGATGTTTATATCGGGATCGAGTGGCGATCCGGGACGCCTGAAGTGAAGAAGCTGCTCGAATTCCTCAACAAGGAAATGCTCGGCGGCGGGCCAAAACAGATTCGCAGCGATTCCGCTGTGGGCATCAAGCCAATCTCTCCATTTGGCACGAAGCGTCTGATGCGGCGCGCGGTTCAATATGCGCTCGATAACAAAAAGCGCGTCGTGACCATCATGCACAAAGGGAACATCCAGAAGTTTACCGAGGGCGCGTTTCGCGACTGGGGCTATGAGCTGGCGGTGGATGAATTCCGCAGCCAGACCGTCACCGAACGCGAGACCTGGATTCTCGGCAACCGCGACAAAGATCCCAATATCACGATCGAGCAGAATGCGGCGCTCGTCGAACCGGGACTCGAGCAGGCCACCGACGCTTTCCGGAAATCCGTGTGCGACGAAGTGAAATCGGTGCTCGACAAAATTTACGCCACCCACGGGCAGGGCAAGTGGAAGCAGAAACTTCTTATCAATGACCGAATCGCCGATTCCATTTTCCAGCAGGTCATCACCCGCGCCGACGAATATCAAGTCATTGCGGCGCCCAATTTGAACGGCGATTACATTTCCGACGCCTGCGCCGCCCAGGTCGGCGGGCTCGGCATGGCGCCCGGCGCCAATATCGGCGATGGCTACGGTTGCTTTGAAGCCACGCACGGCACTGCGCCCAAATATGCCGATAAGGACGTCATCAACCCAAGTTCCGTGATGCTCTCCGGCGTCATGATGTTTGAGTTCATGGGCTGGAACGAAGTGGGCAAATTGATCGAAACAGGGATCGAGCGCACCATTGGACAGAAACGGGTCACCTATGACCTCGAACGATTGATGGAGGGCGCGACGAAGCTGGGTACTTCGCAATTCGCGAGCGCCATCATTGAGAACATGCAATCTCTGGCGGTCGCAAGGTAAGAATCGCAATCGTGGCAGTGGCAGGCGCTCCTGCCGTATTTCACATTCATTCTGACCAATACAGGAGAACGCACTCATGCGGAAGAAAGTTACGGTTGTTGGGGGCGGGTTTGTGGGATCGACGACGGCGCAGCGCATCGTGGATCTGGAGCTGGCCGACGTTGTGCTGACCGATATTCTCGACGGGCCGCCCGCGGGCAAGGCGCTCGACATGGAGGAATCCACTTCGATCACGGGTTCGGACGCGCGCGTCACGGGAATCTCCACGGCGTCAGGGGATTACAAGGAAACCGCCAACAGCGACGTAGTCGTCGTCACCGCGGGCTTTCCGCGCAAGCCGGGGATGAGCCGCGATGATCTTTTGAAGGCAAACTTCGACGTCATCAAAGGCGTCGTCGAACAAGTCGTGAAATATTCACCAAACACAATTCTGATCATGGTGACGAATCCGCTCGACGCCATGGTGCAGGCGGCGTTCCGAGTCAGCGGCTTCTCGAAGAACCGCGTGATGGGCATGGCGGGTGTTCTCGATTCGGCGCGCATGAGCGCGTTTGTGGCCATGGAGCTGGGCGTTTCGGTCGAAAACGTAAACTCATTCGTCCTGGGCGGGCACGGCGATGACATGGTGCCGCTCCCTCGCTACTCGACGGTCGCCGGCATTCCCCTGCCCGACTTGCTGCCGCCCGACCGGATCGCGGCCATCGTGGACCGCACGCGCAAGGGCGGCGCGGAAATCGTCAATCTCCTGAAAACCGGTTCCGCGTACTATGCGCCATCTGCAGCCGTTGTCGAAATGGTTGAAGCGATTCTGAAGGACAAAAAAAAGATTCTTCCCTGCGCCGCTTATCTCGAAGGCGAGTATGGCATTCAGGGGCTATATGTAGGCGTTCCTGTGAAACTCGGCGCGCGGGGCGTCGAACAAATCATCGAGATCAAACTCACTGCGGAAGAAAAAACCGCGCTCGACAAGTCCGCGGCTTCGGTGCGCGAGTTGGTTACGATTCTTGGAGTGGCGTGATGGTTTTCAGTAGCACAGACTTCAGTCTGTGGGGTTTCATTCAGGAGCAGGGATTGTGCGCGCCAGCCAAGATTAATTGGAAACCCACAGACTGAATTCTGTGCTACTCACCCATAAAACTTCAGGCGCGGCCAGGCTTGCTGCAGCGTCATCTTCGGCTTCCGGCAGATATAGACGGGCAGATTATTTTCCTCGGGAATCGCATACTCGTAGTTTATCGTTGCGGCGAGTTCGATCTGGCCGAAGAGCGGTTTCAATGCATCGAGCGGCATACCCACAGCGATGACCACTTCTCCGGAGTATTGCTGCGGTCCCCACAAATAATAGTTGTTGTGGCCGCTGATCGCGTGCGGGAGGCCCAGCGCGGGCCCAAAATAATCGATCGCACCAGCCTGCCCGTAATTCTTGGCGAGGATCGCCACCCGCGATTGATCGTCCGGGGTGAGTGATCGAAACACGCCAGCGACGGTTTCCGCCTGCTGCGGCCAGCCCATCATGTCGGCATACATCTGGGGCAATTTTCCGCTCGGCTCTCTTTCCACCTGCACGCGGTCCACGTCCCAGAACTTGGCGTAAGCCGCGGCGTCATCGAGCGGAAGAATCGGCAGGGCCAGAGGCGCCGCGACGATTCCCCCAAACACTAACGGAGCAAGAACTGCGGCCTTGACCCAATTTCTGCCGTAGGTCCCAATCCATGCTTCGATCGCAACGGCGCCGGCAGCGAAAAGCATCGGATAGATTGGCGCCAGATAATAAATGCGTCCCCGGAGAATCAGAAACTCGGCAAGGAGGAACAAATATGTCCATCCCAGAAAGCGCAACGCATGGCCTTCGCGGCTGCGCAGGAAAAACCACAGCCCGGCGACGCAAATCGGCGCGCCCAGGGGATGGACGAGGAAGGCTTGTTGAACTATGAATTGCACCCAAGTCACGTGCGCATTCTTCAGGCGATCGACGTTCCGAAGAATCTCGATCGTCGGCCAGTGGTTCCCGATCTCCCATAACAAATTCGGTAGAAAAATCAGAAATGCGATGAATGCCCCAAGCCAGATCCACGGCGTCCGCAGCATCGCGCGTTGACGCGACACGGCCAAAGCCAGCACGAATGCCAGCCCGAAAAAAAGCGTCGAATGCTTATTGAGTATTCCGATTCCCGCCACAAGCCCGAACAAAAGCCATAGGCGGTCGTTCCCCGTCCGTATGATCCGGAGCGAAATCGCCACGCACAGCATCCAAAACACGGGTTCAAACGCGTTCATGGACAGAAAATTGTCCATCGTCAGGTAAATGGGACAGAGCAGCATCGCGGTCCCGGCAAGAATTTGCGCGTAACGCCGTCCGCCGAGTTCGTGCACGATCCACGCAGTAATCAGTATTTTCGTGCCGGAAGACATCGCGGGGAAAAACCGGAGCGCGTGCAGGGAGTCTCCAAACAGCATTCGCGACAATCGAGCGACCACCGCGATCAGCGGGGCATGGTCCACATATCCCCACGCCAGGTGTTGACCGCACGCCGCGTAATACAATTCATCCCGAAAATAGCCGTAGCGGCCGTTCCATATCAGATGAACGAGGCACGCCGCGACGGCAAAGCTGACTGCGACTGCCTCCTCCGTTGCCAGCCATTTCCCGCGGTCCAGGCTGACCGCGCGCACCGATTCGAGTGCGCCCGTTTCCTCCTGGACGACGGCTCCCCTCTTCCCTATACGAATGAAATCCATGATTTGATCTTGCTCTGGTCAAATGAGGGATCGATTTTTGCAGACCGACGCACCCGAACGCGAAAACCATCCCTCAGGATTGTCTGACCCCAAAAACTTACTTCGCCGGAGCGGGCGCTGCTGCTGCGGGCAAGAGCGTCGCGGACCGGATCGTGTCTAGCTTGGGAAAACCCTTCTCCAGATACGCGCGCCCGCGGCTGCCGATCAGCCCCTGGTCGGGGCCGTGGCCGTCGGGAGCGCCCTCCCCATAGCCATTGTACAACTTGTCCACAACTTCCATCCCGTCCGAGACGACCGCGAAGGCAGAAAATCCGCTTTTGTCCAGGGCCTCATTGTTGCCGTAATTGATGAAGACCTGCGTCGTTCGCGTGTTCGGGCCCGCCGTCGCAAAAGACACGAAGCCGCGGTGATTGCTCTGCACGATGGGGTCATCCTTGATCGTCGCGTTTTCCCAGACCCGCGAGACCTCCGGGTACGCGCTCAGTCCAAATTGCGCCATGAAGCCCGGCAGAACGCGGAAGAAGGCCGCCCCATCGTAGAAATGATGGCTGACAAGATTGTAGAAGCGGTCCGCGCCGTTGGGCGCCCAGGCGCGCGTCACTTTCACCGTGAATTCGCCGGCCGTGGTCACGAATTTGACGTTGTATTCCGCGGGCGCTTTCGCGCGCAACGTCGCGGGCTGCAGCAGAGCCGCATCAAAGGGAGCCGCCTTGGCAGCCGGAGCATTCGCCGCAGCAGCCGGTTTCTTTGCCGGCGCCGGGGCTGGGGTCTGAGCCGCCGCGGCAATTGGAATGATGAAACAAGTAAAAGCCAGGACCGCAATTTTAAGAGAGTAGCGCATCTTAAGATTCTCCAATCGAAAGGAACGGCGCATATTATGCCGCGATTCCTGTCCCCTGACTAGGACTTCTCTGTGCGTAACAATTCACCAACCCGCTCGGCATCCGCCATCACTCGCAGCGTATTCTCACCGAGAATTTTCCTGATATCGGCCTCTCCGTACCCGCGACGCAGCAAACCCTCGGTAATGCGAGGAAGCTTCGACGCGTCTTCCATTCCGGCCGGCATGAAGGCGCCGTCAAAGTCCGAGCCGACGCCGACGTGATCCGCTCCGGCAATGCCAGCGGCATGGTCGATATGCTCGATGATTTTCTCCCAACTCACCTGCGGCAGTTTTCCGGCACGGATGGAGGCATCGCTCAGACGCTGCAATTCCATTAAATTCCGCGCTTCGTTCTCCCCAAACTTTTTGCCGACCGCTTCTTCGAGGGATGCGATCTCGGCTGCGCGGGCGCGGTTCGCGTTCGCGTATTCCTGGCTCAGGAAGCCGTCATGAAAAGTAATATGAATCACGCCGCCTCGCGCCGCGAGCGCCTTGATCATGTCGTCATCGAGATTTCGTGGGGCATCACAAAGCGCGCGGCAACAGGAGTGGGATGCGATCACCGGCGCGCGGGAGGTCTCCAGGACATCGTAAAAGGTCGGATCGGAAACGTGGGAAATATCGACTAGCATTCCGAGGCGATTCATTTCACGGATCACTTGTTTGCCGAAGTCTGTCAGCCCATTGTGGTGCGGGGCGTCGTTCGAGGAATCGGCCCATTCGGTCGCCGCGTTGTGCGTCAACGTCATGTACCGCACGCCGCGCGCGTGAAATTCTCGCAAAATCGCGAGGGCGTTATCGATGGCATGCCCGCCTTCGACTCCCAACAGGACAGCGATTTTGTTCCCTACTCGCGCAGCACGGACTTCTTTGGAAGAAGTGCAAAGCGTCAAATCGCCGCTATGAATTTCGATTTGTTTCAGCGTGGCAGAAAGCAAATCCCGCGCGCGCTGCGTAGCCGCCGGGCCCGTAATTTCAACAGGCACCCACAGCGCAAAGAAGATGGCCCCGACGCCTCCCTCTCGCAGCCTGGGGATATCGACGCAACCTTCGGCATCGCGATGCCCCAAATCAAATTGATCGAAGAAAAATCGCTGCGGCGTGTCGGCGTGCGTATCAAATACGAGGCTTGAAAAGTGAATCTCCCGCGCTCGGGAAGATAGTTCGTCTGCACGCATGGAGATAGGATGCCACAGTCGTGGCCGTTATTCGCCCCGGCGACGCAAAGTAGCGTGGATCAAGTCGCGGTTCATCCGCCCGATGAACTCGATCGGAATTTTTTTGGGGCACACGGCCTCGCACTCGCCATGATTCGTGCAGCTTCCGAAGAGTTCGTCGGACATGGCCGCGACCATGTCCGCCGTCCGCTGGTAGCGCTGCGGCTGCCCTTGCGGCAACGAATTGAGATGCGTGATCTTCGCCGCGGTGAACAGCATTGCCGCTGCGTTAGGGCAGGCGGCCACGCAAGCCCCGCATCCGATGCAGGCCGCCGCGTCCATGGCGCGGTCGGCGTCGACCTTGGGAACGAGGATCGCTCTCGCGTCCGGCGCAACGCCCGTGGGCGCGCTGATGAAGCCGCCGGCCTGAATGATCCGGTCAAACGCGGAACGATCGACGGCCAGATCGCGCAGCACGGGAAAGGCCTTCGCGCGCCACGGCTCGAGCGTCAGCGAGTCCCCATCCTTGAAGAATCGCATCGAAAGCTGGCAGACGGTCGTGCCGCGGTGCCCGCCATGCGCGACGCCATTGATCAGGAACCCGCACATGCCGCAGATTCCTTCGCGGCAATCGTGTTCAAAAGCGACAGGAGCTTCGCCCTTGGCCTGGAGATTCTCGTTGAGCAAGTCCATCATCTCGAGAAACGACATGTCCGGCGTCACGCCCTGCACCTGATAAGTGACAAATTTCCCGGCCGACTTGGAGTCCTGCTGCCGCCAAACTTTTAGTGTGAGGTTCATGGGCTACTTGTAGCTCCTCTGGGTCAGGTGAACGTGCTCAAAGGCAAGGGGCTCCCTGTGCAGTTCCCACTGGTCGCCTTCGCCCTTCCATTCCCACGCCGACACGAATGAAAATCTCTCGTCATCGCGCAGCGCTTCGCCGTCCGGTGTCTGGCTCTCGACGCGGAAATGGCCGCCGCAGGATTCTTCCCGCTCCAGCGCGTCGAGGCACATGAGCTCGGCAAGTTCCAAGAAATCCGCCACCCGCCCGGCTTTTTCGAGCGACTGGTTAAGTTCCTCTCCCGTCCCAATGATCTTCAGGTTGTTCCAGAATTCCTCGCGCAACGCGGGAATTCTTTCCAGGTTGCTGCGCAAGCCTTCCGCGGATCGGGCCATTCCGCAGTTTTCCCACACCAGCTTTCCAAGTTCCTTGTGGAAGGAGTCCACCGTCCTCTGGCCCTGAATGCCGATCAACCTGGCGATGCGCCTATTCACTTCTTCCTTCACGGCCACGAATTCAGGATGAGACGTATCGACCTTCTCCAGCGCGTTGGACGCGATGTAGTTCGGAATCGTGTACGGAAGAATGAAGTATCCGTCCGCGAGCCCTTGCATGAGCGCGCTCGCGCCGAGGCGGTTGGCGCCGTGGTCGGAGAAATTCGCCTCCCCGGCGACAAAGAGCCCGGGGATCGTCGACATGAGCTGATAATCGACCCACAGGCCACCCATCGTGTAATGAACCGCGGGATAAATCCGCATCGGAACCTTGTACGCGTTTTCCCCTGTGATCTCTTCGTACATGTCGAAGAGATTTCCGTATTTTTCACGGACGACCGATTCCCCCATGCGGCGAATCGCGTCCGCAAAGTCGAGGTAAACGCCCATCCCGCCCGGCCCGACGCCGCGCCCTTCGTCACACACTTCTTTGGCGTTACGAGAGGCAACGTCGCGCGGAACCAGATTTCCGAAACTCGGGTAACGCCGCTCAAGATAATAATCGCGTTCGACCTCGGGAATTTGCGTTGCGGGCCGCGTATCTCCTTTTTTCTTTGGAACCCAGACGCGCCCATCATTCCTGAGCGATTCCGACATGAGCGTCAACTTGGACTGGTTCTCGTTACTCACCGGAATGCAGGTCGGGTGAATTTGCGTGAAGCAGGGATTCCCGAAGAACGCGCCGCGGCGATGCGCGCGCCAGATCGCCGTGGCGTTGCAACCCTTCGCGTTCGTGGAAAGATAAAAAACGTTTCCGTAGCCGCCCGTCGCCAGGACAACCACGTCGGCCGCGAAAGATTCGATCGCGCCGGTCAAAAGATCGCGCGTGACGACGCCACGAGCCCTGCCGTTGACGACGACCAGGTCCAGCATCTCGCTGCGCGTATGCATCTTGACGCCGCCGGCTGCGATTTGCTCCTCGAGCGCCTGGTACGCGCCCAGCAGAAGCTGCTGCCCCGTCTGACCCCGCGCATAAAAAGTGCGTGAAACCTGCACGCCGCCGAACGAGCGCGTATCGAGCAATCCTCCGTATTCGCGTGCGAAGGGAACGCCCTGCGCAACGCACTGGTCGATGATGTTGACGCTGATTTGCGCCAGGCGGAAGACGTTCGCCTCGCGCGAGCGGAAATCTCCGCCCTTCACCGTGTCGTAAAAAAGGCGGTGAATGCTGTCGCCATCATTCCGGTAATTTTTAGCGGCATTGATCCCGCCTTGCGCGGCGATGGAGTGGGCGCGGCGCGGGCTGTCTTGAAAACAGAAGCAATGCACGTTGTAGCCCTGCTGGCCGAGCGACGCGGCCGCCGAAGCCCCCGCGAGCCCCGAGCCGACAATGATCACCGTGTGCTTGCGGCGATTGGCGGGATTGACCAGCTTCATCTCAAAGCGGGATCTTTCCCACTTCTCTTCGATTGGACCGGACGGAATGTTGGATTCCAGCATTTCTCTCCCCTCAGCGCACCCAGCCCGCGAGCACCGAAATCGGCACCGAGATAAAACCAGCAAAAATGACGAGAGCCACGATTCTGGAAACGGCTCTCAGACTTTTCGTGTTGTCCAAGTTAACCCAGCCCAATGTCTGCAGCATGCTCCAAATCCCGTGATCCAGATGGAGGCACAGGGCGCCCATGGCGATGATGTAGAACAACGCAATCGGAACGGAGGAAAATCCGGCCACCACGTTCTGATAGACCATCAAATGCTCGAATTGGCCCGGTTGAAATCCGACCATGCCGCCGGTGAAGTGAAACAAATGGAACACGATGAAAACGGCGAGCAGCAGGCCGCCCCAGCGCATAGTCACCGCGGCCCAGGTCGTCTCCACATTTTTCCTCGAGTCGTACCCGACCGGCCGCGCCTGCCAATTCATGCGCGTCAGTTGCACGGCCGCGGTGATGTGCAGGATCACGCAGAGGAACAGCACGCTGCGTACGATCCACAGAAGCTGGCCGTAGCCAAGCTCCGGCCAGCCCACTTCCCGGAGGAACCGCGAATACGCATTGATCTCTTCCGGCCCGGAAAAGATTTTCAGATTGCCCGCCATATGCGCGATCACAAAAAGAATCAGCACGGCTCCGGTAACGGCCATGACCACTTTCTTGCCAATCACGCTGCTCCAAAGAGCCAAGAGGCGATTCGGCGCGGCTTTCGTTGCCGCCGTAGTTTCTGTCATTGCGGTGCTCCTGAATTCAGTTCCATGGCATCCAGCCGAACCCCTTCCGGCGCGCCTCGCGCGGACCGGCACACCCAGTTCCTCCCCCGCTTGGAACACCTAACCACACTATGGCAATTTCTTAATCTTCTGGTATGGAAATGTCCGCTGGTAAAATTGGCGAAACTGTCGAAAATCCACTTCTGTCGCAGGCATCCCGGCTCCGGTTGACTAGAAAATTGAGTATAGGTAATTTCCTGTGGTTTTTCAATGGCGTTATCAGTAAGAATACTTGAAATCCCCCCGCCCCGTACTTGGTTATAATACTGTTTGATAGAAATACGGGAGAGTGTGAATGCCGGACCAGCAGATTGCCGAATTGGGAGCGCTCGTCAACGCGATGGAAAGCAGCGGAGTCGCGCCCGGTTCCGACGCCCTGGGAAACGTGGCGGGAATACTCGCAAAACTCTTCGGCGTGGACACGGATGAAGTGGCGATCCTGAAGTTGATCCCCAAATACAAGAGCTTGAAGTTCGTGATTCCGGAAAAGCTTTCCCCGGTGGGCACGATTCCGCTCACCAGCACCACGGCGCTCGCCGCGCGAACCGCTCGCGAACGCAAAGCCGAAGTGGTCAACAATTTCAGCACCGCGCGCCACGCCAACGTCTTTGAAGCCGTCCCCCTCGGGCGAGATCCAAACGAGCTGATCCAAAAGATCATGAGCGCTCCGATCCTGGATGGGACGCGGGTTCACGGTGTCGTGCAAATTTCAAGGAAAGCCAAGACTCTCGCCCAGGCGGGCGCCGATTTCACGCCAAGAGATTTGCGCGCGCTCGTGTCGCTCTCTCCCACGCTGGACCGTTTCCTGAAACTTTGCCCAATCGAATGAGAAATTCCCAGCGGCGCAAACTCCCAGGGAGGGCTTTCCCTCCTGGTAGCGATTTCTTTTCCAAAAGAAGCCCGCAGCGTCACGTCGTAGTTACAAATTGATTAAAATCTTGATCTTCGGAGCGGAAAGTAATTGACACAGTAGGGTGTTCTTGTTACTTTTCCGCACGCCTTTAAGTTCGCGCAAATTTTGGGCAATCATCAAGTTAGTAGGAGGCACCGCACTCCGGCACCCCTCATGGCGTTCGTCGCGAAAAAGATTTACCTGACAAAAGGCGTGGGAAAGCATCGCGAGAGGCTCTCAAGTTTCGAGCTGGCATTGCGCAGCGCGGGCATTGCTGCGTGCAACATCGTTCGTGTCTCCTCGATTTTCCCTCCCAATTGCAAGCTCATCTCGCGCGCGGAAGGGCTGAAGCATCTCAAGCCGGGACAGGTCGCGTTTACCGTCATCAGCGAAAATTCCACGCGCGAAGCGCACCGCCTGATCGCCGCGGGCATCGGCCTCGCACTCCCCGCCGACAAATCGATGTACGGCTACCTCTCCGAGCACCACTCGTTCGGCGAAACCGAGGAAGTGGCCGGCGAATACACCGAAGAGCTTGCCGCCGAAATGCTCGCGACCACTTTGAATGTCGAGTTCGATCCGGATTTGTCCTGGGATGAGAAAAAAGAGGTCTACCGGATCTCCAACAAGATCGTTCGCACCATGAACATCACGCAATCCGCCGTCGGCGATAAGCGCGGCCTGTGGACCACGGTCCTCGCCGCCGCTATCATGATCGGCGAAGACGACTGATACCTTCCCTTCCCACTTGCAGGTTCCAATAACCTAGTCTGATTCCTACTTTTCCTTCGTTCCCTTCGAGAATTTCGGGGTGTCTATCGTTCCGCCAATCCGGAACGGGAATGACAATTTGCCGTCCTCTAGCTTGGCTCCCTCTAACCGGCCGAACATGTTGGTCAAAAAACCCTGCTTGGTGGTAATTGCCGCCACACCCTGATAGCTCAACTCGTCGGAACCCGAGACGCTAACACTCCCGGAGCCATCCACATCCACTCCGTAACCGTCGATGTCAATCGCCTTGCTCGAGATTCGCAAATTGGCAAGCTCCAGGTCCGTGGTAATCGAGCTAAACGAGGATGGATTCTCTTTGGCGGGCCCCAGATCGTTGAAGTGCGCCAGTTTCATCAAGTTTGAATTGAGCATCAGGCTCGGCACCTGTCCGTTGGTCACCTTCAAGTGTCCCGATCCACGCATCCCTGCCAGGGGACTCTCCGTGTGTTCGATTTCTCCGGCAAGTTTCAGGTCACCTTCCAGTATCCCCGTCATTCTTCCACGCGTTTCGTGAAACGACGCCAGCAATTGACTCATATTGATTCCGCTCATTCGCGCGTCGGCCTTAAAGGTAGCGGTTCTTTTCGCCAAGCTTACGGAGAAGTCGCCCGTGGTTTTCCCGGTATAAGCGTCTGCATTGAAGTTCGTGAAAAAAACCTCTTTCGACTCGAGCCGGAAGCTGCAATTCACGTTTGTCGTCTCCACCGCGCCAAAGCGGAGACGGGCCGCCTTCCAGGAGCCTTGCCCGTTCAGAGAGGGCGAGGTGGGATTGACGATTGCCGCCAGGTTCACGTTATCCAGTTCACTCGCGATGTCGTGGGCTTCAAAAAAGATCGGGCCGGCTGCATCGGAAGGCAACAGATTGGATACAATCATGCTCCCCCGATGAATCACCACTTTATCGATGATGCCAAGGGGAAATGTGTTCTTCGAATTCTCCGTTTCAGGGTTCTCGAAGTTCCAGGGGCCATCGGGATCCGACACCAGATTAATCTCCGAGTCCTCCAGCACCACGGACCTGATAACTACCTTTCGGCGCAGCAGCGGCCAAAAGGCCAACACAGCGTCCGTCCTTGCCACCTTGACGATGTAACTCGGAGGGAATAGCGGGGGACTTTTCACGCCAAAACCGTAAATGCGAACTGTTATCTGCGGAAAAAAGGTCAGCGCCAATCGCTCGATTTCCACCTTCTTTCCCGTATTCTGTTCAAAATAGGAGATCACCTCAGGCCGGTAGCGATCCAGGTTAAGGAAAATGGGGGCTAGGAAAACCATGCCTGCCAGGAGACAGGTGGCGATTACAACCAGCCAAACAGCGATTTTGCGCCGCGAAGCCATGAAGTTTCAGGATACCAATTTCGCAGTCGCCTCGCGCAGATTGCGATCCGATGATTAGTAATCAGATTCCATCTGGCTGAACGACCATCAATCTTTACCTTAAACAATTCGGGAATCCAAGTCTGTTCATTTCTGATCACTTTCTTCATACCCCGAATCGCCGACTGCCTCACACTCTCCCCTTCAAATCCAAATGGATAATGCTATGATTCGACCGTGGCTGAAAAATTCAGTATTGGATTGATTCAAATGAGCTGCTCCTTCGATCCGAGGGAGAATTTCGCCAAGGCGGAAGCTCGCATCCGCGAAGCCGCGGCGCGCGGGGCGCAGATCGTGTGCTTGCAGGAGCTATTTCGCTCGCAATATTTCTGCCGCGAGGAAAATGCCGATCTGTTCGAGCTTGCCGAATCCATTCCGGGACCTTCTTCCGAAGCCCTCTCGAAACTTGCCCGCGACCTAAAAGTCGTGATTGTCGGCTCGCTCTTTGAGCGTCGCGCCGCCGGCATCTACCACAATACCGCTGTAATTCTGGACGCTGACGGATCGCTGCTCGGAAAATATCGCAAGATGCACATTCCGGACGATCCGCATTACTACGAGAAATTTTATTTCACTCCTGGCGACCTCGGCTTTCCCAATTTCAATACGAAATTCGGACGCATAGGTGTGCTGGTGTGCTGGGACCAGTGGTATCCGGAAGGAGCGCGCCTGGCGAGCCTCGGCGGCGCCAACATTATTTTCTATCCCACTGCGATCGGCTGGCATCCATCCGAGAAGCTGGAATTCGGCGCGGCGCAACTCGACGCCTGGCGCACGATTCAGCGCTCCCATGCCATCGCCAATGGCGTGTTTGTCGCGGCCGTGAATCGCGTCGGTTTCGAGGGTTCCCCTGAAAGCGGCCTCGAATTCTGGGGACATTCCTTCGTCTCCGATCCGTTTGGCCGCGTCCTCGCCGAAGGTTCCGCCGACAAGGAAGAAATCCTGATCGTCGAGTGCGATCCCGCGCGCATCGAGGACACGCGCCGCAACTGGCCGTTCCTGCGCGACCGCCGCATCGACGCCTACTCCCCGATCCTCGAGCGATGGCACGAGTGAATCCGCCCCGAGAACGAGAATATCTTTGTGGGGCACGGTTTCAACCGTGCCGTAACGCATCCGTAGAGAAACCGGCTTTAGCCGCTGCCCGTTCGGAGTGCCCGCCAGGATCGCTCGAATGACTCCTTCCAGAAGACCCGACTCCCGCCCGAATCCAAACGCGGCGGGCTATCGAATGCCCGCCGAATGGGAACCGCACGCAGCCACCTGGCTTGCCTGGCCGCACGAAAAAACCGACTGGCCGGGAAAATTTGCTCCGATCCCCTGGGTCTACGCGGACATCGTGCGCCACCTCTCGCGAGTGGAACGCGTCCGAATCCTCGTCGAGAACCCGAAGATGGAACGCGCGGCTCGCCGCATCCTGAAATCCGCCGGCGCAAATCTCTCCGCAGTAGACTTCTTTCAAGTGTCCACAAATCGCGGATGGATTCGCGATTTCGGTCCGATTTTCGTGCGCAACAGCGCGGGCGAAACCGCGGCAACGAACTGGCACTTCAACGCATGGGCGAAATACGACGACTGGAAAAAAGACGACGACGCGAACGATAAGCTCGCGGCCAAACTCAAATGGAACATGTGGTCGCCCACTTATCGCGGGCGCCGCGTAGTTTTAGAAGGCGGCAGCATCGACGTGAACAGCCTTGGGACCATGCTCACCACGGAGGAATGCCTGCTGAGCCCGATTCAGGCGCGCAATCCTGGCGTATCGCGCAAAGAACTGGAAGCCATCTTCCGCGACTACCTCGGCGCGACGAATATTCTTTGGCTCAAAAATGGTATCGCGGGTGACGATACGCACGGCCACGTGGACGATCTCGCGCGCTTCGTAAATCCAACAACCGTGGTGACCGTTGTGGAGAACAATCCGTCGGAAGCGAACTACCAACCCTTGCAGGAAAATCTAGCCCTGCTCCGCGAAATGAAGGATCAGGACGGCCGCCCGCTCCGCGTCGAAACCCTTCCGATGCCTGATCCAGTCTATTTCGATGAGCAGCGCCTTCCGGCCAGCTACAGCAATTTTTATATTGCGAACCAACTGGTTCTCGTCCCAACATTCAACGATGCCCATGACGCGACTGCTCTCACAAAGCTGGCCGCCTTGTTCCCCGGACGCAAAGTCGTGGGAATCGCGTGCCTGGATCTTGTTCTCGGCCTGGGTACGCTGCACTGCATGACGCAGCAGGAGCCCCAGTAGGACAGCCAGCGGGCAAAACGGCCGGCTCAGCAATGAAAGTTTCCAAAAGAGGAGACCCCTATGCATATCTTTGCGCTATACATTCCGCAATCCGTGATCGCCTGGGTGATCATCGGCCTCATCGCCGGCTGGCTGGCGGGAAAGGTTTCGCGCGGCCGCGGCTTCGGTTGCATTGCGGACATCATCCTGGGCATGGTGGGCGCAATTCTCGGCGGTTGGATTTTCTCAAAGCTCAATATTCGAGGCGGAGGGCTGCTTTATAGCATCGCCGCAGCAACAGTGGGAGCCGTCATCTTGGTCGCCATCGCCAGGATATTTTCTGCTGGGAAGGAATGACCTTGTCCGCTAGGGTCCTGCACTCCTGGCGGCAAATCCATTGTAACGAGGCCGGCAGAAGCGTTAGGATGCGGAAAATAGTCGACGACCGACGACAGTCGCACTCGTGAAACCTCAATGTGGGAGGGGCTAGATGAAAGGTAGATTGATAGCGCTCAGTGCCTTGGCCGGGGGCCTGCTGTTGTATTGCGGCCCGGTCGTGGCACACCACGGATCTCAGGGGTACGACTTCACGAAACGAATCACCGTGAAAGGAACCGTTTCGGAATTCGTGTGGGCCAATCCCCATTGCCAAATTTATCTCGACGCGAAGGATGACAAAGGCAAGGTTGTAAATTGGGCCGTCGAACTCAATAATCCGGGCAATTTGATCCGCTTGGGCTGGACTCACGGGGCACTCAAGGCCGGTGACGAAGTTTCTCTTGAATTCCATCCCGGCAAGGACGGCAAGCCCGTCGGGATTTGTGCGGACGTATTTTTCCCGGATGGCAGGAAGTTACATTCGACTCAAGGTTGCGGCCTTCCACAAGAACCAGAATGAAAAGCCGCCCGAACGACAGGATCATGGGAACATAAACGTGCAAAATCGTTCAATCCGGACGGTCGTCGCGGCAGTGGCTGTGCTGGCGTTGTCCTCTGTCACGTTCGCCCAGGAAACTCAGCCATCCGCGGCGCCCAAAGCCCAGGCGGCAAAGACCCAGCCATTTGACCCGCATGACCTGACTGGAATTTGGGTAAGGGGTAAAGTTCCGAAGGGCAACGCACCTCTAAGCGGCAATCGCCCGCCCATGACGCCGTGGGGCCAAGCGAAGTTCAATGCCGTCAGGGGTTCCTTCACCTACAGCCGGGCGCCGGGAATTGCGCCGCCCGTCGCTCCGGAAAAAGAATGGAATGACCCGATGCTCCAGTGCGAGCCGGCGGGCTACCCGCGCGTCATGCTCCAAATTTTTGCGCCGTTGATGAGGTTCATTCAGACTTCCAACGAAGTCGTGGAATTCTTCGAGTGGGGCCATACCTTTCGCGATATTTGGACCGACGGCCGAAAGCCTCTCGAAAGTCCGGAGCCGACCTACTACGGATATTCGGTGGGCCGGTGGGACGGGGATACATTCGTCGTGGACTCGAACGGTTTCAACGACAGAACCTGGACCGATCCACTAGGCTCCCCGCATAGTGACCAGATGACTTTGCACGAGGTTTTCCGCCGCGTGGACCACGACCACCTGGAATTGGTCATCACGCTCACCGACCCGAAGACGTACACCAAGCCCTGGGTGAGCGACACGATGGACTTCGATTGGGCGCCGAAATCACCGCGTTCCGAGAATGAGGAATTTCGGGAAGATTTCTGTATCTATTCGGAGCAGACTTCCTTCTTCAAGGAAATCGATCCCGTCGGCGCGGGAGATACCCCTTTGAAAAATAAGGTCCAGTAGAACGATTGTCTCGCATGGGGTAGTTTTCGGAACACAGTTTTCGTCTCGCCCGGTCTGACCATATTGAAGGCTGTTAGAATTGGGAATATGAGGGCTTGGTTAAAGCGAGTGCAAGTACTCTTGGCTATGCTGATCGTGGCCGCCCAATTACCCGCTCTCGCTCAGTCAAGATCCACAGATCCGACCACTCAACAGCAATTCCTTAAGAGATTTGTCGATGCGGCGATTGAAAGGACACACCATGCAGTCCGGTACGATCCAGCCTATGTTCGAATCCCCTATCCGGGAGGCGACGTGCCAACAGATACTGGAGTCTGCACTGACGAAATCATCCGCTCCTACCGCGCCGTGGGAATAGACCTGCAAAAAGAAGTTCACGAAGATATGGTGCAGAATTTCTCAGCCTATCCGCGGAATTGGCGATGGCTCTTGGCGCGTCCGGACTCGAACATCGATCATCGCAGAGTGCCCAATTTGATGGTGTTCTTCCAGCGCAAGGGACAGCCTTTAACAATCAGCAGTCACATCGAAGACTACTCTCCCGGGGACGTCGTCACCTGGGATTTAGGTGGAGGAGTACCACACATAGGAATTGTGGTTGATCGGAAGTCGCCTCAGACAGGTCGTTACATGATCGTCCACAATATCGGGCAAGGTCCGAAGATGGAGGACGTCATTTTCAATTGGAAAATTACCGGGCACTACCGGTATTTCGGCCCGAGTTCCTGAGAATTTCCGGTCAATTGAACCTTTCCAACTTATAAGAATCTCGAGGCCATCGTAGTTGCATCCTCGGCTTCCTCAATTTCCCACTCTCCCATGTGATACGATGATTGGTCGCGCATCGCGCATAAGGACGTGATCTACATTGGATAAACCTTCTCTCTTAGCAATTCCCCTGGGCGGACTGGGCGAATTCGGCATGAACATGCTCGTTCTCCGTTCGGGCGACGACATGATCCTGATCGATGCGGGCATGATGTTCCCCGAAGTCGAGCTGCTAGGGGTGGACATCGTCATTCCCGACATCACCTACCTCAAGCAGAACCGGCAATATCTGCGCGCCATCCTGCTGACCCACGGCCATGAGGACCACATTGGCGCATTGCCTTACATCCTGCGCGACCTGCAAGTGCCCATCTACGGCACGCGCTTCACTCTTGCGCTGGTGCACAAGCGCCTGGAAGAACACGGCCTCCTCGACAAGACCGATCTGCGCGAGGTCATCCCGGGACGCAAGCTGGAAGTCGGCGTGTTCGAGGTGGAATTCATCAGCGTGACGCACAGCACGATCGACTGCGTCGCGCTCGCCATTCGCACCCCGGTCGGAATTGTAATTCACACCGGCGATTTCAAGATGGACCCCACCCCGATTGACGGCCAGCCGTTTGACCTGCACGCTTTCGCCCGCTACGGCGCGGAAGGCGTGCTCGCGCTGTTCAGCGACAGCACAAACGTCGAGCGCCCCGGCTACACGGCTTCGGAGCGAAATGTCCGCCCGCGCATCGAGGAACTCACGCGCGCGGCGACGCGCAAAGTGATCGTCTCCTGCTTCGCGTCGTCGATTCCGCGCATCCAGCAGATCGTGGACATCGCGGCCGCGTCAGGCCGCAAGATCGCTTTCATAGGCCGCAGCATGGTCGATAACGTCGAGCTCGCCCATGGCATGAACCGCCTGCGCATCCCCGATGGATTGGTAGTCCGCTCGCAGGACATCAATTCGTTCCCGTCTGAAAAATTGGTCGTCATGGTCAGCGGCAGCCAGGCCGAGCCCATGTCCTCCCTCTCGCGCGTCGCCGTCGATAACCACCGCCTGCTCACGCTCGACGAACGCGACACCGTGATCCTCTCCGCGCGCATCATTCCCGGCAATGAAAAAGCCATCTTCCGCATGCTGGACCACATGTTCCGCAAGCGCGCCCTCGTGTATTACGACAATGACGGTGGCACGATCCACGTTTCCGGCCACGCCAGCCAGGAAGAGCAGAAAATGCTCCTGAACCTGGTGCGCCCGCGCTTCTTCATTCCAATCCACGGAGAATACCGCCAGCTCTTCCGCCACTCTGCCCTGGCGCACGCGGTCGGCGCAGTGTCCGAGGAAATCCTGCTGATCGAAGACGGCCAGCCGATTGAATTCACCGACGACCGTGCCTATCGCCGCGAGCCGGTGACTGCGGGACGCGTCTGCGTCGATTCCGGTTCTCTCGAGGAAATCGAGGAAGTCGTCATTCGCGATCGCAAGCACTTGTCAGAAGACGGCGTCGTTGTGCCGATCATTGCAATCAACAAGCACACCGGCCAGATCGAATCGCAGCCTGAAATCGTGACGCGCGGCTTCATGCCCTCCGATAACGGCCTCGAATTGCTCAACGGCGCGCGCGAAGTCGTCCTGCGCACCGTCGAGCAATCCAATGCCGAAGAGAAAACCGACTGGAGCGTCATCAAGGAAAAAATCCGCGTGGACCTGAGGCGCTATCTGAAGAAGCAGACTTCCAAGCGCCCGCTGATTCTCCCCGTGATTCTCGAATTGTGAGCCGGCGCCGTGCCCCTATCCGGATTGTTTCTTCGCCCCTACCAGCGATCCGATTTCGAAGCCCTCGTCTCGATCGATCAAGCTTGCTTCCCGAAAACAATCGCCTACGGCCGTGGCGAGATGAAACTTTATCTGCAATCCGAAGGCTCGCACTGTATCGTCGCGGAAATCCCCGGCCCCGCAAATCCCAAAACGATTGCCGGCTTCATCCTCACGGAACGCGTCGGCGAACTCGCCCACATCATCACGCTCGATGTTCTTGAGGCCTGCCGCCGCCAATCCGTCGGTTCCCTGCTTCTCCAGGCCGCCGAGCGGGAAGCCGCCTCGCAGGGCGCTGCCTGCATGTATCTGGAAACAGCAACAACCAACAAAGCTGCAATTGCTTTGTGGAAGAAGCATGGCTATCGTGAAACAGGAACGATAGAGAATTATTACGGCCGCGGCCAAAACGCTTTTGAAATGCTGAAACAGCTAGGACGGAAATCCCAAGTGAAGGGCCTTCCATGAATCTTCTGCATGTCGTAATCCTCGCCATCGTGCAAGGTCTCGCCGAACTCTTGCCGGTATCGAGTTCTGCGCACGTGGTGGTCGCCGAAAAGCTCATGGGCCTGGACCCAACATCGCCCGAAATGACTCTGCTCCTAGTGATGCTGCACACGGGCACGATGTTCGCGGTAATCGTCTATTTCTGGAAGCAATGGATGAGCACTTATTTTCAGAGTGCGGAAGCATTCAAGCAAATCGTGATCCTGCTGTTCGTGGCCACGGCCCTGACGGGCGTAATCGGCGAAGGCTTGATCAAAACGATCGAGAAATTCGCGTTTCACGGCGCGAAGAATGCGCAAGTGGAGCAGCTATTCGGCCGGCTTGATTTGATCGCGCCGGCTCTTGCCGCCGTCGGCGTCTTGATATTAATTGCCGGAATTTACGAGAAGCGGCATCCCTTTGAGGGAGCAATCAGCACCGGCGGGCTGGGAATGAAACAGGGCGCGCTGATCGGAATCGTGCAGGGATTCTGCCTCCCCTTCCGCGGCTTTTCGCGCTCCGGCGCGACGATATCGACGGGCCTCTTGGCCGGCGTCGAGAAATCGCGCGCCGAAGCATTCAGCTTCGCTCTCGCCGTGGCGATCACTCCCGCCGCGGACGGCCGCGAAGTGCTCCGCCTCATGAGGGCCGAGCGCATCAGCGGCGGACTAAATTTGGCATCGGCGATGACGCCGAGCCTAATCGGCATGGTGTGCGCGTTTGTCGCCGGCCTATTGGCGCTCAAATGGCTCAGCAAGTGGCTCGAAAGCGACCGCTGGTATCTTTTCGGAATTTATTGCCTGGCAGCAGCGGTAGCGGTCGGCATTCTCCACCACATGGGATACTAGCAGTGGCGCAGGCTTCAGCCTGTGGGCCTTAGGCCTTAGAGTGACGAACCCCCGCAGGCTGAAGCCCGCGCCACTAAACCCTCGAATTCAGCTGTTTCCCTTCGCCGCAATATCGCAGGAATTGTCGAGCAAATCCTCCCCGTTTGCCAGATCACCCTTTTGAATGTTGAGTTCGCCGGCGAGAATCACAAATCCGTGAGTCCCTTCAGAACGTGTGAAACCGATTACAACCAGCGTGCGATCGGCCATGTTTAACGTTGCATTCGGCAATCCCTCCGCCAAAAGACGGAATGGGTTGTGCGGACTGAGGTTCTCGCCCGATACCCACATCGCCATGTAGTGCTGGCCGTAGAGAGGGGCTTTGAAGCGAGCCCAGTGGCTCCCAATCTGCCTTTCATTCTTGTGCAGGGTCTCAAAAACTTCCGCTCGGATGCAGGAAAAGTGGATGTGCAGCTGATCCTGGGATCGGCTCACGCCCGAATTGATGGCCAGGCCAATTTCATCGCGCCGAAGGTCTCGTCGCAGCGCTTCGTTGATATTCGTCCGAACTTCCCAGGCGTAGGCGAAATAATTTGCCGCATCCATCTCGCGAACGATGGGACTCTCGATTCCGGAAATGCGAGCGGTAGGAATCAGCAAGAATTGCGTGCCCCCTCTGGGGTCCCTGAGGATCGCGAATCCACGATCGACTCCACCGTTCAGATCGACTTTGAGGCACGGCTTAGGATCGTGAATTTGTAATTGTCCGGGGACGCAGACATTGTGCACGACCTCCCAGAGCGCGTTGCGAGGCAATTCGATTTGGCCTGCAAGGACTTCAGCCAGCAGGAAAGCGCTGCATATGAAAATGGCGAATAGGGCCAGTTTGCGGAAGACGGCGCTGCGGCTACTTAAACTGCCTTGCTCCGTGGCGTGCAGTGGGTCCGTCCTCATCTCGAAGCCACATTCTACTGGATTGAACTTCAGGACAAAGCACAACTGTAGTTTCGATTGTTGAGGTTGTTACTAGAAATCTCACACCCCGGGTATTCAATTAAGATGAAGGCGCGCAAATTCTCTCGCCGTCTTTCCGCGAGGCTTTGGGACGCTTCAGACTTGTTGAGGCAAGGGCGCCTTTACTGTGGACCGGCGCCTTCAATGATAAATACGCGGCTCTTCGCCGAGCTGTGCCGGATCGGCTTGATCGCGTCATACGCCGGCGAATCTTCCCAGGCCTTCGCTTTCTCCACGCTGTCGAATCGGATGACCACGAAGCGCTTGGGCGGTTCGCCTTCGATGGACTCCGATTTGCCGCCGCGAATGATATAGCGGCCCCCGGAAGCTGCAACGGTACCCGGCGTCTTTTCAGCATATTCCTTAAATGTTTCGGGATTGGTTACATCGACCTCCGCGACGACGTAGCCAGGCGACACCTTCGCTTGCTGCGCATGAATCACCGCCGCCCCCGCTGCGCCGATCGAAGCTCCGACGAGTACCGCCAACATCAGTTTTGGGTTCGTTTTCATGGTTCTGTCTCTCCTTTGCATTTGTGCAAACAAGCATTCAGGCAAACTCTATACCTCTGGCCAATGAATGCGTCAACCTCAATAAGAAATCGCGCGGAACGAATTCCCTGCCCTCTTGCATGGCCAAATGGGTTTGGATTTATTTTGGGGCGAAGAATACGTAGTCGGCAGTATAGGGTGCGCGCTGTTCCTGGCTGTCATGCCCGGCATCACAGCCGGAAGCGGGCGCCTTGCCGCCCTTCGTGTTGACGCGCTGGATTGATGTAACACGCGCGAGAATGCCATCCCCGTTACGACTGACCACTGCGACCAACAGCCAAGGAATGGAATCGGCATCGGGTGAAGGCGCGTTGGCCACAGCTTTCCCCGTGACTCGGCTGCCATCGCTCGCTTCCCACGAAGGCCCGGCAAAATGCTTACCGAACAGTTTCCCGTTTTTGTCGAAGAGCTGCGCGTCGGGAGCTTTCAGCGTCCAGGCAAATTGCCCGCCATCGGCTTTGCACGTGTAGATCTGATCGCCCTTGGCGTGCACCTGAAGAAGCAGTTGCTCGCCGGCAGGCGGCTGCAGTTCCTTAGGCGGCTGTTGGCCGTTGGCTGAATGAGAAAATAAGAAGCAAGTAGCCAAAGGCAACGCGGTGGATGCAATGGCGCGAATCAATTTGTGCATCAGACTAACTCTCCTCGCAACGGACTGATGCTGCTCTCAAGAATTCAGTCGAGCGGCTCAATCTTGGCGATCTTGCCTTGATGAACTTCCGCAACCCATACCGCAACCGGAGACGTGGAATTGTCTACATCGATGTGCCTGATGTTCGCGCTCACCGTCGGCAGCATATACTCCGTAAATTTGCCCGTCTTGGGATTGAGGCGCAGGATCAGGTCGGTGCTCATTCCGGCAGTCCACGCGTCGCCGTTCTTGTCGGTCTTGGCGGGATACGGGCCGACCCACGGCGTCGGCGCAGTCCATTCCTTGAACCGCTCCGTTTTCGGGTCAAACATCCCGAGCTTATTCGCGTAATACTCGCCAAACCACACGCGATCTTGCGAATCCACCGACACGCGGCGCGGACCGGAATTCAAGGTGGGCGTCTTGTACAAAGTTACTTTGCCCGTTTTCCCGTCGATCTTGCCGATGTTGCCGCCCACGATGTCGCAAATGTAGATGTTCGATTTTGAATCGGCGGCCAGCCCGTAGGTCGAGTGCCCGGCAGGCGTCGCGTTGTAAGCGAACTGGATGATGCCGGAGCTTTTCTCGTCGGGATGGTAGTCCGGATACATCGGATACTCGCTGACCTGGTTCGTCGCCGGATCGACCTTGAAAATCAGAAGACTCTCGCCTCCCGGAAACCAAGCGGTCCCGTCGGGCGCGGCGGCGACTTGCGGCTGAATGGCGCGTGCGTCGTTGAACGCCGGCGGCACCAGCCACGTCTTAAATTCCTCGGTCCGCGGATCGAAGCGCGTATATCCCCCTTGGCGGAATCGCGGAATCCACAAGTAGCCGTCGCGGTTGAACTCGATGGAAAGGGTCCCCTCGGGGAAATCCGGCTTGAGCGGCGGCATGCGCCATTCTTTGGTCTCGCCGGTTCGCGGGTCGAGGCGGCCGATGAGCGGCTCGCGAAAATCGTTGTACCAGACCATTCCCTTGTCATCGAGGTCGGCGTCGTGCGGCAACCTTCCCGGATCCGGCAAATCGTATTCCGTGACGATGACACGCGTAGCTCTGCCCGTGGGACGCGGAAGCGTCTTCAACTCATATTTCCATTCGGTCGTCGCACTCAAATTGATCGTGCTCAAATATTTCGCGAATTCCGGGTCCAGCTGAACGGCAACTTTGTAGGGCAACGAGACCGGATGTTCCAGGACGGCCTGCTCGGAATAACTTCTCATCCGCGCAAAAGTGGTAAGCCATCCTTGCGCATCGTAGGTGCTCTGCACAATCGGCGCAAGGGAGTGGCAAGCGGCGCAACGAAATAGCTGGTTCTTCTGCGCCTCTGTCCCGGGGACGCTGATCAACCACTCGGAACTCGTGAGCTGAGGTATCAGGTCCTTGGTCT
>DATNIO010000158.1:0-39650 GCA_035604385.1 Verrucomicrobiia bacterium | reverse complement strand
TTCCATTCCGGCGATGATATGAGCAAGTATCAGCCGAGCGCCAAATTCGGTGGCCAATTGCGAGGCCCATTGGACAGTCTTCGAGCTATGGGCGCTCAGATCTACCGCACACAGGATGTTGCGAATCGAGAATTCGCGGGCGGGCTCTCCTTCCAGATGGGCCCCGGTCCACACGGGGCAATCGCTGTCGTGGAGCACTTTCGCTGTCACCGAACCCAGCAGGAAGCGGCGAAACGCCCCGTAGCCGTGCGTTGGCATGGCGATCAAGTCCGCTTTTTCAACGCGAGCTGTTTGCACAATGGTGAGTGCAGGATCTCCTTCGAGAAGCACGCGCTTGACGGCAAGGCCATCCAGCTCGGGCCTTAGAGCATCGTCCAGTTGTTTCTGGGCCTGGCGGATGAGTTCCTTGAGCAGATCGCCCAGATTAGCGGGCACATAACCACCCTCGATCATGGCTGCGGAATAGCTTAGCGGCGTCACCACGTGCAACATCACGATCTCGGAATGGAAGTGGCGGGCCAGAACCGCGGCCTGATGAACCACGTTCTTCGATGGATCCTGGAAATCGATCGGAAGAAGAATCCTGCCAATTCTTGGCATTGCGCACCCACCGAAAATTCAATGTGCACTTAGTCGGGATATCCGCACTGTGTTTCCCGAAGACCTACGAGTATATACCACTCGGCGGCTCTCCCAATCCATTGAGCAGTTCGCATTTGATTTGCTGTTCCGCTCCCCACAACCAGTCACTTCCTTGACTACTGCCAAGTCCCGACAAGTCCGCTTATCGTCATGTGGGATAGGCCGGACTCCCAGTTCTACTGGAGTCGGGACCGCAAAATCGCTTCTCGCTGCCCAAAACTCAAGCACTTGCACCCGTTATCTCTCCGCAGTACCATCCCGGCGATGCCATTCCGAAGAGGCCCCCTACGCAGTGATGCGCCTGTTGCACGGCGGCGCTTGCTTTTCGTAATGTTCGCGCCTCTATTGATTCCCTTGGGATGTGGCCGCAGTCAGAAGTCTGCGCAAGAGGTTGTCGATCTCTACATCGAAACAGACGGTGACTTCATCGCATTCAAGCCCGACACGCTGACCTGTCCGACCAGTGCGCTGGTTCGCCTCACGTTCCACCATGCGGGCCGCCTCGTGACCGTGCGCCATAATTGGCTGCTGACGCGTGCGGATCAACTGGAGGCGCTAAGCAAGGACTTCGCGGCCAACGACGGCGTCGTTGCGAGCGGCGATCCCCGAGTCATTACCGCAACGCCGTTATGCGATAAGGGCGAGTCAGTGATGGTACAGTTTACGGCGCCCTCGCCCGGCGACTATCCGTTTTTGTGTTCGACTCATCCGGAGGACATGCGCGGGATCTTGCACGTCACGAAGTAAGCGTTCCACAAACAACAAGGAGAAAATTATGAAACCTGAAAGAATCGCGGCCGCTCTCATGACGATCGGATTGGCGCTGGTTATGGCATCCACTGTGGCGGCCCAACTGAAATCACCCGACGATGTGAAGACTGGACTCAGGCTTCTTATGCAGGTGTCCAATGACTTCAAGAGGCAAATCACCGCCAAGAACTTCGCGCGCGTACCGCGCGAGTTCAAGGAGTACACGGAATCCGCCGACGCCGTGCGCACAGCCGTAAAAGATGAGCCCGCCGCTTTCAAGGCCAAGGTGGAAACAAAGCTGAAGGCAGCCGTCGCGGCCTATCAGAAAGTATCGGACATGAGCTCCACTACGCCCGATCCCGATAAGCTAATGGCCGAACACGCCAAGGCCGTGACCGTGATGAACGCGCTGTTCAACCTATTCCCGCCCGAACTCAGACCCGACCCGAACGCGCCCGCGGGCATCCGCGGCGCGCCGAAAAACTGATTGTCGTCCGTCTAGGGGAGGATTGAATTCGGAGCAGCCTGTCAGCGACGCACAAGTTTATCCTTGGCGGATTAGCCTACGCTGCTCTGGGTATTCCCAATGATGCGCCCCCGTGACTTCTGACATGTTGGTTTATCGCAAACTTGTTCAACAGATTTTCACCCACCTTCATTTGGCAAGTTAGGGTAAACCTCCGCCGGATCAAAGCCATCCTTGCGGACTTCTAGGACAAGCCCATACGGGGTGTTCGGGGCAAACTCACCTCGGATGCAAATCTCATCTCCAGGCTGGGCCGTGGTGAGATTTGCCACAATGTCTGAGGCCGTCCTGAAAAAGTGCATTCTGCAGGCGGGTATACCTAGGGCGCATGTCAGCAGGAATATTGAAAGCTGGAGGCACAATTCCCAGTTGCCGATAATCCTGTTTCTCAGGACTTGGGAAACGCTCCGAAAGCCTCAACGTTCTTGAATCGACACACCTGTCCTGCGGCGTCGTTGGCAAGCCTGCCAGCCACATTTATCATCGTGAATAATGACGCCTCGCCTAGGAGCGATATCCATGCGGAGACTATTGATTCGTGGCGGACTGTCATTGCTGGGCACGGCGCTAATGCTGGCTTGGTGGTCCTACGGCCCAGGCTCGAAGGGCAAGCCGGTCACAACCGAGAATCACATTCCATCCAAAGTTGGTACCGGCGGCCAGATGCTCGAAATCAACGCGGAGAGCACTTCCGCAGCCACCATGCGGGTATCCTTTGAGCGACTCGATAAGCCCCCGGGCGAACAGATGATTCTGGACAGCTTGGAGAAGATTCCGGCGGGGACGAAATCCTGGAGCATCGATGTGCCCTCAGGCGTGGGCGGCTATATCGAACTGGATGCCGACCATCCCAACGTCGGCGACACCCTAACGATGCGCGTCCATATGAACGGCAAACTCGTGGACGAACAGACGGACAAGCTGGACCAACCGCTCGAGCCGAAGACCGCATTCTTCGTACAGGATCACTATGATGACTATTCCCTAGCGGCACTCGCTGAGGAGCCAGATCAACAGCATTAGGTAGCTCCCGGCGGGCCGTCCGCATAGCCAGGTCCTGACGTGTCATCTTATCGGAATTCGGCCCGCGAGTCGGAGGGCCACATTCCCACATGACGATAATCCCGTTTCTCAGGCCCAATCCGCTCTAGGTGGAGGGATTACTTACGGTTTGCCCGTATTCCGTTACCTTATCGGTCCGTGATCGAGTAAACTCACCCGTCTCAAACCCCATGCCACTCCCCCCAAGTACCAAACTCGGACCATACGAAATTTTAGCCGCCGTAGGTTCCGGCGGGAAACCGTAAAGGGCGGTTTGAACATGAGGAAGGAGTTAGAAGCGCGGGCGCTCAGATTGCAGAAACCGAAGGGCTTGGTGTAACGTCTGGAAGGAAGGCAGGATCCGGATCGCCCAAGTGAAATCATTGCGCTTGTATGAACATGGCCGCGCGAATATCCGAGTGATGGCCGTGACGCGCACCCATGAGAAACGCTCACCCATGAGGGAGGGGTAATCGAATGAAGAATAAGCGAATGGCGTCTTTTTTCGTATCGCTTGCGGCTCTGCTGCTCGCGAGTCCCGCGCTGGCGCACCATGGTTTTGCAGGCCGCTACGACGAGGAACACCCGTACACCGTGCAAGGGACTGTCCTGGAATTTCAGCTTGAGAACCCGCATTCGGCAATTATTTTTGAAGCGAAGGATCAGAACGGCACCATGCAACAGTGGCATGCCGAACTCGGCGGCGCCAACGCGTTGCGCAGGGCCGATGGCTGGGATCGTGACACGCTGAAGCCCGGGGACAAAATCACCATCATTGGGCCCCGCAACAAGAACGGCTCCAACGACATGAACCTTTCTCACGAGAGCAAGATCACCATGACGGACACGGGGAAAGTCATCCACAACAGTATTAAGGCCGAGCAAGCCCCGCCGGCAGCACCGGCGAACTAGGGTCGTCTCCGAGATCGCGCTTTCTCTTTGCGGCGGGGGATGTGACGCGAAGTGGCTCCCTTTCCCGCCGGGGCCCTGCGGTAGTTTGTTATTTTGTCCGGCGCTTGCCTGAAGGAGTTGTGCGATGAGGGACAGCAAGAAGGGTGTGCTGGTGGTCGGCCTGACGGTGGCAGCCTTGTGTGCTCCGGTCAACTCCAGCTTCGGGCAAACGCATACTCGGATGAGCGGCCCGCCGCAACCGCCGAAAGCCACCACAACGCCGACAGGAACGTGGCTGCCGAAATCGATCGCCTACATCAAGGCTTCCAATACCGGCAAGGACAATCAGTTCGGCGACGCGATAGCGCTCAGCGCCGACGGCAACACACTCGCGGTCAGCGCCACTGCCGAGGACAGCGCAGCTAAAGGCATCAACGGCGTCTCCAAGGACCGGGCGATAGGTTCCGGCGCGGTGTACATCTATACTCGAGACAAAAAGGGCTGGAGGCAGCAGGCCTACCTTAAGGCCTCGAATACGGCGGAAGGCGCTCAATTCGGAAACTCGCTGACCCTGAGCGCCGATGGCAACCTATTGGCAGTCGGCTCTTCTGGAGAAGCTAGTTCGGCCACTGGCATTAATGGCAATCAGAGCGACCGTTCGATGTCGGGTGCGGGCGCCGTCTATGTCTTCGCGCGCGCCGGCGCTGCCTGGTCGCAGCAGGCCTACCTGAAATCGTCAAACACCGGCGGGCCGGATGTAGGCTACCAGTTCGGCTACGCGGTCTCCCTCAGCAGTGACGGAAGCACGCTCGCCGTGAGCGAGACCAGCGATCCCAGCAACGCCACGGGCATCAACGGCGACCAAAAGAACACGGGTGCACCGGATTCCGGAGCGGTGTTCATCTTCAACCACAGCGGCGACACCTGGTCGCAACAGGCTTACGTCAAGCCCTGGAACACGACCGCGCCCGGTTTACTGTTCGGCTACTCCGTCGGCTTGAACGGCAACGGCGACACCCTCGGCGTGGGCGCGTACAATGACGAAGGCCGTAGAGGCGCCATTTACGTCTTCACGCGCAACAAGGGGACCTGGTCGCAGCAAATGCGTGTCATCGCCACGAACGGCGAGGTAGGCGATTACCTCGGATGCTCGCTGGCCATCAGCGACGACGGCAACACCATTCTCGCCGGCTCCGTGGAAGATAAATTCAGCCAAATCAATGCCGGCCAGAAGGACCTTTTGGACTCCGTCGGCGGGGCCTACGTTTTCGTGCGTGCGGCAGGCAAGTGGTCGCAACAGGCTTATGTGAAGGCCTTCAATCCGCGGGAGAATGACCAATTCGGATGGGCTTTGGCCATGAGCCGGGACGGCAACACGATTGCCATCGGCTCGCACCTTGAGGACAGCGGCGCCAAGGGCGTCAACGGGGATCAGTCTGACGCCTCCATGGAAGATTCCGGCGCGGTCTACGTTTACACCCGCAGCGGCACGACCTGGAATCCCACGGCCTACGTCAAGGCTTCCAACACCAAGCCTGCCGCGGAATTCGGCATCTCGGTTGCGCTTAATGGCGACGGCAAGGTGCTCGCCGCCGGCGCGACAATGGAAAATAGCGCCGCCAAGGGCGTCAACGGCAAGCAGGACGATACGTCGGCCATCAGCGCCGGCGCCGCCTACATCTATTACTGACGAGAAGGAGAAAAATGGCATGCGCAAGATAGCTTCATTGGTCGCGGCGGCATTCCTTCTCTCGATCGCAAGTGCGGGTCTTTCGCTCGCACAGCAGGCCCCTCCGGCTGCCGGCGCTCCGCCTGCCAGACCGGGCGCGGGTGCTCCCGGGCGTGGGGGAGCTCCTCCGCCGCCGTTCAGCATCATGAGTCCTGATATGGTCGACGGCTCGCTGCTCCCGCAGCAATTCACTTGCGCCGCCGGTACGGAGGCGGTGTCGCCGCCCCTGCAATGGATGAACGCGCCGAGAGGCACGGTGAGCTTCGCTCTGATCGTCCACGACATGGAACCGCGTCCGCAGAAGAAACTCGACGACATTTTGCATTGGATGGTGTGGAACATCCCCGCTACAGCGACCAAGTTCCCGCAGGGTGTTCCGTCCAATACCGCCGATCTTCCGGACGGTAGTCATCAGACAAACGGCAATCCGGGCCAGGGTGGCATCATCGGCTATCTGCCGCCGTGCCCGCCGCAAAATGTTCCCCTGCTGCACCACTACGCGTTCGATATGTTCGCACTCGATACCAAGGTGGACTTGCCGGAAACGGCCACGCGCGCGGACGTGATGAAGGCCATGGACGGCCACATCCTCGGGCACGATTCCCTGGTCGTTCCTTTCAATCGCTAGACCGCAACATGACGGATTTAGAGTGCAACAGGCCACCGGTAGCGGTGGCCTGTTGCTTTTCGGAGCCACGAGGATTCGTCCAGTCCCCGGCGCGATGGTTCCGCGCATCATGCGTGGGCAAGCCGGTCTACGAGGCCTGGAAGTAAGGCGTGCGGCCATTCCACTTTTCTCTAGGCCGCGGTTTGGAAAAAATATCTCGCGCAACTCCTTGGCGAATTGACGAATGCAAAACTCGAAGTAACCTTGCTTCCGACTTTGATCCGATTTCGATCTGGAGGACACGATGATCGTTACTCGCACCAGCACGGTATTCGCGGCGTTTCTCTCGCCCGACGGCAAGCACATCGCCGCTTTAATGCCGGTCGAGACAGCGGAAGCGCAGAATGCGCAGAGCCATGTGATCTTCCTCGAAAACTTCTCCGACGAACTGCGCCGCAAGGTCCCGGTCAGCAAGTAACTGCGATCGCGCTTAATCCTGCAAATCCCCAATAAAACAGGCCTTTTGACGTGGTTTGAACCGATAACTTCCGGGTTGTCGGCAAACCGTAAGTAATCCTCGGCCCCCACGCCAAGTTACAACTCGCGCCAAGTCCCGAGAAGTCGGCTTATCGGAATGTGCGTTTTCCCAACACTCACTTCGCAAAACTGTCTGATGTTGACTAGGGTGCGAAGCGACCGAAAACAACGACTAGAGCTATAAACAAGAAATAGATCACGGGTCCAAAGGCTATTGGTATCAGCAGGACAATGAATATTGCACGATCCGTTCTTACGCGGCGGTAGTAGGTGACTGCCAGCGCCAGCCAAATACATCCTACGATAGCCCCGCAAACAAAAGCGGCGACCGGGGACATTGGACTAAGCAATAGGAGGCTCCAAGGAACGAATGCAAGAACTATTACGGCAGTTAGCAGCCATGAACTCGGATTTTTCATCAATGAGACGAATCGCTCACGATTCGACATTCTTTTCAGGGCGGAGCCGTCAGTGTTTATGCGCGGGAGTATAGCACTGGTCATCTGAGCTACATGGCGGTCATCGCCACATCCTGAGAAGTCCTCTTATCGGAACGTGGCCCGCCGCCCATTTGGATCGATTGAGCGAACTAGGAATCCTAGGTTGGGCTTAGCCAGAATGAAAAATCGCAGGAAAATTCAGACGCGCCTTGCCGAAATTACGATGCAAATTATTTCAATGCCCCTTGGCCTCTTGGAGCTTCATGCTACTTACTTCCGCGCCGGACCATGCGCTCCGCATCGATGGTATTGGCGCATGCCGGCTCAACTCTTCGATTTCCCGCACCTGTGAAAGGAGCAACACATCCTGCCACCCGGCAGGGCGACCGGGCACTTTTTGGGCGGTTGCCGCGACGTCTTTTACAAAAACCTCCATTACCATGGCTGGCGAAGATCCGACATTCCTGAACCCGTGCATCGTGCCCCTCTCCATGAAAAACGCTTGCCCCGGCGTTGCTTCGACCGGTTTTGCAGAGCCAATGGTCAGCTCGAGTTTTCCGGCGACGGGAATGAACAGGTGGAACCGGACATCGGTGTGGGCGTGCATGCTGCGGATGGCGCCAGGCTGGAGTTCGACCCGTGTAACACGGACTTCAGCGCGGTCTATTTGTCTTACCGGGCTGACGCCTGGGTCGGGAGTGTTGGCCGTACCGGGGGCCTGGGCTCCTGCCTGTAATGCGCAAAGGAAAATCAAAGGCAGAGGTAGAATCATCGTTCGGATTCGCATCGTTCGGCTCCTGGCTTTTAGTAGCACAGACTTCAGTCTGTGGATTTTGACTTTGCTCGGACTAACCCCCACAGACTGAAGTCTGTGCTGCTGAAACGCCACAACTTTGCAGATAGCCCGACTTCCCGGGAGTAATCACAAAAAGCTAAACCTGCCAGAAACTAGCCAATATCCAAATGACGTTTCGTCTTAGTTCCCGGACACAGTTTTCGCGGATACGGAAGGCACGATCTTGCCGGACTGCCAGACAGCGGACAGCCTCTCCGTGTTATGAATATCGTCCAACGGGTTCGCATCCAGCACGAGGAAATCGGCCCGCCGGCCCGATTGCAATGTTCCGAACTGCTTGGCCCCTCCCAGAATTTCCGCGTTCGTCCTGGTCGCGGCGACGATCGCTTTCATGGGAGTGAGGCCTGCTTCCACCATCAACTGCAATTCCCTATGTTCAAGGTAGCCGGGGAAACGAGTGGGGATTCCCGAATCCGTACCAAACGCGATTTTCACGCCGGCGTCGGAGAGCGTCTTCAGATTTTTCTTGCCCATTTCGAGTCCCGCTCTGTACTTGGCTATGTCCGGATCTTTTCGGCCTTTTTCAACGTTTTCCGGACTTCGGACCATGGCCATCGCCGCCGGCTCGAACCCCGCTACGAAAAACGGATCGTCCAGCCATTTCAAATTGTCGGCGTAAGCAAACAGGACTTCGTCGCGGACAAGGGTGGGGATCAGGAAAACGCCGCGTGCTTTCATGGTGTGCATCACGTCCTGGTCCACGGGCTGATCGCGAATGCTGTGAGCGAAGCCGTCAATGCCGGCCGCGAGCAGCGCTTTCGCGTCGCTCAAGTAATATTCATGGGCGAATACACGGATGTGCTGCTTGTGCGCTTCATCGATGATGGCTTGATAGATCTCCGGCTTTATTTTCACGCCGTGACCCAGCCCGTCGTCCACCCACATTTTCATGAAGTCGGGGTGATGCGCCGCAAGTTCGCGGACGTCGGCGCGGGCTTCCTCCGGAGTTTGAGGGCGGTAGCGGTGGTCCGCGGGGTTTGCCCGCCCGGTATATTCAAGGAACCCGCGGCCCGCGGTGTAGAGGCGCGCGCCACCCAAGGTTCCGGCGTGTTGAGCGTCTCGTATTTTGTAAATCTCATCTTCATCCTGTCCGAGGGATGTAGTGGTTGCCACGCCATAAGAAAGATATTTGTTGAGCTGCTTGAGAACGTTTTCCTGCGTGTAGTGTCCGGCCACGGAATCGGCGCCATTCGTTGACAGCCCAAGGTGGCCGTGGAGGTTGATGAGCGCGGGCATGATCGTTTTTCCGCTGACGTCCTTCACATCGGCGCCTTCAGGAATAGAGACCGTCCCCGCCTTTCCGGCAGCGACAACATGATCGCCTTCGATGACGAGCACGGAGTTCTCGATTGCCGGCCGGCCTGTCCCGTCAATCAGGCGCGCCCCTTTCAGTACGGTCTGCCGCGTCCTTGCTTGTGCACCGGCGCGGGGGCAAGCCACAAGAATGGACAGAATAATACCCACGATCACCCAGGCGTACGATCGATCGGCGAATTTCATTTTTATCTCCTCGCTGACCCGGGATACTAGTGCAGGAAGCTGCCCCGGTCAAACGCACAATTGATGACCGGCCAAAAGTCGAGAAGATCGGTGGGACTCCTTTCAAACGGGTGAATCCGGCAAACGAACGAGGACAATCCCAACGGCTCCGAGTTGTGGTATGCTCCTTTTACTTCGATGGTCAGGGAGGAATTTGTTATGAAAAAATTGGTTCTAGGTTTTGCGGTTTCCTTGCTGATTAGCTTGCCCGTTTTGGCTGCCCTCAAAGTGGGCGACATGGCGCCCAATTTCTCGGCTCGCGGTTCGCTGGGAGGAAAAGAATTTGATTTTTCCCTGCAAGAGGCCCTGAAGAAGGGGCCGGTCGTGGTCTACTTCTTCCCTTCTGCCTATACCAAGGGCTGCGATCTTGAAGCGCATACATTTTCAATGGAGAAAGATAAATTCGATGCCGCCGGGGCCAGCATTATTGGCGTCTCGGCTGACAGCATCGCGCGACTCAACCGGTTTGCTGCGGACCCGGAGTTTTGCGCCGGAAAGTTTCCGGTAGCCTCCGATGCGGACAAGAAAATCGCAACCTCTTACAACCTGGCCACGACCGCCGTAAAAGCCGGCCAGTTGGACGTGAAGGGTGACGCGATTGACCATGACTTCATCGAACGCGAAACTTTCGTCATCGGCAAAGACCACAAGATCGTCGCGGCGTTTTCATCCAAGGACGACGGGATTTCACCCGATCAGCATGTGGCGAAGGCACTAGCCATCGTGCAGACGCTCGGCTCCAAATAGCATTTCTCCGCTTCGTCGATATCTCCGGGCAGATGATAGGTCCGCGCGCGCGGCAACCTCTGCCCGTTTTGCTTTGTCCCGGAGCAAAGCTTGCACTTTCATATCGCTCGTAGTTTCGATGAGCGAATTCAAATCACGTCAATTGTAGATTTCCTTCGTGGAGATGGCCTCACCCCCCGGTTATTCCCTTTATCTGTGACCTTGTTTTTGGCCTCAGCTAGCTTGGGCCATGATCCGACAAGTCCATTGATCATGCTTGGCCGGGAGAGGAGCGCGAGATGCCCGGCGGATCTACAAGATCCGGTCACGGAGCAAGGCGGCGACATCGTTCGAGCTAAGCAAGCCTTTTTTGTGCAAGAGGTCGATCAGCTTTACCGCGAGGGTCTCCCTTTGGTCGGGAGGCGGGACAGATTTAGCATTTTCCGAAAGAGGGGACGGCGAATGACCCGCAAGCCCGGGCGAACCCAGCCTTTCGATCCAACTATCGATGAGCGCCTTCTGTGCGTCGTTCAAGTCCGTAAAGGCGACTCCCATGCCCATTCCGGGTTGTGAATCTCGCACCACTGCGGTGCAGGCCAAATCGCCTCCGTCCGAGGAGATCCGGATTCGCACTTTGGATCCGATGGGCAGAGGGCTCAGCATGTCCAGATAGCAACCCCCTTTATTCAAATCGGCTGCGCGCGTAGACAAACGCGCGCCGGTAGCCATATCCACCACTTCCGCCATCGCGGAGAAGGCATGCCTCTCGTGCTGCCGCCGCTCTACCATGTTGACCCCTCCTCTAAAACTCTCGTTGGCGGGGTCCAAGGCGCCGACTCCTCGTATCCGCTGGCGACACCGTCCGCCGAAAGCAACTCCGTATTGGGAGGTTAGTATAGCGTATCGCCCTTTTTCTAATCACGCAGCTTTTCGCGAGGCGCATTGGTTTCGGCTCGATGTTTGACTAATCGAGTATCTCCCCCGTCCTCGGGGTGAGGCGTGCGCTGGCCTCGCGGTGTTGCCGGATTCGTATCAACGCGGACCGGAACACTTGGTAAAAAAGCAGATCATAGTACGCTCATCGCATGTCTTTCATAAAGAGACCAGCTCTGCTTCTGCCATTTTTGCTGCTCGCCGCATCGGCGCATGGCCAAGTTGCATCGCCCGATCAGCAGCGGCAAAGTCTCGGTTCCTTGAATTCGTCCGGGGAAGTTTTCGTAAATGGATCTCGAGCCCCCTCGGAGTTGACGATCTTTCCGGGTGACGCTGTGCGCACGGGAGAAACCGGCACGGCGATCCTAACGACCAGCGGGAATAACTCCTTCCAGATTCCTCGCCAAAGCCAGGTCGTGTTCGCCGGAGACCCGCATTATTTTGCTGAATTGGAATCGGGAGCGATCTCCGTAAAATCTCTGGAAGGGACGAGTGGGGCGGTTGTGCGAGCTGGAAATTTTGCAGTCGTGCCGACCAACCGAAATGAGCGTACGACCGCGACGATCGAGAAATTGGCGGACGGTTCGTTCGTGGTCACCTGTTCGGCGGGAAACGTAGGAGTAATCCCGTTGCAGCAAGCACCCGGTCTTTTCCTCCAGGCCGGCCAGTCCGCGCGGATTTCTCCAAAAGGTGAATTGGCGGCGCTGGACAAGCCCATACCAGGCGGCACCCAGTCAGCCGGCAGGCGCAATTTATGGATTTATCTCGGTCTCGCCGGAGGTGGAATCGCGGCGGGCACGGCCGCGGCGATCGTGCTCTCAGAAAACCATGCGCCCATTAGCCCTGTCGCACCCTGAGCGACAGGACGCACAATCCCTGGAACAATCTGCCCTATTTTGCTTGTCTAATTTGCAGCAGGCGGGGGACTCGTGATCCGAAACACAAGTGTGATGTCTTCTTCCACTTCAATTGCCTCACTCCCCAGCAATGTGGGTTCATACCGCCATTGTTGAACGGCGCGAAGAGCCGCTTCCTCAAGCAACGATTGTCCATTTAATGGCTCGGCTTTCTCAACGGTCCCATTCACTCCAATAACGACATGAACCTTCACAGTCCCTGCCATCCGCTGTCGAAGTGCTTCCGGCGGGTAGACCGGCTCGCCTTTGGAGACCAGCTGCCCTATCTGAAGGCTGGTCCCTGGCCGCGATAACCTCGCCTTGGATTCCGCCGGCACAAGAATCGAGGGATAAGGGTCGGGAATGATTTCGATGGACCCTGTCGCACTCAAGGAATTTTCGGGTAGCTTTGGTGAGAGCGATGAGGCCCTCTCCTCAGCGGGTGCGGCTGCTGGAAGTTGCTTTCTGTCTTCCGGAACCGGGTTGGCTGGTCCCGCAACGGATTGCTCGGCCTGCGCAGGCACGATTGCGGGGGCCGCTGGACGGATGGCGGCTATGGGGGAGGCCGGAACCTTTGTTGTGGTCCGAGGATTAATTTTCGGCGCTAACGGTTTTGGGTTTTCCACCGGATGGCTCGAGCCGCTCGTCGTTACGTTCAGTGGAGATAGTACCGTCGGATTTTCTTGCGCATTGGCAATGGGAGCCAACGGCAGCGATTCAAATGTTGTTGGATCGCTCGATGGCTCAACAACAGCAGCCTTTTCCGGCGGCAGCGCGGCTATTGGTGCAGAGGCGGGCTGAATCACCTTTTGAGCCGGGTTATCGCTAACGGAGTGTCCAAGCAAGGCTCCGCGGAGGGGCCAGAGGATCGCTCCGGAAACGACGATCATCGCGATAGAAGCAGCCAACCCCAACATGAACACGGACGACCTGACCCATGAATGCTTCTTTTTGTCCTTCGCAGGTTGAGCTGGAACCTGAGAAGGTCGCTTCAGACCCGCCGATGAGTCCGATGGCAATTTCGGCTGGCTCAGGTTGACAAGCAGTTCAGCCTTGTCGGACGCATCATTCTGCGCAATGACTGGCGCCGCATTGCCTGCGGGCAGCGAAGAACTTGGCAGTTGTATCGTAAAGACAGGAATGCTCTGAGTCGGGGTATCGCCCCGATCGGCTACCAAAGGAACGGCGGGAACAGGTCTTGAACCCTCCTGTTCGACAGGCGAAATTGCCGCGGCAGGCCTCTCTATGGGCCTGCCACCACGCTCCTGAAGCGCGATCCAATCGTTAATGTGGCGGCGGGAGGCTTCCGGCAAATCAATGAACTGCAGGCCACCGCCCTTTCGCGTCTCAGTCAGCCACACAATTTTGGCCGTAGCGGTCACCGTTTCGTCAATGCCGTCCAGCTTGAACTTGACGCAAATTTCCTGGTCTTGCTCCAGCGGTACAACCCCTTGAAATGCCATTCCGTCTTCGCTGATGTTGATCGGAAACCCCCCATTTCCGGAACCTAGATCGAGATACATTAGCCCTGCGACTCTATGACGCGCGACGCGCCGCGGAGTCCTAGTCCTCGCGGGCCTCTCAGCAATGGGTGGGGCGGCCATGGTGGTCATAGATACTCCATAAGGTTAGAGATGCGCAAGGAAGAAGAAAATGGTTCCCAGGTAATGGCAGCCTGGTACGAGAGTACCTTTGAATTAAGGCACGTTTTTGGAGCCACTTTGGGGTCGGAATGCCACTTTGAACCATTTGTTCGAAAAGCGCATCCATGTAAGTGGTGGTTTACCCGAAATCGGCGGATGGCTCGAATGGCCCTCGCTGCAGGTGAGTCTGAGAGGGGGTGTCGACCACAGATTCTGCCGATTTCATGCTAGAACTAAAGTCAATGAATCCGTTGTGGCAACTGCTTTTTCGGCCGGCCTGGACCGGCCCGGGGTGGAGAGCAGAATGCGTGACTCTGTCTCGATTCGTTGGGTGGCAGTTCCTGCGCTCGTTGTGCTGGCGCTTATTTCCAGCGCGCATACCCACGCACAGCAAAAGAGCGATGCAACCGCGGAGCTCTTTGGGACGGTAAAAGGTGCGGGCGGTGCGCCCATCGTGCTGCATCTGCGGGCGGTTGATCAGAATCCGGTGCGGTATTACGACGGCTATGAGGAGAAGACGGCGAAAGACGGAAGCTTTCACTTCGCGAGAGTTGAACCAGGCGCCTACCGATTGGAGTCCGACACGAGCGGTTTCACGCTTCCTGTGCCGCAACCCATTACGTTGCGGCCGGGCGAGAGACGCAAAGACGTCGTCATTTCAGTGAAGCCGAGTCTCTCGCTCTGCGGGCGAGTGACCGAGGATGGCGCGCCGAAGAACAACACCTGGGTAAACGCCTACAGATACAACGCGGAGTTTGGAAATCTCTCCCAGACATACTTCCCTCATACAGGAGCGGATGGCAGCTTCCTGATCAAAGATGTGGCCCCAGGCATGTATTACCTGGAAGGCTATGCAACCTACTATCCGGGATCTTTCAATTTCAATGGCGCGAAGCCCGTAATGGTGGGCGACGGAGCTCCCTCGGGATGCGGCCTCGAAATTCCGCTGCAATACACGGGGTGTCACTCGACGAGGGTTTCCGGGCATATCGCCGCCGCGCCCGGCGATGGCAACGCGCGGTACAAGGTACAGTTCCTCTCGACAAACCCGGCGGGCGGGAGCATGGCCGCACCAATCGCCATGAATATCAATGATGGGTACAGCGCCGGTGAGAGCTTCACCACCACGGTGTGCCCGGGCGAATACGATCTTGTCTTGAGCGACAACCAAACCATTGACTATTGGAGAGAGCTTCCAGCGCACAAAGTAGTCTTCGATGTCCATCACATCGAGGTAGGAGCATCCGCAATCGATGGCGTGGAGTTGACTCCGCGGGCCATGGCCTCCATTTCAGGCGAGGTGCCCGGCATGGCGCACAACGTGAGCTGCCCCGCCGGAGGGCCAAGGGTGCAAGTGAGCATTCTGCGCGAAGGCGATGGCGAGTTTCAGTCCACAGTTCTGGACGAAAAAAATCGATTCAGTTTTCACAATGTCGCGCCGGGAGAATACACAATTTCTATTGGGCCGTTTGCGCGCGAGGCCTTCTACCTGGATTCGATCCTGGTGGATGGCAAGCCGGCCGACGGACGGAAGTTCACCGTAGCGCAGCCGCAGCCCATGAGCATGGTCATCTACATAAGCGGCGACCTTGCGCATGCGGTCGGGCATCTCTCCCCCGATGAGCGACGCGAGCCGCGCTGGGAGGTAGCTTGGACACGGCCGAAGGGCAGCGTGGCCGGAAAGGTGGTAGGCGCTAACGCGGCAGACACAACAGTGAAGCTGCAAGCCGCCCGATACAACTCGAACGCTTCGGCAGAGTACGCGGCGCATGTGGGCACGAATGGCAGCTTCCAATTCAACGCAGTCGATCCCGGCGTGTACATGTTGCGTGCCGAAGGCAAGAACATCGTGACAACCGAGTATGGCGCGCTGGAAGGAGGCGACCGCGGTACGCCCATCGTGGTGGCGCGTGGCGCGCGGATCCGGGGTTTGAAGCTATCCACATCGAAGCTAAGCGCAATCTGCGGCAAAGTGACCGACCCTCTGGGCGTGCTAAAAGGCAATGTTCGCATTTTCCTGGAGCGGAACGTTAACGGAGACCTGTATGGAGGGCCGTCCGAGGTTTCGGCGGATGATTACGGGCTCTTTCGTGCCGATGGATTATCTCCGGGAGAATACTTTTTCGCTTCGCCGCTGGACGTGAACCGCATAGTGTTTTTCTCTCCGGACGGCACCATCGCCACGGCCGCTCCTCTGATCGTGCAAGCCGGCAAGGATGTGGGCTGCGGCAAAAGTCCGGCGCTGAACCTGCGAATTCCACCGAATTATAAGAAGACATATTCGTTCCGCGGCAAGGTGAACGGCGACTTTCCGGCGGCGGTGGGCGATCGATTCTGGGTATCGATGCTCGATGAACGTGATTCCGGAGCGGTGAGCTATGTGGCAATGGCGACCCTCGATGCGGAGCATCGCTTCTCCTTCGACAAGGTCCCGGGCGGACATTTCCTCTTGACACTAAATAGTGCTTACGGCCCTGAGCCAATGATTTGGTCAGGGCCGTACGGGCCGGTTACACATTTGCTGGCCTCGCAGAAAATTGACGTTCGGGAAGGAATGGCGGAAGTGAACATCACGCCTTTGCCGCTCCCCACCGTCACGGGGACCGTGCACTTCAGTCATCTGCCGGTGGCTTGGAACAATACACTTGACGTTGCCCAGCAGAGGATCGCGCTGATTCCACACGAGTACAGGCAGCCGTTCTACGCGAAATTATCCGCGGACGGCAGCTTCAGCATCGGGCCGGAAGATAGCGGCGATTACGAAGTGGATCTTGGACTGCGCGCGCCTCTGTATATCCAGTCGGTGCGGATTGATGGACGCGAAATCAATGGTCGCTTCTTCCATCTTTCCGCGGGGGCTTCGGCAAAACTCGAAATCGAGGTCAGCGGCGAATCGGGGCAAGTGAATGCAAAAATAGTACCTGACGGCTCGCTGCCGATGGCCGAGCCCTCCATGTTCGAGACCTGCAGCAAATCGGCGTACCCGCAATATGGAGTGGTTCTATTTCCCGATCCGCTATTCGTTCGTCCAATCGCGGATCAGGAACCGAATTCAGCTTCGATTATCCAGCCGCGCCTGCTCCGCAGCACGGCTGGCGGAGACGACCCCTTGCTCCAGACACTGCAAGCTGTGGCTCCGGGACACTACCGCGCGCTTGCGGTACAGGGGGCGAGCAACGTGGGATTACCATTCGGAAGACGAGACGATCTCACCGACCTCGACCAAAAATTGTGGAACGCGCTCGCAGCGCTCGGCGTGCCCGTTACGGTTCAGGCCGCGGACACAGTCGAATTGGAACTACTTGACAAGACTATTGATGCTGAACGCGCTGCTGCAAAGCTTGGCGTGTCTCTGGAGCGAGGCCTGTTCAACAGGTAGTGCGGTAGAAAGAGGGCGATTATCACGCGTCAGTTAACGTTACGACCCCTAACGCCATGATTTCGTTTACGTCCGGGACGCTCCACGCTATCTTAATCTATCAAGCGAGATGCGTTTCCAGGTGGAGACCCTGATGGAAATTCCGGATTACTACGAATTCCTCCAAATCAGCCCCAATGCCGAGGTCGACACCATCCACCGTGTTTATCGATTTCTCGCCGTCCGCCTTCATCCGGATAATCCGGAGACCGGCGACGCTGAAAAGTTCTTCTTGTTGAAGCAAGCCTATGACGTCTTGTCCGATCCAGCGCGGCGCCTCGAATACGATGCCGCTCGCAATAAAGAAGGGTCCCCGGCGGTTCCTCTATCCACAACGATTGATTTTATGGATAGCATGGAGGGCGAGTTGAACCGCCGATTGGGAGTCCTGGCGCTGCTCTACATACAACGCCGGACAAACCCCTATACCCCGGAAGTTTCACTTCTGGATGTTGAAAGCCGGATGGGATTTCCCCGCGATTATTTGGAATTCACAGCGTGGTATCTTCGGAACAAAGGATACATCACGCGATCGGACAACTCGGATTTCACACTCACGGCCGAGGGCGTCGACTTCGTGGAGTCGCAACGCGTGAATATCCCGATTCTGAATCGATTGCTGACCACCGGCACGGGACCCTCCACCGCGGAGGGAACGGCGGCGAACAGAACCTTGACCCCTCCGCACTCGCCTATCATTGTCCCCGCACCCTCGTCCATCAATTTACCTGAAGGCGATGGCCCATCCGAGGGGAGCGGCGCAAACGGGGACGATAAGCCCTGATGGATCGCGTTTGCCCGCTCAACCATCGCCCGCCCTCTGCCGTCGCCACACTCATTTAAAGGCTTACTTCGAAGGAACAAACCGCTGCACCCTCTCTCCATTCGAAACTTCTCCAGTGTAAATGTTCCCTTTCGAATCGACGGCGATCATGTGAAGCCCCATGAATTGGCCGCCGTTTTGGCTCATGGTGCCCATCTGGCCCACGACGGTGCCCTCCTCACGGTCGAGGAACCAAATGTGGTTGTTGGTGAGATCGGAAATAAATAAAAACCGCTGCGCCTTGTCCGGCGAAAAGGCCACGCCGCCGGTGGAACCGCCCTGACCCGTGGATGGCGCCAGGATGAACTCCTTCACGAACTTGCCCTGCTTCGTGGTGACCTGGATGCGATTCGCCATCCGATCGGCAGCGTAAACGAATCCGTCCTTGGAAATATTCAGCGTGAGGTGGCCCCGGAACTCCTTGGGCATCGGGCCATTGGGCGTATATTTGCGGTCCGCGTCATCGGTGCTCATTTCCGACAACGGTTTTCCATAAGCGCCCCAGCCGCGCTTGAACGCTAACGTGTCCAGGTCAAACACCATCACGCGCCCGCCCAGATAACTATCCGTGGCGTAAAGTTCGTGAGCGGGTTCGTCCAGGCGTATCTCTTCGATGTTTCCCACAATCATCGGCGTCGACGGCGGATACTTCGCGCGGAAGGCCGCAACAGCCGCTGGATCGGGCCGAGGGCCGCCGCCAACGCTGCCAGGGAATGTCCCGAGCGGGCCAGGCCCGCCCTTGCCTGGAATGTGAGGCTCCTTGCCGAGAGCAGCCTCGCCGTTCACGGCCAACCGATCCGGCACGCGAGGCGTTTCACCGACGGACTGGCCGGTCTTGGGATCGTACTTGCGGACCGTGTCCTGTCCGATATAGACAAACCCCTTGCTGTCCACGGCCATGCCGTGCCCTTCCGGCGCGTCGAAGGAGCCGATGACGTCGCCGTTCTTGTCGATGTGAATCATCGAGGGAGGGAGAGTGCAACAGTCGGTAGTAGGATTGGGCAACTCTGCGCGCAGTTCCATGTCTCTCAGGTCATGCGGACGATCCAGCACCCACACGTTGTCATCCTTATCCACGGCCAACCCCGTGACGCCTCCCATCTTCCACTTGTTCGGCAAGGGTTTGGGCCAGTCCGGATCGAACTTGTATTTTGGCGCGGTGAGCGTCTGCGCGCCTAGCGCCGCGCACAAAACCAACAAGCAGAGGCCGGCCAACACAACGAAGGCCCTGCTCCATACACTTCTATTGGTGTTCATCAGCCCCTCCTCGTAACGTGTGATGTGACCCCGGGTTGCCACCCTCGACTGCGCGGAGTCTAGTCCTTGAGATAGTGCGTGTCAACCAAAGCACCCGCCTGCTCTCCGAAATTACTCACCCACGCAGCGTGATCACTTCCAGTTTCCGCGTGCCCAGCCGTCGAGCTCCCTTTTCGGTGACCAAAACGGTGTCACCGAATTGAGCCAATGCCCCGTTGCCGTTTCGAACAGCGATCACTGGTTTCAGATCGAATACCTGGCCGGATTCGAATGACAGGTTCACGCCTTCCGTCCTGCCTCCCGGTCCCGAGCGCGGACCATCGCCGAATCCGCAGGTCCATAGGACTACATTTTGCGGCTTCGTATCCCGCGCCTCCTGCTTCTGCCCATAGAAATCCACAAACTCCTTATAAGTTTTTCCCGGGGCTATCCAGTCGACCAGAATTTGGAACAATTCGATCGAATACCCAGCCGCGGAATCCCAATCTGGTGGCGCCGCGCCGAGCGCCACAGAGTGGTTCACTTGCGCCTGATATCCCAGAACGGAAGACGTGATCTCCTCGGCCAGCACTGCTCCGGAAGAGAGCGCTTCATCCACCGGACGCGCATGCGTGCTTGCCCCCTGCGCATTCGCCGCGATGGACACGCGCGGATATTCTCCCGAAGCCTCCCACATGGTCCGCCACACGTTCGTCCAAACATCCCGATGACTTACTCCTGGACGCGCGGCAGCGAACATCGCCCGCAGGCCTGCTTCGCCTACCTGAGTGGCCTTCTCAAACACGCCAATTTCCTCCGCGCTGCGGACTAGCTTGGCGCGCATCATCAAGTCCGAAGCCGGGGTGAATTTGGCTTGCGGAAACGCCTTCAGGACGCGGTCATACGTCGTGTAATTGACGTTTCCTTCGAGATTTCTATACACATCTTGCAAGTTGCCCACACCGATGTGAGCTTGCGCCATTCCCTTTTCGCGCAGCACGTCGATGAGGATTGGCGACACCATGCCCTCTTCTTCCGTGCGAGGCGAGCGCAAATCCATTCCCAAGTCGACATCCTTCTTTTCCTTGTCGCGAGACTTTTCGCGCGATCCTGCTCCAAGAATCTCCACGGGCAAGGGTTCGCGCCCAGCAAAAATTGCGGCCGGCCTTCCGTCATAAGGGAACACGACCCAGTTCGCCGAGGACGCGCTCAGATACCGCCCGTCAGGCTCCGCGCCGGGCAGGAGCAAACAATCCAGATGGGCATCTTTCATGCGCTGGCGAACTCTCTGCCAACGGCGGTGAATCTCATCCAAAGTCCAGCCCTGAGGCATCGACGCGGCAGTCAAGCGATTTGCCGGCAGGGTTTTTGTAGGATTGTCGGCGGATTGCGGCTCTCGGCTCCATGTAAAGGCCGGCGCTGCGAGCGATACGGCCGCACCTGCCGAAACTCCGCGCAGCATATCCCTGCGTGATAGACCCGCATTCGGATCCGATTGGGAGGGTTGATCGGACACGGTTCATACCTCCTAGGCACTCAAGTTGTCTGTTTGTTTCTGTGTTGAATGACGTTGCCAGCGCGATATGCGTTGCGAGATTTGTGCGATTCGAGCCAGATTCCCACCTATCGATCAGCCCGTTTGTCGGCCCAAGCCTTTGTTTCCTCAATCCTTCTCGCGCGAATGCCAATCCTCAAGAGTGAGGGCGTCGAGAGTTAATTGTAAGGAACTTCGAGAATAATCCTCAGCTGGCGGGAGAAATTACTTAGCTAAACTATACCGTGGCCGAAAATCAACCCCCTCGTCCCGCAAGAGCCCCGTTTGGAATTACGATTTTTCTCAGCGCATTTCTTCTCTTCTGGGTGCAGCTTCTGCTTGGCAAGTACATCCTGCCATGGTTTGGCGGGGCAGCAGCAGTGTGGACAACGTGCATGTTATTTTTTCAAGTCCTGCTCGTCGGAGGCTACGCGTACGCTCATTGGCTCAGCCGCTTGAAGTCGCGTGCCCAGGCATTACTGCATTGTGTAGTTGTGGTGGGTTCACTCCTCCTCTTAGGGTGTCTTGCAGCCATTTGGAGTTCTCCGATCACCCCCGGTTCAAACTGGAAACCCCAGGGTGCGGATCATCCGGTATTTCAGATCGTGACACTTCTCAGCGTCAGCGTGGGTTTGCCCTTTTTCGTCCTCTCATCAACGGGGCCCCTTCTCCAAGCCTGGTACTGGCGGGTATATGGAAGCGGTTCTCCTTACCGGCTCTATTCCCTTTCGAACCTGGGTTCCTTCCTTTCGCTCCTGGCATTTCCAATCCTGTTCGAACCCGGATTGACGTTGAAGTCGCAGGCCTGGTTCTGGTCATTGGCGTATCTCATGTTTGCGATCAGCTGCATGTATTGCGCCTTGCGAGGGGTAAAGAGTAGTCGTCAGCAAATCGGCTCGCTGGAAGTTGTATCGGCCGAAAACGCCAGAAATGCGCGGCCGGGAAGGGAAAGATATCTCTTGTGGGGCAGCCTGTCGGCGTGTGCCTCGGTATTATTCCTCGCGACCACGAACCAGATTTGCCAGGATATTGGCGTTGTCCCCCTGCTTTGGATTGTGCCGCTCGGCATCTACTTGCTCACATTTGTCATCTGTTTCGAACACGACGGATGGTATTCGAGAAAATGGTTTCATCCGGCATTTGGATTGGCGATATGGGCCGCTTGCTTCGTATTGTACGACGGCGCCCTGGGCAGCATCATCGTCCAGATCGGGATCTCCGTATTTGTTCTCTTTATTTGTTGCATGGTATGCAACGGAGAATTGGCGCGCGCCAAGCCACAACCTCGCTTTCTGACATCTTTTTACCTGACGGTGGCCGTGGGGGGAGCCCTGGGAGGGATTTTTGTCGCGTTGGTGGCCCCGCATATTTTTAAGGGATTCTGGGAGTATCAGATGGGATTGTGGATGGCGGCACTGCTCCTGCTTGTCATTCTGGTTCGAGACAAGGAGTCGTGGCTGTATCGAAGTAAGTTTGGATCACCCGTAGTCGTCGCCGCTGTGGCGGCGCTGCTTCCCGAAAGCGCTGCGGTAACCGTGGCCACGAAGAATAAACCAGTCATCCACCTTTCCGCATTCCTCGCGCTTGCATTGATTGCCTATGTGCTAAGCAAACGAAACAAGACGGGATCGACCCTGGCAAGGGAAAAGTCTGCGCGAGTCTATTGTACGGTGGCCCTGCTCATCGCAGCTCTTACGCTTGGAGGGACGGCCTTTGCGCGCGCACGAAACGCCATTCAGTCGTCCCGAAGCTTCTACGGCGTCCTTTCCGTAAAGCCGCAGAACATGGATGATCCGGCCCGGGCTGCCTACGGCTTGGTGCACGGCCATGTGTTGCATGGATTCCAGCTGCGCGCGGAGGAAGATCGGCGAACGCCGGCGGCTTACTTCGGCCCCACCAGCGGCGTGGGCATCGCTATACGCCACGCAACTTCGTTAGCTTCTCTGGCAAAAGGAAATCTACGGATTGGCGTTGTGGGGCTGGGCATCGGAACGATTGCCGCGTACGGTAAGCCTGGAGACATCGTGCGCTACTATGAGATCAATCCGGATGTAATTCGTATCGCGAGTGATCGGAGATACTTCAGCTATCTGAGCGATTCTCTCGCCCGAGTCGAGGTGATTCCTGGCGACGGGCGTCTCTCCCTCGAACGCGAATTGGAGCACCACGAACAACAAGCTTTCGACGTTCTGGTGATTGACGCGTTCAGTGGAGATGCCGTCCCAGTACATCTTCTAACGCTGGAAGCATTTGAAATTTACATGAGACTCTTGAAAAAATCTTCTGGAATTCTGGTCATACAAATTACCAATAGTTATCTCGACTTGAAACCGGTGGTGTTCTCAGCGGCAAGAAGTCTCGGACTGAAAGCTACCTACGTCCATTCCGCAGGAGATGGACGGGCCACCATTGTGAGCGACTGGATGCTAGTTTCAACCGGAGAGAATTTTCCAGAAGTCGACGCGGGAGCACATGGAGCAGGAGAGGCCGCGGCTTCCGTGCGGTCGATTCGTCCATGGACTGATAATTACAGTAATCTGATTCAGATTGTGAATCACTAGAGCAAACCCGCGGGTTCGCGTCCTTGCAGGGAACAACTAAAGTCACCGCGCGAAAACTCTCTTTAAGATCCTCGTGGAGAATGGCGTTGTCAACGAGCGGCTGGTTTTGCTTGATTCCAATTGGGTTTCCAATTCCCGTTTTTCGCCGTTGCTTCCGGCTTTGGTGGAAAGAATCCGTAGCGATTCGGCATTTGGACTTTCAGCAGAGTCTTGGCGTCGAGGACGTCGCTCTCTTTGATGATGTCGTTCTTGTAGAGCAGAAAGGCAGTCACGGCGTAGACCTGGTCGGGAGTGAGAGAACCCTCCGCGTCCCGGGGCATGGAGCGGTTAATATAGTCCCACACCGTCGTCGCGAACGGCCAATAGCTGCCAAGAGTCAGTACTGGAGTGCGGGTAGAAACTGTGTCGACGCCTCCTATCAAACGCGGGGCCGGACCTTCGGTCCCGGTTGGCCCATGGCAGAAGGAACATTTTCCTGCATAGACCTTCGCTCCGTCCTTGGCCGTTCCAGCACCGGGTGGGAGCTCTTTTCCATCCGGGCCGACGACGTTATCCCAGGCGCGCAATTCCGCTTCCGTCGGAGGCCTGCCCACTTTATAGGTAGGCGACTGCGCCAAGGCCGCGGCGCAAGCAAACAGGGCCATCGGGAGTAAAAGGCTAGCTCTTGTAAAGCGCATCTTGAACGCTCCCATCACGAGCCACTTTCCACGGCTGAACCGGATTCGAGAAAAATTCCATGATTGGCGCATCTTGCCAGAATTTCTCCACATCGCTGCCTGCAACCTGAGGTTCTCTCTTATCTCCCCACAGTTTGCCCAGCTCTCGCATCGACGGTTGAATGTCTCCGTATTCGTTCGTGCAGCGGGACTGGATCAAAGTCTCTTCTCCGTCCCAATTCCACGCCAGCCGAAAACGGGTAAACGCCTTTCGAAAAACGGGCTGCTGGAGTCGTGCGTCCTTCCAGGTGCGCCCGCCGTTGGTGCTTACTTCCACCTTGCTGATCGCGCCCCGGCCCGACCAAGCCAAACCCGTAATCTCGTACAATCCGCGGCTGGGCAACTGGTGCGCGTCGGATGGGTACGTGATCAAGGACTTCGGTCCGACTTGAAATTCGTACCAGCTCGCCTTGCCGTCCGGCGTTAAATTTGTGTAGTTGGCGGTTTCCACTTTGAGATAGTAGGGTTTGTCCACCACCTTGACGCTTCTCAAGTACTTTACGTTGCTGACCCCTTCCCAGCCGGGAACGACCAGCCGCAAGGGGTAACCCTGCTCGGGACGCACCGCCTCGCCATTCTGGCTGTACGCAACAAGCACGTCGTCCAGGCCCTTCTCGAGCGGAATGCTCTTCGAATGATGGTTCGAGTCCGCCCCTTCCGCCACCAGCCAGCTGGCATTCTTTTGGACACCGGCTTCCTTGAGCAGCGTGGACAGCAACACTCCTGTCCATTCACTCGTGCTGACTCTCCCGTGCACCTGCTGGATTACGTACGTGCTCTTCGTCAGCGCGGGGGAATTTGCTACCTCTAGTCCCTTCACCATGGCTTTGTAATGCGACATGCCGCTATTTCCCGCGCACTCGATAAAATGAATCCGAGATACGGATGGAAGGCGCTTCAACTCATCCATGGTGAAGACCAGTGGGCGGTCCACCATGCCGTGGATCATGAGACGGTGCTCGCGAGGATCAATGTCAGGAAGGCGCGAACCGCGGCCCGTCATGAAATGGAGAGAGGACGGCGTGATGATTCCGGTCGAATCCTGCAGAGGCGTCAATCTTTGACCCATCTCGCCCGGCGGCAGACCCGGAATGATGTCGCGGACTCCTCCGAGAGTTACCGTGCGCACGGAGTTCTCAAAACGAGAACGCTCGCCGTAGGAAAGGTCCTTGGGCGGGCGCGCTTCGGGTGTGTCGGTCGAAAGTGTCTGAGCGCGCGTGAAAGGCGCCGCTCCCACCGCCAAACCGGCCAGTGCGGCACTGCCCTTCAGAAATCCTCTGCGATTCGTGCTCTTGGAATTCATGGTGGAGTCCTCCCAAAGGAACACTACTTGCGAATCCTATAGCTTCAAAAACAATTCATGTCAAGAAACTCGTCGATCTATGTCCGCGGCGTATTATTGTCGGCATTGTTCCGACAAATAGAGGTCAGACTTCCCTGCGCAGAGCGCGTCATCCACCCACACAGTGATGACTTATTCAGAATTCGGAACTGGAATCCGCCAGTCAAATTGACCCCTCATAGATTGGGCGGAAGTATGAGCTCTTCCTTGGTGTTGAATGTGAAGGTTGTGAGAATCCAGCCTTGCTCTGTCTGGTAGACAACGAATTTGGCAAACAGCGGACCCTTCTCATAATTCAAGGCCAAGTAAACGACCTTAATGATGGGTGAGAGGTTTCGGGTGTGGATGAGATCGAATGTTTTGTAGGAGCCATAATAATCCTGGATTTGCCTTAGGACGTTCGCTTGGCTGAGCGCGTCTTTGCTCCCATCAAGTGGGCTACCCTTAATCCACGCCTTCATGGCTGCGTCCGCACCCTCGGCCTTGTACGCATCCAGTCCCGAGAGAACGATCTTAGGAATGTCGTCAGCTGGATGCGTTTGCGCGACAGCCGGAACACACTGGCCAATTGCGAGCAGCAAGAATCCTAGAGTGAGCAAGGCTGAATGTTTCCATCGAAGCATTGTAATCATCCTCCGTGGTTAGGATATGACCAAACCGCCGACCAATGGAATTCCATATTAGTTGATTGCCTTACCATAAACTAGGGTGGGCTTCCTCCCTCTCTGCTCTGACGCCAATTTGGTTGTGCCAAGGCTAGTAGAAGGGTACGATGCGCCAGTTAGAAATCCATATCGGATATTCTGGCGGGTTTATGTTCTCGGAATCTCAACGAATCCCTTTTGCCCAATCCTATCCTCGTGTGAGTGCGAAAGGTTTTTATGAATAAGCCCATGATGATACGCCGGATGATTTCTGTTGCGGCGCTCACCCTTTTGCTCGGTGTGCTTGCCTCGGCCGGACAGCAGGAATCGGCGCCGGTTCCGATCACGGACCAGGACCTGCTCGGAGGTTTGAAGAATCCCTCGCGCTGGCTGACGTTTTCGGGCGATTACACCGGGCAGCGGCACAGTCCATTGAAACAATTGACGCCGCAAAATGTGGCCGGGCTTGTCCCGCAATGGATTTTCCAAACCGACATCCCCGGCCTGCCCGGGCGCGGCATTGAGAATACTCCGCTCGTCGTCGACGGCATTTTGTACGTCACCGGAAACAACAATCAGGCCTGGGCGATTGACGGCCGGACGGGCCGCCCGATCTGGACTTATCGCCGCAGGCTGCCTGCAAATTTTATTGCGTCGGTATGCTGCGGTCCAGTGAATCGAGGATTTGGGATCCTCGGCGATCGCCTGTACATGGGCACGCTGGACGCGCACCTTGTGGCTCTCGACCGGAAGACGGGCAATGTCATCTGGGACGTAGCGGTCGGCGATCTCAAGAAAGCCAACGCCATAACGGCGGCGCCGCTCGTCATCAAAAATAAAGTAATCATCGGCGTGGCTGGCGGAGATTTCTCGAGCCGCGGCTACATCGACGCCTACGACGCGCAAAGCGGAGAGCGCGTGTGGCACTTCAACACGATTCCCATGCCGGGAGAGCCGGGCAGCGAGTCGTGGCCGAACGCAGATGTCGCCGCGCGCGGTGGCGGAGCGGTCTGGGTGACGGGCAGTTACGACCCTGCGCTCAACCTCGTGTACTACGGGACAGGCAATCCAAATCCCGATTATTACGGCGACGATCGCGAGGGGGACAATCTCTACACCTGCTCAATCGTGGCGCTCGATGCCGACACCGGGAAGATGCGATGGCATTACCAATTCACTCCGCACGATGTGCACGACTGGGACTCGGCGCACGTGCCCGTGCAGGCGGACCTGAAGATCAACGGCCAGGCCCGAAAAGTGATCATGGTCGCCAACCGGAACGGCTTTTTCTACACGCTCGACCGCGAATCCGGGAAACTGCTGGTCGCCAAGACATTCATCGACGGATCGAACTGGGCCAAGGAAATCGGCAAGGACGGACGGCCAATCGTTCTCGACAACATTGGCACCGCGGACAAATGCCTGCCGGACAATCACGGCGGCACGAACTTCCAGCCGCCGACGTTCGATCCGGACCTGGGATTGTTTTTTGTAACGGCGCACGAAACCTGCGCCACCTGGGAGGGAGTAAAGCCGACGGAGCCGATTCGCATGGGAGTGCGCGTCCCGAGCGGAGGACGAAGTCTGGTCGAGGGGCGCGATCAATTTTCCGCGCTGCGGGCGATCGATCCAACCACCGGCCAGCGGCGCTGGGAACACAAATACCGCCCGTATCCCTCCAGCGTCTCTCTGGATTTGACGGGCGGCTTGATGTCAACGGCGTCCGGCCTGGTTTTTACCGGCGACAACGACGGGTTCTTTTACGCGTTCGAAGGAGCGACCGGAAAAGAGCTGTGGCGGTTTCAAGTAGGGGCGCAGGTCTGGGGCTCGGCCGCCGTCACTTACATGCTCGATGGCCGGCAATGGGTTGTCACCACGGCGGGACTGACCTTCACCGCGTTCGCGCTTCCCGCCATGCCACGCTGAGGCGCAGTCAGTAGGGTACAGGGCCGGTGGAGCGCCTAGTTCCGTCGAGCAGGCATCCCTTCAGATTCATAAAAACAACTCCAGTTCAGAAAATTCCGTCTGGAATTGGAATATCCACGACTCCTTATGAGTCGGATTCTTGCTTGGATTTTTTCTGAACCATACAGTTGGGTGGGAGTCGTCAATGCACCGCGCAGGCGGGAAAAAAAGAGAGGCGCCTGGCAGAATCACAAGCGCCTCTCTCACAGCTCAATCAAGATTTACCGTACCTCACTGGATCACCTCCTTCTCGACACAGAATGTCGATGCCCAAAGTATAAAACCATTTTTCCGAACAGACTATAGAGAATTTCGTCCATGCCGATACCTAAGATGAAATAGGAAGGAAATTGAGAATGGCTGGGCGATTGCATCGAAGATCGCCAAGTCCCCTGTTGCCCAGCCAAAGGGGATCGCTTCCGGGCATGCCGTGATCCCCCGAAGCAGGCGGGACAAAGCAGCCAAGACGTAAGAAATGGGTGGGATTGGAACTATTTACAGTCTCGGGTTACGAGGAAGCGCAGGACAAAGCGGGCATTCAGGACCCCAACGGGAGCTGAAGATTAAGTCCAGCGTTTTCGCCAGGGCTGCCTGTCACTTACAGAACACAGGCCGTCAAGAAAGGCTGTTCTCATCGCGGTCTTGGCCCGGTCATTGCTTTGAGAACACACGCCACCTACTCGACGATCAGGTGCAATTGGGAGAGCCCATGAAGAAACAATGGTTCTGCGTGAGCTGCATATCGCAAATTGAGTTGGACATCCACGGCCGGTGTAGCGTTTGCGGGTCGGACGCGGTGGAGAGGATGGCGCAAGGCGCCGCTCTATTGATCCAGCAGGAGCACACCCCCGTCCGCCCTGTGAGTCACCCCAGGCAAATACTGCCGACGCGATAGGTTTTCCTTGCCTGACTTGGTTGAGCCAGAGAGGATGCCAAGGCTTTCTGCCTCACGACGGGATTCCTGGCCACTTGTTGAGAAGACCGTTTCTCAGGACCTGTAGATGACCACAGTTGGATTTTCTCCGGCTAACGGCCGAGTAACGCAAACATTAGGTGTCACCCTCCACGCACTAAACTCTCCTGATGTAAGTCGCATTCTGAAATAGATAAGCAGAGCATACAAACGGGGACAGGTCAGATCCCTTGGTCGATCTGAGGCGTCGCAATATCTCCTTCGTGAATCTCTCGAGCAGCACTCAAGTTCAATGCGGGCCTGCGATCCGCATGTCAACTAGAAAAACAAATGGGGGAGAAAGGCGTTTGCCTTTCTCCCCCAAGTGAACCGCTTCCAGGAACTAGCCGCCGATTGGCGTGTCGGTGGCGCTTGCGGTGGTGCCATCCGTTCTCTGGCGAATCACACCACTTTGGTCCGTGAAGAAGGTCCGCTGACCGGTCACGTTTTGAGTGGTCGGGTTGGCGATAATCGTGTACGTCGAGACGCTGCCATTCGCAGCTGCCGCGCCTGCCTTGTACGTGAACGCGTACCCGCTCTTGATCGGAGCGGCGATGCCGAGCAGGTTGTCAACCAGGTCCGCCGCAGTGGAAGACGGCGTGGTCGACGGGCCCAGTTCGGAAAGGTTCGTGGTGGGAGCAGTGGCGTAGGTAGTCTCGTAAGCCACGATCGATGTGTTATACGTGCGCAGCGAGGCGACGGCAGAGGCCTCGTTGGCCGCCATCTTGGAACGCAGCAGGTTCGGGATGGCGATGGCCGCGATGATCAAAATGATCGCGACGACGATCAACAATTCAATTAAAGAAAAGCCCTTTTCTTTGCGGTTGGACTTCAAGGTATTCCTTCTAGTTTGCGATGCAAACTGTTTGCTCATGAGATTAAACTCCGACTCTACATGTAGGGAGCATGTTCTATGCCAACTTCGGCCTGAATGCTTTCCACTTGGGCACAATCCTCGCAGCTCACTTATTGTCAGTGAATTACAGGCATTCTGTGGTTGGTATTCGATTCTTATCGGGTGTGATGCATGTCACAAAGTAAAGAATTTGAGTCAAAATTGGTCATTAGCCTACGACAGAAAATGGCATAGCACCTCATTCACCTCTGGATTCTCTAGGGGGACAAGTCCTGCGAAGTCCACATATCGAATGCGGCAAATCCAGTTCCGATATTGCCGTCGAAATCGGCGGCCTTGAATCTTCCGTTGGGCAAGCCGGGTCAGTTGACATTCAGCCACCAATTGCAGTCCAATCCTGGAACCACGAAGCCCAATTTCTGCACGGAGTACAAATGGAGGTAGGAAAACTATGTGGAATGTTCGAAAGACTGTCCTCACAAGTTTGGCAGTCATTGCGATCGGCGCGCTCTGGCATGCCAGGACAAGCGCGCAGGAAAATTCATCTTCCGGAGTTGTGACCGTCTTCGATCACGAGAAACTGGACGCATCGTTTGCCAAAGCACTCTCCAATGGAGGCAGCAACCTTCTATGGAGCCGCACGTCCAGCATAGGGACCTATAACGTGAGTACACACAGTCGGGAATCCGTGAATGCTGCGTGCAAACCGGAGGGGTGTGGCCATACGGGCTATACTGCCGTCGTGTATGTGGTGAGTGGGGCTGCGACGCTGGTCGTTGGTGGCACGACCAAAGCTACGGCGCCTGACAAATTCGGCGGCCAATCCATCCAGGGCGGCGAGTCACATCGGATCAGCAAAGGGGATGTGTTCATCATGCCTCCCAACACGATCCATTGGTATAAGGATGTGGAAACACCATTCCGCTATGTAGAGGTGCCGGTCCCCTGATCCCTCAGTCTCAAAAATAGCTACAGACCTCTTCCCTTCTTGAATCGGCGTGAATGTAGTTCGTGCCCTCAAAGCAGCGTCATTTGGCCCCGGCAGGATTCTTCTCCTATGGGCTAGAGGCGGACATTCGGTCCTTCAGCGAAAAGAGAACCTGTACTACAATTCGCGTCAAGCTCGGATCGTACCTGATTCTGTCATCCGCGCGGCACTCTGTCGCTTGGAGCCGCACGCGCCGGCCATGGCAACAATTAAGGAGGGCGCCGATTGTGGATCCGATCAGACGCAACATATTTGCAACGGGCGCCGCGGCGACGGCATTGGCCGCAGCGTCAAGCCTGTTTGCTCAGCAGACTGGGAAAGGAGGAGCTGCCATGTCCTTCTATGAAAAAGGCCCCGTTCGCATCCGCTATGAGGAGGCCGGTTCCGGATTTCCGTTGTTGCTCATCGCCGGCGGAGGATTGAATTCGACAATCGCTGGCTTGGGGAACCCCTTTAACGCGATCGAAGAGTTCAAGGGAGAGTATCGCTGCATCGCATCGGACCTGCGCAACGCCTACGACGGCCAGTCCTCCGGCCCCCTCGAAAGCGACCGGCCATGGGATTCCTATACCGATGACCATCTCGGTCTGATGGATCACCTGGGCATCGGGAAATTCATGGTGCTGGGCTTCTGCATTGGCGGCCCCTTCATCTGGAACCTCTTGCGGCGCGCGCCGGATCGTATTGTCGCAGCCGTGCTGGCGCAACCCAGCGGGTCGCGGCCGGAGATGCGCGACCTTTTTTACGAAACTAATATGAAGGGCTGGGGTCCGGAATTGGTCAAGCGCCGGCCCGACATCACGATGGAGATGGTCGACAAATTTCTGACCAAGATGTACCGCACCAACCCCGACTTCGTCTTCACCGTGACACGCGATTTCGTGCGCAACTGCCAGACGCCCGTACTCATCTTGCCGGATGATATTCCGGCGCATCCGTACGCCGTCGCCATGGAGGCCGCGATGCTCGCGCCAAACGCCGAAGTCAGCATGTTCCCGTGGAAGGAGCCCAAGGAGCGGATTCCCCTGGCGGTGCGCCAGATACATTCCTTCCTCCGGGCACATCGTCCTGCTTCTGCCTAGACGGCGGTGTCCATCCGATTCTAGAGCGGGAAAAGGAATTCCTGGTGCGTTATCCCCCGGGTCGAATGCTATACCCGTGCACGTACTCGTACGCAACGCTCCAGATCGCGCCTCCTGTTGCGGCGAAGAGGAGCTCTTCTATGGGGACGCCAAGGATATAGATCCCAAAAAGATTCTGGAGATTGTAATAGCGCTGGACGAATTGGGGGTACAAGAACAGGAGGCACAAGAACAAGAAAGAATACAAGACCGTAAAACTCAGTCCGCTGGTAAGCATCAGCGGGACCAAGTCGCGCCGCAGGTACGCAAGGGCAATGCCGCCGGCCGCGAAGGAAACGATTGTGTTGTCCATCGTCTTGCCCGGATGCCAAAATTCAAGCGCGACAAAAACCACGACGATTAGAATGAACGGTGCGTAGTGCCGTTCGCGCGAAAGTCTTCGCATCGCCGCAAGCGATTCTCTCAGAAGTATTTCACCCACGACGGAAGCAATCCCTCCAACCGCCGCCGCCCAAAGCACGTCCTCGATTCCCACTCTGATTCTTTGGTCGAGATTGAATAGCGACGGGGGCGACCAGTACTGAGGAACGAACAAAAGGCTGGTAAGCGCCATAGGCGCGGCGATGAGACTGCCCCACCGAATCTCCGCACGGCATCTCTTCCCAAGAACGGAGCAGGCGATCCAGGCTGCCCAAAATATGAGTACCCCGACGAGATACGAATAGTGATAGCTCGGCAACATTTGCGAGAAGGAATCATACGCCGCGTCTGGGAGAGTAGCAAACATATTGTGACAAATAACTCATCGAATAATTCAGGCCTTCGGCTTTGAAGCGGGTCCGCGTGGAGTAACCATGAAACGTGGCCATGACAGGAGTGCAGCAGTGGCAACCGAATAGAAACCCTCCCTTGCCACCTTCCAATCAGCTGCCTAAGCTAGAGTTACATTTCTTACAGTGATTCGCACTTGACCGAACAATGGGAAGGCATGATGCAAACAAATAAAGACACACAATATGGCTCGCCGGCGCCTCCGAGTGCTCCTGGTTCCATGGGACGCACGACCTCCTACCTGGGACCAGGTTTGCGCGTTCGAGGGGAAATTACAGGCAACGAGGACCTCAGGCTGGAGTGCAAGGTTGAGGGCTTGGTTTCCATTGGCGGTTTTCGGCTCACGGTGGGATCAAGCGCGCACATCAATGGGGACATTGTGGCCCGTGAAGCAATGGTCTCAGGCGAAGTTATTGGGGATATCCGGGCGTGCGACCGGATTGACATTGTGAAAAGCGCTTCCATCGAGGGCGACCTGAGCACCGCCAAGATCGTGATTGAAGAAGGCGCCTACTTTAAGGGAGGCGTCGAGATCGGCAGCAGCAATTCGCAAATCGGTACGGATTTGGATTCCCTTCTCAACGGCGCTAAAAAGGCCGACCAAAAGTAAGGAAGAAAAAATGGATTTGAATTTCGCTGCCGAAAGCGAACTTTAGACCCACTCTCCGACGCGCATCACGGGCTCCGACCCACCCGCCGCGCTGATGCCGTCCACGTCAATGCGATTCGATCCGATCATCCAGTCGACGTGAATCAGGCTGGAGTTTGCACCGTGCGACGCCAGTTGTTCCGGAGTGAGAGTGTCGCCATCCTTCAGGCACGTGCTATAGGCCTGCCCCAGGGCGATGTGGCAGGCCGCGTTCTCGTCGAACAGAGTGTTCAGGAAGAGCAATCCGCTGGACGCAATCGGCGACGAATGCGGCACGAGAGAAACTTCGCCGAGCCGACGCGCTCCTTCGTCGGTCTCGATCATCCGCTGCAAGACTTGATTGCCCCGCGCGGCGTGAGCGTCCACAATCTTCCCTGCCTCGAACCGCACGGAAATCTCTTCAATCATCGTGCCCTGATACGACAGAGGTTTGGTGCTGGTCACCTTCCCTTCCACGCGATCCTTGTGCGGCGTTGTGAAAACCTCCTCGGTGGGCATATTGGGAATGCAATACCGGCCATTTCCTGCTGTTGTCCCTCCACCCAGCCACAGGTGATCGTCGGCAAGACCGACGCGTAGATCGGTGCCGGGTCCTCGGAAGTGCAACGCCGAATAGCGTTTCTCGTTCAGCCGGCCGGCGCTCGCATGCAGGTTCGCATCGTGTTTTTTCCAGGCGGCCACTGGATCGAGCTGGTCCGCTCGTGACGCGGCGAAGATGGCATTCCAAAGCCGGGCCAGCGCTTCGTCCTGCGGCAGATCGGGGAACATCGCCGCCGCCCACGCGGGAGTGGCGCAGGCTACGATGGTCCAGTTGATCTCGTGGCGCGTAATCAGTTCCAGCGCCGGGCGGTATGCTTTTGACATGGCGCGATTGGCGCGGCTCACTTTTTCCGGATCTTCCTTCGAGAGCAGAGAAGGATCGCTGCCGGTAATCGCCAGCCGCGCCGCGCCGCGGCGGTAGGCCTGGGCCATGCCCTCGTAAAGCCACGCCGCGGCGGCGTCGAAGCTGGCGTCCGCGCCATAGCGGAAGCGAAGCAGCGCCGACTCCTCGTCGGTAAACAACGTGGTGACGAGGGAGGCGCCCGCTTTATAAGCATGTTCCGTGATGCGGCGCACGAGCGGGACCGCATCCAGCGTAGCGGTCATCACCATCTCTTGTCCGGGCGCGAGGCCCAGTCCGGCGCGCACCGCGACTTCGGCTAGACGGTCGAGATTCTTTTCAAATTCAGGAGTCGCAACAAACTGGCCTTTGGAAAATGTTGTGGTGGATGTCATGGGTATGATTATCACGCAGCGTGCCGCGCGTTGACAATGCGCAGAAGGCCAGGAAGGCACTCGAGAATTACCAACCCGAACTGGAGAGCCGCCAAAGGTTCGCTCGATCTCGGGTGACCGATGAAAGGCACTATGTCGCATGCGAGCAGGGCTGCGATCTATTGACCCACCCTTCTGTTTGACCTACCTGCAAACCGGAATAGACGTGATCGCGCTCACAACGAGACGTGACCGGGCTCACTGCGCATTTGCTATTTACAGCAGATCGTTTATTTATGTTGGGCAGTAATCCGGAACCATCAGGAGGGTCCTATGAAAACAGCTGCGATCACCATGGTAGGCGTGCTGTTATTGGCCGGCGGCCTCTCTGCGCAAAAGACTCCCAGCTTTTCCGTTCGAAATGGCGAAACCTTCACCGGTGAGATCACAGATAGCTTCTGTGCGCAAGGCCACTACCTCCAGATAACCAAGAGCGAGAGAAGCTGCATCCTCACGTGCGTCAAATTCGAGGGCGCGCAATTCGTGCTCTACAACTCTGAGACCAAACACATTTACAACCTGGACGATCAACTGCAACCCGAAGCTTTTGCAGGTCAAGAAGTGACCGTAACCGGAAGGTACGATAAAGAAGCAAAAGCAATCCACGTGATCAGTATCAAGCCCAAGATCACTTATGCAAGTCTGTAAGGCGGAACGAGATCTTTGAGGTCGTGGCTGTTGCAGTGAGCCACGTGAATCAACTGGCTCTAAGGGGTCCGCGGGCAGCCATTTCCGGATTTGCGAAAGGCACTGAAGATGTCGACCAAGCATGAGCGCATAGTATTTAGCTCGGCCCTTTGGACTAGCAGGGCTTTCGGCTGGACCTTGATCGCTCTCGCGATACTTGGCATGCCGCAAATGAAGTTCCTGATAGGGCGCGTGGCGGCCGGTTTCGGACTGCTTTCCTCTATAATGCTCGGACTGGCGGGCATCGCGTGGCTCGTGGGGGTCAAGTTGTTCCTTCGTTTTTTCGACCGCTATCTCTCCCGCAACTAGGGCTTACTTGTCGAAATAAAGCGATAGAAAGCAACTTGTTTCTTGGGAGTTGCTCGCAATAGCTGGGCGAAAGGGCGCTCGAAGAGCGGAGAAACACTGTTCACTCAGGTTGATTTTGGGACATTTCCTTCACCGGCTTGAGTGCGAAAGCGCAGGTTTGCTTCTCTGATTGTTCTTAGATCGTCTTGTGCCACAAAGGGTTGCGAGACCTGCCTATTGATTGATCGCGACTTCTTTTTCCAATTTTGCGACAGTTTTCTTCAGCCAGCCTAAAACCGTAGCCTGAAGCTTGTATGGATCGTCTTCAGCCTTGAGCGACTCGACGGTGTCACCCTTTTCGTTGAGCGGGATCTTGTGGCAAATGTCACCTTCCGAGTTGCGCAGTTCTGGCGGCGCGAACTCGCTCAAGAAGCAACTCGAGCAAGCGTGCTCCTTTTCCTCAAGGCCAACATTCAGGCAAGTTATCGAGTCGCGGAAGATTTCCGGATTTTGTCTAGGTTCCCGGACAGAGGGGTAATACCGTCCGTTTTCAATCATCTGGATTTCAAACTTCAACTGCTCGATCATTTCGTTTTTGTCGAATGCCATGGAGGTCCTCCCTCGCTCGGGGCGGCGGGTGTCCAACAACACTCCCCTTCAATCGCGACATGGTTCGGGCCCGCACTCTGCCAAGCATCGGCTATGCAACCTACGATCTGTGAAGGCCTATCCAAACCCAAACGCCGGCGCTAGCCAGCAACAACACACCTGCTGTGACCGCCAGGACCGTGATAACTCGCGAGAGACGATTCATTTTGCGAATCAGTTCGGGCTGCTCGCTGGCCATCATTTTTTCTTCGGTTTTGTTCAGATAAATCTCTTCATCCGCCCTGGTGTCCAGAACGTTTCCGTAAATTACCAGAACCACCAAAACCGCGCTGGCCGCGCCACCAGCAATCAACAGGTAAGTCAGCATGGTTGCCAAGGTACTCATGGTTTTCACCTCACAACTTCCGATTTCTCACATACCTTTCACCTGCTCACGATGCTCCAGCTGCAAACCTATCTCAGTGACTTACATCACCGGAGAGTGTGACTCATGGCACAGGGCTAAAACCCCTTGTCCCATTGTGGGCCAGACCCTAAACATCTGTATCCGGGCGGGACTCCCAACTTTGAGTTGGGTCCGATGAATGAAGCGGTTGTAAAGGGGATTCAGGCCAGGATTCCAGGCAATAGGCATAATTTGTCGCCGAGACGCCAGAACAGGCAATTCCTGCAATTGAGACCCACAGGCGGCTCTTGCATTAGCCACTCAAACGCATGGTACTCTTGCTCCACTTTCGAACCAGATTGCTTGGAAGGAGGCCTCTATGCGCAGAGTGAAGAGGACGACATCCTGTCTGCTCGTCGTGGCGAGTCTGTTCTTGGCGGTGGCGTGGTCTTCGCGGGTAGACGGCCAGACCCGGAAGGCCGGCGTGACGGTGTTCGAAGGAGCGCGGCTCATTACGGGCGATGGCAGCACGGCCATCGAAAACTCCGCGTTCCTCGTCGAGAACAACCTGTTCACTCGGGTCGGGCGGCGAGGTGGGTTGCAGGTTCCGGCCGGGGCTTTGCACGTCGATCTGACGGGCAAGACCGTCATGCCTGCGATGATCGATCTCCACGGCCACATCGGGTTCCAGCACGTAGCGGATGGAACCATGGCGAAGGAGTTCTACACGCGCGAGAATCTCATCGACCACTTGGAGCGTCTCGCCTACCACGGGGTCGGCGGGGTCGTCGGCGTTGGCGATCTGGAAGACCGTTCCGACCTGCATGGCGGCAGAACAAATTGGGGAGACGTGCCGTTGCAGGTGCGGGAACAGATCATCCCCAATGCGGCATTGTTTCGCACGGCGGGCACGGGGATCGCATGGCCCGGATCGGGAGCCCAAGGCCACCCATCCAGAGTGGATGTGTCGTATCCGGTCAGCACGGTGGAGGAAGCTCGGGAGGCCGTTCAGGATTATGTCCGCATGCAACCAGAATTCATCAAGATCTGGGTGGACAACAGAGGCGGAACTAAGCAGACGCTGACACCGGTTCTCTACCGAGCGATTATCGAGGAAGCGCACAAATACAATGTCCCCGTCGGGGTGCATAACGTCACCCTGGCGGATGCCAAGGAACTGATGCGCGCGGGCGTCGAGGGATGGCTTCACGTTCCGGTTCGCGGCGGTGAAGCAGCCGACGACGAATTGATTGCGATCGTCAAGCAGAGGATCGCCAACAACAACCGGCCGAACATCTGGATGACACCCGCCCTGATTACGGCATGGATGAACACGCAAGGTGGGGGGCGTCCAGTGTGGCTCGACGACCCATTACTGCAGGATACCTACTCACCTCAATTAATTAAAGAGTACTGGGGCGACCCGCTGAAGAATATGACCCCAGACTCGGTCGAACTCGCCCGTAAGGATTTCGAGGTGCAGGCGCGCAGCGTTATGAGGCTTCGAGCGGCGGGAATGCGGGTCGTTACGGGCACCGACACCGGGCAGAGCCGGTTCTTGATCGGCTATTTCAACCATCTGGATTTAGAAAGTTTGGTGGCGTTGGGCATGACGCCGATGGAGGCGATTGTCGCCGCGACACGCGATGCGGCCAAAACCGCGCATTTCAATTCCGGGATGGTGGCGGCGGGCAAGAGCGCCGATTTCATCGTCCTCGACGCGAATCCGCTGGAGAAAATCGGCAACACGCGGCGGATCAACAAGGTCTACCTGCGGGGACAGGAAGTGGACCGCGCCGCGTTGAAGGCCAAGTGGCAAGGGGAATGGAACCACCAGACGAAATAGATCGTGTCTCAATCACTCGGCCATGCGTGGCTTGAAGCGCAATGGCTGGCAATCGCGAAATTAGAAGAAATCAATCGTCGGTTTCAGCTACTTAGAACTGACGCACGCGAAATTCGCGGCGTCATCCACGCTGCCGGAACCCTTGTACGCCGCTACCTGAGGATACGGACACACCGGACGCGTGCGCGCCACGCCTTGCCTTGGATCATCATCATTAAACTTCGTGGCAATGAGCTTCGCGGGGGCAATGCCCTGGTCGACCCAGCGGTCGAGCGCGCCGATGATGTCGCTTTCAGGGTCGTTTTTCTTGTATCCCTTTTGGCCGAGTCCGCCGAAGGTGTTCGGCCCAGGTCCTCCGTTGCAGTGATACAGGCCCGGCATCATGAACAAGCGAACAAATTCGGCGGTGGCCTCGCCATTTTTCTGGCGGACATCGTTGTAGTACTGCACCGTTCGGAGCGGAGGCGTCGAGTGATCCGCCCAGCCGTTGTACAGAATCAGTTTCCCGCCATGAGCCTTGAATCCGGATAAGTCGGTGCTGTCGGCGTCCTGATCTTTCTCAAACGGTACGAGCGACTCCGGATCCTTGTCGTAATCGAAATTCCTGACGGAATCGAATTTCGGGCCAAAGACGATCCAGCGCATGAAACTGTCCATGTACATGAAATTGCTGGAAGGATATCCGTGCATCGTTCCGACACCGGTGATGTAGTACGGGTAGTCGTCTTCATGTCCCGGCGAGTATCCGACATACAATCGCTTTCCCGCTGAATTTACCGGACCGTTGAGAATCTTCTGCCACGCCGTCACTTGTTTTGTGGTCAGGCAATTGGGACCGTCCGCGCCCTGGCAGGTCAAAACTTTCGGATCGAATTCGCATTTGTCCGGGCGGTCGATCAGGCCGTCGGCCAGCCCATCTTTGGCGTCGCACGCCGCCAGGGTCGCCTTTTTCATCGCGGGAATTTTGCTCGGAGGGATCTCGGAGCCGAGGAGAGCTCGCTGGGTCCAGTCAAACATCACCATGTTCTTGGTCCGGTCGACCACGGGGCCTCCGGCGACAACGCCTTCAAAATCGTCCGGATACCGCTCGACCTCCATGAGCGCCATCTTGCCGCCGTTCGAACACCCGCAAAAATAGGAATGCCGCGCCGGCGCGCCGTAATACGCC
>DATNIO010000157.1:0-3673 GCA_035604385.1 Verrucomicrobiia bacterium | reverse complement strand
CGGTTGATTTCTTCCTCGGTCAGGTCCTTGACCTTTTTGGTTTCTTCCACGTTCGCCTTGGCGCACAGGGAGCGGGCGCGCGGCTGCCCGATTCCATAGATCGACGTCAGGCCAACCCAGATGCGTTTCTGCGGCGGTAGATCCACTCCTGCAATACGTGCCATGCGTGCTCCTCAATTCCTCGAATCTATCCGTAACTCTATCCCTGGCGCTGCTTGTGCTTTGGGTTGACGCAAATCACGCGCACCACGCCGCGCCGGTGAATCACCTTGCATTTGTCGCAAATCTTTTTTACCGATGCCCGAACTTTCATTTCCCGCTCCTCGCCATTCTTCCGGCGGGCTCCAAGTAGAGCCCGCACCCGAACTATTTGTAGCGGTACACGATGCGGCCGCGCGTCAGGTCGTACGGCGAAAGCTCCACCGCGACTTTGTCTCCGGCCAGGATGCGAATGAAATTCTTGCGCATCTTTCCGGAAATGTGCGCGAGCACCTGGTGCTTGTTTTCCAATTCGACCCGAAACATCGCGTTCGGCAGCGGCTCGATCACGGTGGCCATCACTTCGATGGCATCTTCCTTCGGATTGGACGCGTCGGCCTTGCGCTTTTCCGGTTCGGGTCTCTTGCCCATGTGCCCTCTCGCGCCCCCTACCAAGAGGGTCCCTGCATTTCCCGGGGACGCGTCAAAACCCAGGGTCCATTGGATGTCACCGCGACGGTGTGCTCGAAATGCGCCGACTTCGTGCCGTCGGCCGTCACGGTCGTCCATTCGTCATCGAGCACCCGGACATCGGGCTTGCCGATATTCACCATGGGCTCGATCGCGAGGACCATTCCTTCCTGCAGGCGCGGGCCGCGGCCCGGTTCGCCATAATTGAGCACGTTTGGCTCCTCATGAATGTGCGTCCCGATGCCGTGGCCGCAGAGATCACGGACGACCGAGTAGCCGTTCTTCCGCTCGACCCACTCCTGAACCGTGGCTGAAATGTCGGACAGGCGGTTTCCCACGCGCACCTTTTCAATCGCCAAGTCCAGGGATTCCCGGGTCACTTGCAGGAGCCTCTTCAATTCGGGAGTAATTTCCCCCACCGGCACCGTCACCGCCGCATCCGCATAGTAACCCTCGCATTCGACGCCAAAGTCGAGCGAAATGATGTCGCCCGACTGAAGGACCCTCGACTTCGACGGGATCCCGTGCACTACCTCGGAATTGACCGAAGTGCACAGCGTCGCCGGATAGCCCCGGTAATGCTTGAACGCCGGGCGAAGCTTCCGCTCCGCTGTCTTGCGTTCCGCGTATTCGTCGAGATCCTTCGTGCTCACTCCCGGGCGGGACATCCCGCGCAAATCGTTCAGCACTTCCCAGATCACCAGGCCGGCGCGATGCATCTTTTCCAGCTCCGCCTGTGACTTGCAGACAATCATTTATGCGCTTTCGCTCCGTCCAGAATCCTGGCGATGCTCTCGGTGACCACATCCGCGATGGACATCGCATCGACGGGACGTAGCAGCCCTCGCACGGTGTAATACTTGACGAGCGGCTGCGTTTGCCGGTCGTAGGCCGCCAGGCGCTCGCCGATCACCCCTTCGGAATCATCCGGGCGGTGAATCAACTCGCTTCCGTCGAGGTCGCAAATGCCTTCACGAATTGGCGGGCGCTCGTAAATATTATAGATGTGCCCGCCGGCCTTGCAGATTCTTCTGCCCGTCAACCGCCGCATCAGCAAGGCCGGGTTCACGACCATGTGCAGCACGATCGTGCAGCCCAGGTTGTGCTGCTTGCAAATCCGCTCCAAGTCGTCCGCTTGCCGCAGCGTGCGCGGAAAACCATCGAAGACAAAGCCCTTGGCGCAATCCGGCTGGTCGATGCGCGCCTCGACCATGCCCAGGACGATTTCGTCGGGGACCAGCTCGCCGCGCTCCAAAAGAGGCTTTGCCTTGCGGCCGAGTTCCGTTTCGCGCTGGATATTGTCGCGAAACATGTCCCCGGTGGACAGGTGCGGCAACTGATACCGCTGCGCGATGCGCTGGGCTTGCGTCCCCTTGCCGGCCCCCGGCGGGCCCAGCAGGATCACCGCACGCCCCAGTCCCTGCAGAACGCCTACCGCGCCACGATCAGCCGTAACGTCGGCCACGCAGCTTTCCCTTCTTCACAAATCCTTCGTAGTTCCGCATCACCAGTTGGGCCTCGATCTGCTGGACTGTATCCATCGCCACGCCAACGACGATCAATAGCGAGGTGCCGCCAAAATAGAAATTTACTTTCAACCCTTCCAGAACGAAGCGCCACATATGATTGTCAAACCACGTTCCGACAAGAGGCAAGTGCTGGAGGTGAACGCCGGCCATGAGGAACTCCGGCAAGAGACACACCGCCGCGAGGTAGACTCCACCCACGAACGTCAATCGCCGAAGGACACGGTCAATATGTTCGGACGTGTTGCGCCCCGGTCGTATGCCCGGGATGAATCCGCCGTACTTCCGCATGTTGTCGGCAAGCTCGGTAGGATTGAACACGATTCCGACGTAGAAAAACGCGAACAAGATAATCAGCGTGATGTAGACCAGGACATACGAGGGCTCGCCCCAGGCCAGGTTCGTGGCCAGCCAGTCGAACGCCTTGAATTTCTTCCCCAGAAACAAATTAATGGTGCCCGGAAAGGTGAGCAGGGAGCTGGCGAAAATCGGCGGGATGACGCCGCCCGAATTGACCCGCAACGGGAGATAGGTCATCTGCCCGCCCATCATGCGGCGTCCCATCACGCGCTTGGCGTATTGCACCGGGATGCGCCGCTGCCCGCCCTCCACAAAGACGATCACGCCTACGACCGCGATCATCATGGCGATTAGCAAGAGCATCGCGAGTCCGGTGAACGGCCCCCATTGCGCCGTGCTGACTTTGTCATACAGATCGCCGACCGCTCGGGGAAGGCCAACGACAATTCCCGCAAAGATGATGAGCGACATCCCGTTGCCGACGCCGCGCTGAGTGATTTGCTCGCCGAGCCACATGATGAACGCGGAACCCGTCGTCAGCGTCAGAATCGTCATCAGCACGAAGGCGATTCCCGGGTTGTACACCAGGGGCTGATTGTTCGGCCCGCCGGTACGCATCAAGGTTTCCGCGATGGAAAACGATTGCACGATGCTGAGCAGGATCGTCAGGTAGCGCGTGTACTGCGTGATCTTGCGCCGGCCGAGTTCCCCTTCTTTCTGCAGCCGCTCGAGGTAGGGCCAAACCACCTGCATCAATTGCAAGATGATGGAAGCCGTGATGTAGGGCATGATGCCCAGCGCGAAAATCGTCAGGCGGCGGAAATTGCCGCCGCTGAAGAGGTCAATGACGCCCAGCACGGAGCCTTGATTCTGATTGAAGAACTGCGCCAGAACGTCCGTATTGATGCCCGGCGTGGGCAGGAACGCGCCCAGGCGGTACACCGCCAGCATCGCCAGCGTGAACAAGAGACGCTTGCGCAGGTCCGGAATCCGGAACATGTTGGCGAACGCTTCAAAAAACTGATTCATGACAGTATTTCGGCCTTGCCACCGGCCGCGGCAATTTTCTCGGCGGCCGATTTGCTGAATTTATGAGCCTGCACGGTAAGGGAATTTTTCAGCTCGCCATCACCGAGGACCTTGATCAGGGCGCGAACCTGGCGAATGAGCCCGGAACT
>DATNIO010000156.1:0-5744 GCA_035604385.1 Verrucomicrobiia bacterium | reverse complement strand
CGCTCGCCCTTCGGCGTTCGAATGACAAACTTCGCATCGAGCGCGATCAGCGCAGGAGCCGTGTCCGAAGGATTGACGGCCACGCAACGGTTGGCATCGAGGATGGCGTGCTCGCGATTCAGGCCCGTCGGAGTATCCGCGTAGCAAATGTTGCCGCCGGCGCGATAGCACGGCCAGCCGCCTCTGTAATACCAGCAACGGGCATCCTGGGAAACGTTGCCGCCGATAGTTCCCTGATTGCGAATCTGCGGCGAGGCAGCCGCCTCCGCCGCATTCGGCAGGATACTGAACTTCTCCCGAACCAAGGGATGGCGGACCACTTCGGTGAGCGTGGTCATCGCGCCAATCTCGAGCCCGTCACCCGCCGGGCGCACGCCGCGCAGTTCCCTGACTTGGCTCAGATCGATAACCACTTCGGGACGCTTGATCCGGTCCTTGAACCAGTCAAAGCTATCGAGGCCTCCGGCCAGCACCCAGGCCTTGGCGCCGTGCCGGGCCTGCAGAGCGAGCGCGTCATCGACTGACGTGGGTTGGAAGAGTTCGAACGCTGGTATTACGTCATGAATGACAGCCATTTTCCGTTCTCCTCATTGCTTACGGTCGAGCCGTTTCGGACATGGCCTACCCATTATTTCCGTGAAATTGCTAGAGCCTAAATGTTGGATCTCAGCGGATCCTGAGCCGGCCTGCCCGCTTCCAGAGAAGCCAGGATGACATCGGAAGTTACAGGCGCCCGCCGGAAGACTTCATCACCGAGAGCGTCCGAAAGAGCATTCAGGATTGCGGCACAACCGCCTCCCACAGGCGGCTCGCCAATGCCGCGCGAACCGATGGGCGTTTCCGGGTCTGGAATTTCGACCGCCGCCCAAGCCATGTTGTCCGGAATGTCCAAAATCGTCGGCGGCTTGGTGTGGTGAAAACGCCTGGATACAGCCAAGCCGTAATGCTGGTCGAATACCCATTTCTGGCCAATGGTGTGACCGATGCCCAGGATCGAGCGCCCGAGAATCTGTCCGCCCAGCGCTCGTGGATGGAGCACTGTGCCCACATCGGCGTAAGCCAGAAAATCCAAAATGCGATACTGGCCGGTTTCAACGTCGGCTTCAATTTCAGCGAAGGTGGCGACGAAGGAAAAAGTGTTGCCGTCGTGCGGGTACTTGTCCTTCGCAACGGCCAGCAGGCCCTGGCCTGCCAGCGCCGTGGCTGACACCACCGTAAATTTGTTTATATCCTGGGGCAGGTCGTGGCCATCGTATGCGCCTCCCAACTGAATCGCGCGCTGAGCGGCGTGAGCCAGAGTCATGCCCGCGCCTCCGCCTTTTCGGGAGACGCGTTCGTTGGCAACGACGTAATCCTCGGGCTTGCCGCCGAGATCCTTGGCGGCGATCTGTTGCAGCTTTGCGATAGCGTCTGACGCTACGGCGTGCGCCGCGCGTGTCATGGCGTGGGTTGTTTGGCTTCCGCCCGAAGGGCACGTCCATGGCAAGTTCTTCGATGTGTTGCCCCAGGTGATATCGCACTTTTCCCACGGCACGCCGAGGAGTTCCGCAACGACGCGATGCACGTCGGTCCAGGATTCCGTCCCCAGATTGCCGACACCTGATTGGATATAGACGCGGCCATCGGGCTTGATGACGAACAGGCCGTCAAAGCCCGTCGTGCCGCCGGAATAACTACTCACCGATACGCCGACACCGCGTACCTTGGTACCGTTCCGCTTCCCGGTGTTCACTTTTCTTTCATTCCATTTGAACTGCTCGGCGCCGCGGTCCAGCGCTTCCTTGATGAAGGCGCTGGTGGCGTATTGCTGCTTGCCCGCGACGAGCGGTCCGAACGGGGCTTTTCCTTCCGGGGCGTTGAGGCGCCGGATAGCCACCTGATCCAAACCGAGTTTCCGCGCGGCTTTGGCGAGCACCGGTTCCATGAGCGCGATTCCCTGCATTCCGCCCGGCGAACTCTGCGAAGTGCGCGGGGGAGTGTTCGTCAGGACCGTCACTCCACGCCAGCGCATCGCCTGCGGCTGGTAAAGAACGGAGACGATTCGCCCGGACGAGAACGCGTCGCCCACCATGTCGTACGGGCCGTTGTCGCAGACCACGAACATGTCCAGGGCCGTGATCCGGCCTTCCTTGGAGAAGCCGACTTTCATCCTGCCGTGCAGGCTGGGTCGCGCGCGGCCGATGGCATTTTCCTCTTCGCGAGTGATGCGCATCATGACCGGAGCGCCGGTCTTTTTCGACAGGAGCGCGGGGATCACGAGGGTGATGTCGCCGGTAATCTTGCTGCCAAATCCTCCGCCTGTATACTCACTGATAAATACGACGTTGCTGACGTCGATGCCCAGCCACCGCGCGATTGCAGGGACGGTCTGCGCCGTGCTCTGCGTGCCGGTGTGAACGTAGACCTTGCCGTTCTGCCAGTAGGCCATCGTGGTGCGAGTCTCCAGGCACTGGTGGCTCGTATTGGGCGTAACGAAGGTCTCGTCCAGGACCAGCGCCGCGTTCTTCAATCCGGCCTCGACGTCGCCGACATGCCACTCTTCGGTTTCCTTGCCGAGCGGCAAACGGCCGGACTTGGCATCCTCGAAGTCTTCCTTGGTCCACTTGAGGGTGTGCAGTTCGGGCGGCGTCACAGCGGGCCGTTCCCCGGGCTTCGGCGGAGGAGGCGGCACGCGAACCCACACGTTTCCGTCGGTCCGTGCGTTCGGGCCGCCGGGCCGCAGACTCACCAGCGGATCGACGACGAACGGCAAGGGCTCAAGATCGATTTTGATTTTTTCAATCGCTTCCGCGGCAGTAAGTTCGTCGATCGCGGCCACGGCAAGAATCGGCTGGCCTTGAAACAATGGCTCATTGGTCAGCGCCAGAAACCCCCTGGGGTTGGCCTTGATCACATTGCCGTTATCGTTGATGCTGTCGGCCGGAGCGGGCAGGTCGTTCGCGGTGAGAATCGCTTTCACTCCGGGCATCGCCAGCGCCGCGCTCGCGTCGATACTCCGGACGCGCGCATGAGGCATGGGGCTCAGCGCCAGCTTGCAGAAAAGCATTCCATCGGCGCGATAGTCCTCGGCGTATTTCGCCTTGCCTGTTACTTTCGCGTAGAGGTCGCCGGTCGTGTAGTTCTTCCCAATATATTTGTATTTGTTTGGTGGCGTTACGTTTGGCATGTTTACGCCTTCCTCAGATTCTCTGCGCCGCGCATCATGGCGGTGAGAATCTTGTCGTAGTCCTGGCACCGGCACAGGTTGCCGGAAATACCGTGAGCGAGTTGCGTGCGCGTGGGATTGGGATTCGTTTTCAGGAATCCCACGGTCGACATCACGAAACCGGACATGCAGAATGCGCACTGAAAACCTTGTTCGTCGATGACGCCTTGTTGCACCGGGTGCAGCGTGCCATCGGGCTTGGCGAGCCCTTCGATCGTCTGGATTTTTTTGTCCCGCACGGTATGCGTGAACACCGAGCAGGAATAGTAGGGAACATCGTCAATCAGCACCGTGCAAGCGCCGCATTCGGCCTGGTCGCAGCCGATCTTCGTGCCGGTTAGGCCCAGCTTATAGCGGAGCGTCATCACCAGCGTCTCTTGCTTCATGACGTCCACGCGCCGCTGCTGGCCGTTGACGTTCAAAGTGATCAGCCGGTCGACCGCGCCTGGCGCCGATGCCTGCGCCCACACTTTGGAGACGCGGAACAGATAGCTGGTGGAGGACACGACGCCCGTCGCAATTACGCTCTTGATTACGTCCCGCCTCGAAATCTGATTCGCTGTGTTTGGAGTGGAACAGCCGGGGTCCGTCAGTTCATGGTCTGCCATCGGAACTCCCTCAAATAAGGATTTCCATGGATATACTCCGGGAGGCGAGCCTCTGTCAACGATATAAATAACATAGACTTACGATTGGTTGGGCCCGATATCTTCAGCAGAGAATGAGGGCCGAAAATATTAGGACTCCAGGACTTCTTCGCATCAACGAGCAGCGAAAACAACCAAGTGAAAGGAATTGCAGTTTTGCATCTTAGCGCCGGCCAAGTCTGATCCGAGGATGCCTTCCGAATCCTCCACGATCCGGGGAGGTTTCTGATGGCGGCTCGAACCGACAATCCGCCGCATATCTATCTGCGATGCCGGCAATGCCGCAGGTCGAATTGATTATTCAAGCTGGTGACGCGGACCACATGCAGTAGTGCGCGCGGTCACATACCCAAAAAGGGGACGCGAGTAACCATGGGGTAGGTATGAACGGAGCCGACGCTAGAGACGTAAGAGCGGGCCCAACTTGGGAGCTGGCATCCGTCGTCACAATCAGGAGGCAGGAAAATGAAAATAGTCAGGACGATCCTAACGATACTCACGGTTTCATTACTTATGGCTACGTTTGCTGCGGGGACGCGAGCCGATACTGGGTTCAACAAGCGAACCGTAGTCACCTTTACACAGCCCGTGGAGATTCCCGGTCAAATTCTTCCCTCGGGCACTTACACCATCGAACTATATGAGAGCTTCGGCAGCCGCCATGTCGTGCGCATTTACAACGCCGACCGGTCGAAGCTGATCGCAACCGTGCTGGCGATTCCAAACCGGCGCTTGACCACAACCGGCGACAACGTGATGAAGTTCACAGAGCGCCCCGGTAATTCTCCGGACGCATTAAAGGCCTGGTTCTATCCAAGTGAGAGCTCTGGCCAGGAGTTTGTCTACCCGAAGGCGCGCGCGGTTGAGCTCGCCCAGGTGACGCACGAAACCATTCCCGCAGTGGAAACCGAGCCCGCGACCATCGAGGAATTTAAGAGCGAGCCCATCGTTGCGGAAACTCCCGAGCAGAAGGAAGTCCCGATCGCCGAGGCGATTCCTGCCCCGGCCCCGGAAACTCTGACGGCTGCTCCGGCTCTGCCGAAGACGGCCAGCCAGGTTCCGCTGATCGCGCTGCTTGGCATGCTGTCGGTAACTTTCGCGTTCATGCTGAAGCGGCTTTTTAGCTGATCATCATGCACGCGACGAAACTCCAATGCGCCGCGGGCAAGAGTTGCTGCTCTGGCCTGCGGCGCAGGGAGGTCCTATTGTGAATCTCGTCACTTCATGTTGTAAGCTACTCTCTCGCAGCCGTGGCGTTGTCGCCGTTGTGCTTCTTTTGTGCGCGGCTGCGGCCTATGCGCGCACGGCTCAATCCGCACAGTCTACCTCCGCAGGCCAAGGCACAATTTCCGTGGAGACGGCGCTGGTGGTGCTCCCAGTTCGCGTAACCGGCGCGGACGGTGATTTCGTTTCCGGACTGGCACAGGAACGCTTTCGCGTTTACGAGGACGGCCGGCGGCAGCCGATTGCACTTTTCCGGCAGGAAGATACTCCGGTGACGGTGGGCTTGGTGGTGGACCACAGTCGCAGCATGGGTCCGAAGCTCTCGGGAGTGGCTGCCGCGGTTTCAGCCTTCGCGCAATCGAGCAATCCGGACGATGAAATGTTCGTGGTGGACTTCAGCGACAACGTGTCGGTGGAACTGCCCGGCGGAAAGCCCTTCACCAGCAATCCGCAGGAGCTGGCACAGGCCGTATCGGCGGTCTCCGCGCGCGGAATGACCGCGCTCTACGACGCCGTGGCCGAAGGATTGAATCATCTGCAACTGGGCCGCTGGGATAAGAAGGCGCTGATCATCGTCAGCGACGGCGGCGACAATGCCAGCGGGCGGAAGTACGCAGACATCTTGGAACTGTCACGCCGATCGCAGGCGGTGATTTACGCGATCGGAC
>DATNIO010000155.1:0-3334 GCA_035604385.1 Verrucomicrobiia bacterium | reverse complement strand
TTCAGCATTAGGAGAAGCGACGCGTAGGAATCGGCGAAGGCGATGTGCTGCCCGTAACTGGGCATGTACTCCGCGGGCGCGTCGAACAGGAACGGATTGGTATCGATCCACGGGCGGCGATAGTAGCCCTCAAATGTTGCCCGCGTAGGCGTCCCGGCATTCGCGTCCGAAGGAGTTGGCGGCGCGAGAGACGGCAGCAGATTTCTTTGCAGCGAGTTTGCGTGATAGATGGTTTGGCCGCGATCGCAGTAGGACGGCCGGAACGCATCGGCCGTGGGCATCGCGGAAAGCACCGTGAGAACGGACACGCTGGCCACCGGGCTCGCGCTCATGTCCGACGCGCGCATCACTTCCGGCAGCGAGTGAATCTGCGCCAGACTGATGGACGATACCAGTGAGTCTCCCGGATTCAGAGTGATCGGCGGATAGCTGCGCAGCGATGGATCGAACCACCAGGATTCGTCGGTTCCGTCGTTGAGCCTCGAGTCGAAGCCGCTTTTGCTGTTTGCCGTCGGCAAATTTCTCACTGAGCCGTTCTCGTATGGCGAGGAAGTTGTCGGCGCGGGATCAATCGCCGTGATCGTCACCGGACCGACCACGTAGTAATCGCCGTTGACGAACTGTCCCACCGGAACGGCTTGGCTGAACGTCCAGGTGATGCCGTCTTTGCTGATCGAAGTAACCGACCCCGGCGGCGGAGGCGCTGCCGTGACCGTCACTGCGACTTGCGCCGACTGCGAAGAATCCGCCGCGCTGGTGGCCGTGACGTGGAAGCTGCCGGTGTTGCTCCCGGCCGTGTACATGCCCGCCGGCGTGATCGTCCCGCCGCTGGCAGTCCAATTGACGGAAGTGTTCGTGGTACCTGTAACAGTCGCTGAAAATTGCTGTTGCTCGCCCACGGCCACCGAGGCGGAGCCAGGCTGGATCGAAACCTGCACCTGAGAGCCCGGCGTCGAGGAGCTCGAACCAGCCTTGCCGGTGCAGCCGGCAAGACACAAGGTCGCGAACACGATGCACATCATTGCCGTCGCAAAGCAGCGCGCGCAGCTCGCACGATGCCCGGCACAAAACCGAACATTCCGCTCGGGGCAAGCAGAAAACGGTCTCAAGGCAAACGGACAGCCTGGAAAGCGCATAAGTGTGCCTCGGTGCGCCAAGGCTATCGTTTCCGCCAACCCTGCGGCTACTGGCCAAAAGTATGGTTTTGTACGCACTGTCCCAGTAGCACAGGCACTCCTGCCTGTGGAGATGTGGTAACAAGCCGGATTTGCGGCCGCTCAGATTCGCCCGCAACCCGATCGGAGAGCCTCAAATTCTTGATTGTATTTACCTCGTGGAAGTCACACGACACCGTGCCTCGCCAGATGCGGCTGAGCCTGCATTGTGCTCCGAACTTGTTAATGCGTACACATTCGTGTACACTTAAAGTGAGGACAATTCCCATGGCCACCATCAAAGTTGGCGTACGCGAGTTCCGCGAACGGATCGCCAGTTTCCTGGAATCCGATATTCCCGTGGCCGTCACGCGGCGCGGCGAGACTTTGGGCGTCTATGTCCCGACGCGCCGGAAACGCGCCAAGGCAGCCGATACTTCCGAGCTCCGAGCTGCAGCGGACCGCCTAGCCAAGGCCCTCGCGGACGTGGACGAAGAAGAGTTGGTGACCGAGTTTAAGGCGCTGCGCCGGCGGGGAAAGGGATCAGCCCGGTGAGATGATTGTCCTTGACGCGAACATCCTAATCCGAGCAGTCCTGGGACGCCGCGTCCGGCAGATCATCGACGCTTATGCAAGCCAAGGTGCCCGGTTTTTCGCGCCTGACGTTGCCTTCGATGATGCCCGGAAATATCTGCCTCCCCTGCTGAAAAAGCGAGGGCTGCCGCACGCCGATGTTCCGGCATCCCTCAAATATCTTCAGATCGTCGTCGAACCTGTAACGCATGAGCTTTACTGCGTCTGTGAGGACCAGGCTCGGCAGCGGTTGCGCGGTCGAGACGAGAACGACTGGCCGGTGCTGGCTGCCGCGCTGGCTTTGGGATGCGGGGTTTGGACTGAAGATAAAGATTTCTTCGGAACCGGTATTGCAGTGTGGACGACGAACCGGATCGAGATGTTCCTGAAGGAGCGAGTGAAAGCGCTTCGGTCTCAAGAGGACGACAGTGCACCACACCGGCCACGCTAGACGATTGAGTATTGCTGTTTGGAATTGCAAGATGGCATTCGCTCGGAAGCGTCGGCGGCGGGGGCGTAAGGCCGAGAAATTGGGATCGCTGCTGACAGGGGCCTAATTGTCGTTAGTGGGGCAGGCCTGAGTCCGCGATTGATTGCGGTCGTACGTGACGATAGTTGTCGTAAGAGGCCGGCAGGGGCGCCGGCGGTACCTAGGAGAACGCGACGCCCTGCCGCGCGTTTATTCTAGGACGAAGATATTTTTCTTGGCGCACATCTCTTTCAGGATCTTTGGCCAGACGCTTACCGTTACTTCGCCTAGGTGCGCCTTCCTTAGGAGAAGCATTAGTGTTCTGGATTGGCCTATGCCGCCGCCAATGCTCAGCGGAATTTCGTTGTTCAGGATGGCCTGGTGATATGGGAACTTCAGGAAATCCAATTGATGGGACATTTCCAGTTGCTTGCGGAGGCTTTCGGCGTTCACGCGAATTCCCATGGAGCTTAGTTCGTGACGGCGGCACGTGACGTGGTTCCAGACCAGGATGTCGCCGTTCAGGCCGTGCATCTGCTTTCCGTGGATGGGCCTGGTTTCGGTGACCCAGTCGTCGTAGTCGGCGGCGCGCATTTCGTGCGGGTAGCCGTCCTCGAGCGGATAGCCGATGCCTACGATAAATAGCGCGGGGCACTCCTGCAGGATGGCGGTTTCGCGCTGCTTGCGCGGCAGCGTGGGATACATATGCAGCAGCTCTTCGGCGTGCAGGAAGGCCAGCTTCTCCGGAAGATTCGGGTACTTCTTGGCTCTCAATTCGGGGAAAAGTTCCTCGGCGTAGAGTTCGGCTTCCACGATCACTTTCCAGATTTTGTTGACGATTTCCTTGAGGAATTCCAGGTTGCGTTCCGCCGGCATGATCACGCGCTCCCAATCCCATTGATCGACGTAGGCGCTGTGATCGTGGTCGAGGAAGTAATCCTTGCGCACGGCGCGCATATCGGTGCACAGGCCGTGGCCGGCGTGCATGCCGAATTCCTTCAGCGCCATTCTCTTCCACTTTGTGGCCGCCTGAACGATCTGCGCGTCCACGGGATGGACATTGTGATCATTCGAGATGTGGAATTGGATGGGCGTGCGAGAACCGTCGCGGTCCAGCATGTCGTTCACGCCGGTCTCG
>DATNIO010000154.1:0-20762 GCA_035604385.1 Verrucomicrobiia bacterium | reverse complement strand
GACCGCGACGCTGTCGCCGCTGCATCGGCCAGCGCCACGGCGCTTTCGAATCAGCTTGCCGCACGGATCGAAACGCAGCCCTACGACGCAGCAATGACGATGCGACTCCTGCAACGGATTTCAGATGACGCGGACGAGATTTCGAACCAAGGAGAGCGCGCCGCCGAACAGGCCGCCATGGCGCTCGATTCGCTGTTCATCGCGTACGCCCGCACGCAGAAACTCGCAAACGCCGCCGAAGTTCGCGCCGCCATCAACGGCATGTTCCAGCAGCTCGAAAATCCTTCGAACTACAATCCCTCCGATTTTTCAAAACAGATGCGCAAGGTAGGTTCGCTGCTACGGTGAGCAGCACAGGCTTTTCCTGTGGTGGTTCGTCCTTGCGAGCAATAAAACCCACAGGCTGAAGGCCTGTGCCACTCAGCCAACCTCGTGGCGTGACTGGAGGACGCGCAGGATGGAGTCGCGCGTGACGATGCCGACGACACTTCCACCGGCAATCACAGGCATCTGTTGCATCCCGATCGTGCGCATGCGGTCGAGCAGGGAAAGCGCCGGCTCCTCGGGGGCAGCCCAGTGGAGCTTGTTCTTGGGAAGCATGACGGCCTGCACCGAAGTGACTTCCCAATCCTGCTGCGGGACTGTGTTCAGCGCCTCGGCCGTGACCAGCCCGACGAGTTGATCGCCCGCAACCACCAGATGCGCACGGCGCCCCGTGCGCACCATTTCGCGGGCATAGTCCTCGAGCGAAATCTCGCGCCCGACGGTGTGCAATTCTGGCGTCATGATGTCGGCCACGCGCAACCCTTCGAGCGCGCCGCGCGCTTCGACTTGCGCCTGGCTCTGCTTCGCCGCCGACAAAATAAACCACCCGATGAACGCCAGCCACAATCCTCCGACCGGCCCGCCGAGCGGCTGATAGTTTCTCAGCGCCGCCCCTGCGCCCAGCGCGATCATCCCAAGACCAATCACCTGGCCCGAGCGCGCGGCGACCCGCGTGGACCGCGCGTAATCCTTGCTGAAGCCCCACACGATGGCGCGAAAAATATGCCCGCCGTCCAAGGGAAACCCCGGGACCAGATTGAAAAGCGCCAGCCAGAAATTAATCAACGCGAGCGATCCGGCGAGGGTGCTCAATATGGCGTTGCTGCCTGCTGCATGGCCCACCAGCCAGAAGCCGCCCGCAAGGAAAAAACTCGAAAGCGGTCCGGCCACCGCGATGTTGAACTCTTCCAGCGCGCGCGTTGGTTCGCGGCCGATGCGGGATACGCCGCCGAACACGAACAGCGTGATCGAAACCACCGGAATCTTGTAATGCTTGGCGATCACGCTGTGCGCCATTTCATGAAACACCAGGGAAGCGAAGAACAGCAAGCTGGTCATCAGCCCCAGGCCCCACAGCCGGGAGGTGGGAATGTTGAGCTGAAGGGCGTCAAACTCGGAATAAAATGAGAAGGCGATGAGCCCAAAAATGATAAACCAACTCGTGTGCAGGAAGATCGGTATCCCGTAGATTCGTCCGATTTGGATTCCTTCTTTGCGCATCGCGGCCCTGCTTCCTGAGTCTCAGTATAGCCCAAGCGCTGCGTTTGCGAATCGTTCGGTCGCTGCTGCCATGGCTTGTGTGGCGCCGGCATCTTGCCGGCGGTTTTTGCGGTCGCTCGCACCTCGAAAAACCGCCGGCGGGACGCCTGCTCCACGCCAATCCCACGCGTGGAGCCTTACACAGCGTGTATCAAGGGCCACGCTTTGTAAAATACATCGCAAGTGCAAGTCCTTTATTATCAATGCTTGGCGAATTGGCGAGTCTCTTGCCATTCCTTTCTGCGAGGAAAGCGAGGACCTGCGATGGAAACCTTCATGAGTGGGGCAATGGTAATCGAGGGAGCGCTGCTCTCGTTCTTGCTGGCGCTATGCATGACCTGGCTGGGACTGAACGGCCTGTTCCGGCTGATGCCGGTCACTGCAAAGATCGTCCAGCCCATCCAGCTCGTCGCGAACGGGCAAATAGGGAATCGGCAGCGCGATGCCGCGTAAGGCTCGTCGCGCCGCAATGTGTTCGAACGGGGGATTCCCCCGAGGAGCAGGATCAAAGACTCGGGGAAGGGGAAGGAGGAAGTCATGGTCGCACTGAAGTGGTTGCTGATGGCCGCGGGGATCGCAATGTTCGGCACTGCGACTGGTGTGGTTGCGTACGACGTTTATTTGGCGATGCAGTTCCAAAAGCTGATGGGCTCGGGGAGCCCGGGGGCGGCCGAAAAGGCGGGGACGCGCCGTCCCATCCGGTGGGCCCTCGCCGCCAAGATATTCGGTTGGGCGTGGGCGCCACTGCTCCTGGCGCTGAGTGTTGCCGTGGTGCCGGAGGGGTCCGGCGGCGTGCGGATCAGCCAGATTTCGGGCGTGGAACAGGGCACGCTGTATCCCGGCCTGCACCTGGTCATGCCGTTCGTGCAGCGCATAGCCGTGTATGACTTGCGCGATCATTTGTTCACGACCAATGCCGCGCTCGATGCCGCCGCCAAGAATGAAATCCTGACCGTGCAAACGCGCGAAGGATTGACGATTGGGCTCGCGGTATCCGTGCGCTACCGGCTCGATCCGCAGAAGCTCGCGTACCTCCACGCCAACCTCGCGCAGCCGGTGGATTCGGAAATTGTCGCGCCGGTGGTCTCTACGGCGTTTCGCGACCTTGCTCCCAATTACGTGGTGCGCGAAGTCTTCGCGGTGAAGCGCGACGAATTCCGCGCGAAATCCACGAAGACCATCACCGACCGGCTGGGCTCGGACGGGATCGTGGTGAAAGAAGTGCTCTTGCGCGATGTCCACTTGCCGGCGGAGTACGCAAAAGGGCTCGAAGATATCCTGCTGAAGGAGCAGGAAAGCGAACGCATGGAATTTGAAACGGCAATCTACGAGAAGCAGGTGAAAATCGCCGAACTCCAGGCGGAAGCGGCCAAGGCGCAGCAGGTGAAACGCTCCCAGGCCGACGCCGAATCCCGCGTGATCGCGGCCAAGGCCGAGTCCGACGCGATGCAATACACTTTGCCGCTCAAGCAGAAGCAAATCGAACAATCCAAGCTCGAGGCGCAGGCGCGCAAGGAAGCTACCGTGGAGAATGCCGACGCTGCCGCGCAGTCCAAAGTGATCGACAGCAAAGCGGAAGTCGAGCGAAGGCATTTGCTTGCCGTCTCCGACGCCGAAACGGCCCACTTGAATGCGGAGGCCAATGCCGATTCAGTCCGCTTGAACGCGGCGGCGAACGCCGAAACGATTCGCCTGACGGCTGCAGCCGACGCCGAGCGTTTGCAGGGAGAAGCGGCCGTGCTCAAGCAGAATCCCATGCTGATCCAGAAAATCATCGCCGAGCGGCTCTCGGATAAGTTGCAAATCATCATGGTGCCGACCGACGGACGAAATTTCTTCGCTTCCGACGTTCTGCGCTCCGCGTTCTCGGGTGGAATATCGACGAACAACCCGGATGACACCGAACAGGATGGACCTGTGCCCGCCCGCAAGCAGGCGCAGATCTTGAAAACGAAATGAGTGGGAAGGGGCTCTACTTTTACGCTGAACGCTCGCCGCGGCGAGCGTGGAGCCCGATCTGAGATTGAGTTCCACCGGCCAAAAACCCTTGCGGACCGCTCGCCGGAAACCGGGACAGGGACCGCCGCCCCTGCGAAGGTTTTCCGAACGCGAGCGCCACCCGGCCGGTGGCCAGTGCGCGAACCGTGTCCGGCCTGTCAGTGGCGCAGGCTTCAACCTGTGGGTTTTGGGCCTTGCAAGGACTAACCCCCACAGGCTGAAGCCTGCGCCACTGACAGGCCGGACGCGCTCGCGCGTTTGGCGACTTTCGTAGCACAGCCACTCTTGGCTGTGCGGGGTTTGTAATCGTCCATAATTTATTGGATGCGCGAGAGTGGAGAAAACCGCACAGCCAAGAGTGGCTGTGCCACTTACGCAAAGCTCCGGCAGCGATCGACGGCGCTCCCGATAGCCTGTGCTATGATTTCTTGCAGACTTGGCCGTCGCGCGGAATTCTACTTCGTGTTCCGCGAGGCCGGGCGCAGCACACCGATTATGGCCGCCGATCGATCCACACTCTCCTCCCGGGCGATCTTATTTCTTTTTGTCTCGTTGGGACTCCCCGGCCTGGCTCATCCAGCGACTTTGGAGGATTCCGCGAAAGAACTTGCGCGGGAAATTGCCGCGGCATTGCCGGCACAGGAAAATGTGTCCTGCGAAATTCGTAATATCTCATCCTTGCAACCTGGTGAAGTCGCCCGAATCGAACAGTCGCTCAAAGCGGAACTGCAGGAACGCGGAGTTCGCTTAACAAGTAGTGGCGCGGAAATCACCGTGGCGGTCACGCTGTCGGAGAATTTTACGAACCTTGTTTGGACAGGCGAAATTCACAAGGGCGACACCTCGCAGGTGGTTTTAATTGCCGCGGACCGTTCCTCGGAAAATCGCGCTTTCTCAAAGGCGATGCCCGTGACGATCCGCAGTGAGAAATTCTGGGAGGGGCCGGAGCGGATTCTGGATGCAGGAGAAGTTTCAAATGGCGCCGGGAAATCCTGGCTGGTATTGCTCCTGCCGGATGGCTTATGGATTCAAGATATGCAAACCGGCTCGACGAGCACTTTAGAAATCAAATCCATGCAGAGCGCGAGCCGCGATCCCTGGGGGAATCTCAACTTTGACCCAGTTGGGAATACGATTGCATTCTTTCTCTCGCCGCGGGTCTGCACCGTGAATTTGGAAACGCCCGATTTGAACGGGTGTCCACTAGCGGAGGGATCGTCCGTAGGACCTCTCCCTGGCCGATTCCCAGTGATGTTCGACCTCTCGCCACCGGGACCTCCGCCGACGGGCAAAGGGACCGTGATCGAAATGAGGCCCGTTTGCGGCGGCGCGAGTCAGTTTCTTGCGACAGGCGCGCGCGACTATACGCAAACAGATTCTGTGCAAGTGTTCCAGACGGCGTCGAGTGGCGCCGTCGCGGTCAGCACCGAACTGGATTTCCCGGGGCCGATCACGGCATTGCACGCAATATCCGACGCGCCCAGGGCTGTCGTGCGGAATCTCACAACTGGAAATTATGAAGCGTATCGTTTGTCCTTTTCCTGCGGGCAATAGTCTGTGCTTGGCGTTTGCGGCGCTCCTCGCACTGGGTGCGGCTGCAACTGCCCCGAATGCGGCGGCATCGACGCGGCCGCAACGTGGCGGAACCTTGCGCGTTCAAATGCACGAACAGATTGCTGCGATCGACCCGCGCCAATGGCCGTCGGCTCCCGCGCAAGCTAATGCGGCCGAACGTGTGGATTCGCTTGTCTTCGATCGCCTCGTCAGGCTGGATGAGCACGGAACGATTCAGCCCGCGCTCGCAATTTCCTGGCAACATGATGCGCAGGCCAAGCGCTGGCAATTTCATTTGCGTGACGGCGTGAAATTCAGCGATGGGTCGCCGCTGACGCCGACCGCCGCTGCGATGGCGCTTCAGCAGTTGCTGGGCCCTTCCTTAGATGTGAGCGCAACTTCCGATTCAGTTGTCATTCAAGCGGAACACTCGTTGCCGGATTTTCCGGCAGAATTAGCCGTGGGCCGCTACTTCATTTTCCATGTGGCAGAGGATAATTCCCTAACGGGCACCGGACCGTTTCGCATGGCGGAGTGGCCAACGGCGGGGAGCTCTGCGCGAGCAATTCTCATCGCAAATGATTCGTGCTGGGCGGGGCGGCCCTTTGTGGACAAGATTGAACTTCTGATGGGCGCCGACTTTCAACAGCAGGCCAATGCAATTTCCTTTGGCCAGGCCGATGTTGTGGAGTTGCCCGCCTCTCAAGCGCGTCGCGCCGCGCAGCGGGGTGTGCGTACTGCGTCCAGCGATCCCGTGGAATTATTCGCGCTTGTCTTTGACGCGTCTCGTCCCGCCGTACAAGATGCCCATCTAAGGCAAGCGATATCGCTTTCCATCGATCGCGCTTCCATCGCGGACGTGATCCTGCAAAAGCAGGGAGTCTCGGCCGGCGGTTTGCTGCCCAACTGGATTTCGGGTTACGCGCACCTGTTCCCCGCCACTTCCGACCTGCCTCGGGCGAAGGATTTGCTGGCAGCTTCCGGGCGCGAACTTTCCCGTTCCATGCCCCTTGTGCTGATTTACGATTCGGGCGATGCTGAAGCTCATGCGGTGGCGGACCGCGTAGCTGTCAATCTGCGCGAGGTAGGGATCAAGGTGCAAGTGTCGGGACCAATGGCGGACGGAAAAACGAAGCCTCCAGCGGCGGCTTTGCGGCTGGTGCGCCATCGCATCGCCGCGCCCGATCCTGCGGCGGCTTTGTCCGAGCTTTTGAACTCGCTGGGTGAAACCGCAATGGATCTGCAAACACCAGAGCAGATTTACGCCGCCGAGCGCGCGCCGATTGACGCGTTCCGCGTCGTCCCGCTCGTCCACGTTTCCGAAAGTTATGGGCTCAGCCCGCAGGTGCGCGATTGGATGGCGCCGCGCTGGGGCGGATGGAAGCTGGAGGACGTCTGGCTTGGGCCGCCGTCCGCCGCGGGAGGCAACTCCCCATGAGCTTCCGAACGAAGCTGCTGGCCTTTTTTGTAGTGACCATTGTCGCAGCCGTGACGATGGTGGCGTGGGGCGTGTCGGTCTACACGCGCCGCGCATTCGAGGAATTTGACCGCCAGCGGACCGACGCCCTCGTGGCGCAGTTCCGCCGCGAATACGCCCAGCGCGGAGACGAAATCGCGCATCGCGTGCAGAGCATTGCCGATGCCGAGGCCACGCTCCGGATGGCGATGGACCTGAACCGCCCGCAGTCCGATGCGTCCCAGTATTACAACGACGCGCGCGGCATCGCCCAAACGCAGCAACTCGATTTCGTCGACATCGTGGCCGATGACGGTGCGCTGATTTCCTCCGCGGAGTGGCCCGCGCGCTTCGGCTACAAAAACGACTGGGTGGGCGCGGAACCGGACTGGAACTCGAAGGGCGCTTTTCTTCGCCGCGTGGATACGCCTGACGCGGTGGATTTGGGCTTGCTTGCGGTTCGCACGGTTCGAGTCGGGGACAAACGCCTCTTTCTGATCGGCGGGCAGCGCCTCGATCAACAATTACTCGCTTCGCTGGTCCTTCCGGAAGGTATGCGCACGCTGCTGTACAGAAACCTGGAGCAGGGCTTTATTCCGTCCGAGCTGACCGATCCGCGCGGCCAGGTGAGCCAGTCCGAACTTTTCTCCCCGATGATCACTGAAGTGCAGCGAAACCGGCGCGAGCTGCAAAGGACGATCGCTTCCGGCGCGGCGCCCAATGCCAATTCAGAAACCTTCAATGCCATTCCGCTCGTCGGCCGGGATGCCGATTTACTTGGCGTTCTCCTGGTCGGCAGCTCACGGCAGAGTCTTATCCAGATGCTGAATTTCATCCGCGCTCTGGCGTTGCTCGTCGGCGGCGCGGTGATTCTGCTGGGCCTCATTCTTGGCTGGTGGATTTCGGCGCGCGTGACGCGCCCCATTGAAGAACTCGCCGCGGGCGCGCGCGAAGTCGCCGAGGGGCATTGGGAAGCGCGCGTGGAAATACATTCGCGCGACGAAATCGGCCAGCTCGCGGACGCCTTCAATGAAATGACGCGGCAGCTTGCCGAGCAGCGCGAGCGCCTGGTGCAGACTGAGCGCGTGGCGGCCTGGCGCGAACTGGCGCGAAGGCTCGCGCACGAGTTGAAGAATCCCCTGTTTCCATTGCAACTCACTGTCGAGAATCTGCAACGCGCCCGCGAGCAGACTTCCGAGCAATTCGACGAGATATTTTTCGAGTCCACGGCGACCCTGCGCGCGGAGCTCGAGAACCTGAAAACCATCGTCAGCCGCTTCAGCGATTTTGCCAAGATGCCGCCGCCGGAATTCGAGCCCGTGGACGTGAACGAATTAGTTCGCAGCGCCGTCAAATTATTCGAGCCGCAGCTTGCGCCCGTCGGGCGTCCGCCCATCACGCCGGAACTGTACCTTGACGAAAATCTTCCGCGCCCGCAGGCGGACCCGATCCTGCTGCGCCGGGCGCTCGAAAATCTAATCCTCAATTCCCTGGACGCAATGCCGGCGGGAGGCACGCTGACCGTGCGCACGGCGCACCGCCCTGGCGCTGTGCGGCTCGAAGTCACCGACACCGGAGAAGGCTTGACGCCCGAGGAATGTGCGCGCCTCTTCACGCCGTATTACACGAACAAACGGCACGGCACCGGCCTCGGCCTTGCGATCGTGCAATCCGTGGTCAGCGATCACAACGGAAGAATTGAAGTGGAATCCGCGCCGGGCGCGGGCGCGACGTTTCGCATCGAGCTGCCCATGGAACAAAAGTTCTCCCAGGAGAGATTGAATCCAACGGAAGACCGGCCGGCCGATCCCCCGGTTTTCACCGCGGCCTGATCCGGTGAATCGCGCATGAACTCTCCGAAGCCACGCCTTCTGCTCATTGACGACGACCCGAACACACTCGCATCGCTTTCCCGCGCGTTTCGGCTCGCGGGATACGAAGCCACGGTATGCGACAGCGCCGCCCGCGCTCTCGAAGTCATTCGCGCGGAGCGTTTCGATTTGATTTTTTCGGACGTGGTGATGCCCGGCAAGGATGGAATTTCGTTGCTCGAGGATTTGAAGGTGGCCGGGGTGACGACGCCGGTGGTGATGATTTCGGGGCAAGCGAGCGTGGAAACGGCGGTTCGGGCCACGCGGCTCGGCGCCGTGGATTTTCTGGAAAAGCCGATCTCGACGGAAAAACTTCTCGTCACCATCGAGAACGTCCTGCGGCTGCGCCGTCTCGAAGACGAAAACCGCGATTTGCGCGGTCGCCTCGGCAAGCATGAAATGATCTGGTCCGGCCCCGCCATGGCGAGGCTCATGGCGCAAGTGGAGCGCGTCGCGGCCAGCGAATCCCGCGTTGCGATCCAGGGGGAAACGGGCACGGGCAAGGAACTGATCGCGCGAACGATCCACCAGAAAAGCGCGCGGCATGCCGGGCCTTTCGTGACGCTCAATTGCGCCGCCGTGCCCGCCGAACTGATCGAGTCGGAACTCTTCGGCCACGAAAAAGGTTCGTTCACCGGCGCGGCCACACGTCATGTCGGAAAATTCGAGCAGGCCGCGGGTGGCACGCTTTTTCTGGACGAAATTGGAGACATGCCTCTCGCGATGCAATCCAAGCTGCTTCGCGTGCTCGAAGAAGGAGAAATTGAACGCGTCGGCGGAGACAAGCCAATCGCCGTGGATGCGCGCGTGGTTGTCGCCACGCATCGTAACCTCGAAGAAATGGTTCGCCAAGGTTCGTTCCGCGCCGACCTGTATCACCGCATCTACGTTTTTCCGATCGCTCTCCCTCCGCTGCGCGAACGCGCCATAGAAATTCCCGCGCTCGCCGAATATTTTGCCGCGCAAGTCGCGTCGCAAAATAGCTGGCGGCCAAAGCATTTTTCGCCGGAGTCGATCGAGATTTTGCAGCGCTACGGCTGGCCCGGCAATGTGCGCGAATTGCGCAATGTGGTCGAGCGAGTCTTGCTTCTTTCCGGCGCCGAAACAATCACCGCCGAGGAAGTGAATCTCGCTCTGCCCGCTGCGCGCAACGGCGAAACGGCGTCCTCCGCGGGAAGCGGACCACTGACGCAGCGCCTGGAATCGTTCGAGCGGGAAGTGCTCCTCGCCGAGCTGCGCCGCCACCATCACCACATGACCAACACCGCGCGCGCCCTGGGCCTGGAGCGCAGCCACCTCTATAAAAAGTGCCAGCAACTCGGGATCGATATCCAATCAGAACGCAAGACGGAGTGATCCAGTCACGGCGGTGGGTTTAGTGGCGCAGGCCTCAGCCTGTGGGGGTTCGTCCTTGCATGGACCAAAACCCACAGGCTGAAGCCTGTGCTACTAAAAAGCCTACGGAAATACGGATTCGACCACAGGATCGGCAGGGCGCGTGGTCCACAGGCCTGCGGCGCCTTCGCGGAGAGCTTGAAGAAGAAGAGAAGCCGCTTCGTCGCGAAGCATCGGATCGGCAAGTTGCGCCATCACTCTTTCGAAGCCGCCGCCGAGTTCCAGGGCGGAGATCATGGCATGGAGAGCGTAGCGGTCGCGCGAATTGACGATGCTTTGCAGAATTTCCACGGTTTCGTGTTCGAATTTGGCCAGCGCCGCTGCGGCCCTCATTCGAACCATGCGGTTCGAATCGCGCACTGCTTCGAGGAGGATCGGGATTGTCCGGGGATGAGGAATTCGATTGAGCGCGGAGACGGCGCGCAGCCGGACGAACCAGGTATCGTCGCGCACGAGGTTCGCGAGCGCGGAAATCGCCACGGGCAGCGGCGCGACGGACAGGGCCTTGGCGGCGCAAGCACGCACTTCCGGCCGGGGATCCTCCGCCAGAAGGATCATTTCATCCGCCATCCCCGGCGTGGCCAATTCGCTGGCCACCCGCGCGAGAAGCTCGCGCGATTCTCCCAAAGAGCGCCGCAGATACGGCAGCACTGCCTCCGGTTGATCCATGTAGCAACGCACCAGAGCGTTCGCAACCGGATCGGTGGGCACTTTGAGGCCGCCGACCATGTAGGTTTCGAGGATGGGTTCGGCTGCTTGCGCGAGGCCCGTCCGGCCGAGGGCCCGCACGGCGGTCATGCGAGTGTCGAGTTGCCAGTCATCCATCGCTTCCGAAAGCGGGATGATCGCCTCCGGCACGCGCATCGCCCCAAGCGCCAGCATCGCGCGCCGCCGGCTCCATCCATGTCCCCCGTACACGCGTTCGATGCAGCGATCGACGAAGCCGCTCTTGCGCAAGAAGTCCTGCAGCCCGGCCCGGTCCTTATCGGTCGCCGCGCTAATTTCCTGAATCACGATCGACTGCACGATTTCGCATTGCAACGAATCGTTTCGCCACTCTTGCGCCGGAATTTCTCCTCTCACAATTTCGCGCCATTGCCCGTGGATCTTGATCGAGAGCGCGTCAAATCGCCGCACGCGAAAATGTTGCCACGCGCGGCGCGCCAGCAGGAAAAGGAGCAGCAAAACGATTCCAGTTGCGACGGCCACAAGGATGACGGTCAGCAAGAAGACGGTGTTCATCTGCTGTGAAAAACTTGTCAGAATGGGATCCATCCATCACTCCCAAATTTGTTTGCGCGCGGAGACACAAAGCGCCCTTACATCCGCGAGGGTACGGAACACATTTGGAATATCGTTCGCCAGGCGTGTCAGGTTTAGAAGAAAGAGCAAGGCGCCAGAATTAGCGAAATGTGCCAAAGTGAAACGAGTAATCCAGCAGAGCCTTTGCGTTGAACCCCGGGAACGCCAATCTCCCGATTGGCGAATAACGCCACGCCATTCAGGAGAATGGCGTTCCCGGGTGACATCACTGGATGATCGCAGTCAGGTTTGAGGTGAAGCCTTCGGCGCGCCCGTGACGCGCGATCCAAATCCAATCGCCATGGATGTATCCTTCGGATAGACGACGTCGTGTCCGCGGGAAAGAAAATGGTCGTAGACCGACATGCTGGCCCCATAGACACCGAAAGTGGAAGCGAGTGCCCGGGAACGCACAAGAGCCCCCGTCACGAATCCGATCACACGGAAACCGGATGCCCCATTCGCCGCGCGTCCGCCCACTTCAAGAACGGATTGCCCCGAGCTCCCGGCATCGCTATCCGGCAAAAAAGAAACAGCCGCGAGCACCAAGGAGATTCCGGTGGTCAGGTATCTTGTTTTCGGAGTTGTCGCTTGTGCGCCGCCTTCGGAATCCAGGCTCAGGTTTTCGTCGTTTTTCACTTCCACCCCCTCGAGGCTGGCTTCGACCTGTTGCTCGGACGACTTCGGAGGGACGATCTGATGGAAGACGATTCGAAGTTGTCCGTTCCGGTGCAATCTTCTGGCGGGCTGCACTTGCAAGACCGAGCCCTTCAGAAGGGTTCCTTCCGGAAGAATGAGCTGCGTATCCGTGAACAGCGGCTCCGTCATAACCGCCTCGACCGCCTCGCCTTTTTGAACGCTGGCGGAACTCAGCGGCGTTCTCAATAGCGCGTGGATGATGCTTCCCGCCGCGGGAGCAGTGCCGACCATTTGCACCTTTTCCGGCGTCAACTCTTCCGATCCAAAATTCAGGGGATCGAGAAGTTCCGCATTGAAGCGAGTTCCCGCGTCAAAATATTGCGGATGGTAGGGCAATTCGGCGATCGCCAGTCTTTTCAGCCGGTGCATCTTTCCCGGAGCGGTTACCTGCTGCTTCGCCGTTTCCCATTCTTGACCGATTTCCTGTTTTTTCTCACTTACCTTTTCAGAGGCAAGCTTTACGGCGGCGTTCTGTTTCCCGCCTTTGTTTTGGTCTTTCGATTCCGCCGCTGTGGCGAACTGCAAAACTCCTTGAGACGCTGGAGAAACTTGCGTGTGGAGCGGGACGCGGCGCCCGTCGGGCAGCGCTAGTTGATCGAAGGTAATCTCAACGTCGCGGGAAGGCGAGAAATTCGCGTCGAGGGCGGCGTACGTACGTTTCAGCGCCGATACGCCGGCGATTCGAGTCACGCTGCCGGTGACTTCGCTGCCGGCGGGGACAACCAGCTTATCAAAGGCGTATACAGATTCGGCGATCTTCCCGTGAATCGGCTGCCCGGCTTTTCGGATGCGCAGTTCTTTGTCGAGAACCACCGGGAGCGGAGTGCCTGCGGGCACCTCCAGCGCAATTGTACCAGCTGATACCGCGGCTGTTTCCGAAGCTCCCGGATTTTCCGCCTGTCCGAAGAGCAATCCCGCGGACAAGAAAATTAAGACGAACGCTGAGGGGATGGGCCGCATAGGATTCTTCTTTACCCTTGGTCTCCGCTCGGTCGCCGCAAATAGGAGCCGTGATCTGTCCGGTCTGGAACGTCCGCGATAACGGCCTAGCGGCAGTGTGAATCTAGGGATGCAACACTTTGACGCACTGTTGCATGGCGGGGCTGTACGTACCGCGTGCTTCTTGTGCCGCCGGAAGCATTCCACGGGAAAACAATACTCAGGATACCGCCGCGCGAAACCGCGGTCAATTGTTGGGCGGAGGAGGAATCGTTGCCGAAGCGGCGGGCTTGGGCGTTGGCCGAAGCGCGAAGTAATTGCGCGCGAATGCGGCGTACGCCGTTCCCGCGTCCACGACGATGGCCTGCACGGTGTAGCGGCCAGCGCTCAGTGCCGAGAGCGGGAGGCTGAGGCGGAAGGACGCGGTGCGGCTATTCTCGTCGTATTCCGTGGGCGCGACCATCGGCGTATCGGAAAGGCGCTGCCCGTTGCGGAAAAACACCAGGCCCGCGCGGAGAGAATTTGCGTCGGCCTTCTGCGGCGCGTAGGCCTGGAAGAAAACGTACAGCGTCTGATCGCCGGTGAAAACGCGCGTCACGCTGGGAATGATTCGCTCGCCGCCCACGTCGAGCGGAGACGATTTCAGTTTGGCGTCCTTCGCGAGCGCCTGCGTTTTGATCTTCGCCGCGTTCTGCACGGCCTGCACCTGGCTGGAAAGCAGCAAGGAACTTACCTGCAGGCGATCGAGCTGCGGCGGCGCAAGGGAAATGTTCTGCTCGAAAGTGCCGATCCGGCCGGACTCGTTTTCGCGCGCCAGGAATTTCAGCTTGTACTCGCCGGGCGCAAGGATGATCCCGCCCTGGTAGACCAGCGCGTGCTGCTGGATGTCCTGGAAATGTTCCGCGTCGATTTTCACCGTGATCGTGTCGCGCAGCGCGCCCACCACTCGGTTGGATTTTGCGTCGCGCACTTCGGCCGCGAAATCGAAAGCGGTTTCGCGGCTGCCGCGTTTTTGCGCCCATTGCAGCGCACTGGGCGCGAGTTTCGCATCGATCGGCACGAACACCTGGTTCGCGTTCAGCCGGAACTCCGAAGTTTCCACGGCCACGGGCAACTCGACTTCCGGAATTTCCGATTGGAACGCTTCCTCGAGTTGCCTCTCGCGGTCTTCCGTCGTGAAGACGCCGAAATTCTTCGGCGCATAGTACCCTTCGCGCGCGCGAACGTGCACACCTGCCGGAAGCGGATCGATTTTCACGTGCACGCGCCGCCACGCGCCGTCATTCGCCGCGTTCGTGCTGTAATATCCCACCAGGTAGTAGCCCGACGTATCGTTCTGCACGCTCTGAAAAACCTTGCCGAAGTCTCCGACGTCGAAAAAGGACCGTCCTCCCGTGTCTCCCGCAAGCGTCGACAAAGTTTCGCGCGAATCCTGGCGCGACTGGCTTTGCGAAATGACCGTCGCGCCGGTAAACATCGCGTTGCCGCCGGATGCGCCCACGCTGGCGTCGCCACCCGGTGTCGCCGTCAGCAGCCCGCGCGAATCCACGCTGTAGATGGAAACGTTCGAGCGGTTTGCGGAGTTGGTCGCGGCGATGAGCTCCGAGCGATTTTCCTCGCCGGTTTGCGTGATGCCGCTCGTGAATTGAATGATCGATTTCTTTCCCGGAATTCCTTCGAGGACTTCACACAGGGCCTCGACGGCGGCGAGCTTCCGGTCCGTATTGAAAATGTTGAATTCCGTGTCGTCGGCGGTGAACGCCGCGCCGGTATCTTCGGAAACCAGGGTTTCGCCGTTCGCAGCCGTCGCCGAATCGGCCAGTTGCGAGAGCGCCGCTTCATGTCCAGGCACCAGGGCGTCCACGGATTGCTTGAGCAGCTCGCGGTCGTTGGTGAAATTCGCGACGATCTTCAGCGTGTTGCCAAAGGCGACGACGGCCACGAGATCCGCGGGAGTCATCTGCTCCTGGAGATACTTCTGCGCGGCGCGCGTCGAGCGCAGCAAATCTTCCGCTTGCAGCGACGTGAGGTCGAAGAACATTACGATCATCCTGTGATCGCGCACCACCGACTTGATTTCCTCGGGGGAAGTGATGGTTCCTAGCGGGACCGTGATCGGCGCTTCCTCCCCTTTTCCGGCGGTCTCGACTCGCTCGATGTCGTTGTACTCGAATGTCGATATTTTTTGCGGCTTGCCGTCTTCGGTGACGCTGAACTGCTGTTGCGTCAGCCCTTTCACCGGCTTGCCGTCGCGGTTGGTGATTTGCACATCGATTTCCACGAGGCTGACGGTTGAGCGAATCGTCGCCTTTCCTCCCACCACCGGTTTATTCGTGGGCGGCGGCACGGGACCCTGGCGCGGATTGACGGGGACAGCTTGCGGCTGCGGCGTTTGCGGCTGCGAACTCTGCGCGCCGAGCGGCGCAGCGAGGAGAGACGCGCCAGCCAGCGCGGCCAGAATACGGCTGCGGATTGATTTTTGCGCTCTCATCAGAAATTGAACCTCGTCGTGAACGTCATCGTTCGCATCCCCGCGACGCTCGTAATCTCGCCGAAGGTTCTCGAGCCCAGCACCGTCGACAATCCGTTAAAGTTTGGATGATTCAGCAGGTTCGACGCGTTCCACACGAAGTCCAGCCTCCGCAGGCCGTCTCGGCCGAACCAAACCGATTTGGCCAGTCCCGAGTTGATCGTGAATGTGCCCGGGCCAATGATTGAATTGCGCGCCGAATCGCCGAAGCACGCCGTCGGAATGCCGAAGGCGGAGGTATTGAACCACTCTTGCACGGTCGGGTCGGCAAGTGTAGCGCTCGCGACCTGGTCCGCGCGCTCGGAGTTCGTGCCGGGCACATTCTGGCAGGCCTGGTTCTTCGAGAAGACCCGCACGGTGTAGGGCGTGCCGGAATTTGCCGTGATGGATCCATTCACGCGCCACTCGCCAAAGACATCCTTCTGCCAACCTTTGCCGGCGAAGCGGTGGCGGTCGCCGAACGGCAAGTCGTAGCTGAACATTCCTAGGAACTGGTGCGTCATGTTGAACGACGAGAGCCCGTAATCTCCGCGCGGGTCGGCGTTGTCTTGAATGACTGTTTGGCCGCCACCGCCGATCGTGCTGGCGTCGTCGAGAGATTTTGAATAGGTGTAGCGCGCCATGAACATGAGGCCGCGGGTCATGCGCCTTTGCAAACGCACTTGCAAGGCGTTGAGATTGGAGAATGCGCCGCTCGTATCGTATGTGAACCCCGCCGCGTTTGTTATTCCATTCGTTACCGAACTGAATCCCAGAAGCTCGTCGAGGTGGACGCCGCGCGTGCCGGTGTACATCACTTCGAGGAATGTGCTGCGCGCCAAATTGTATTCGATCCCGGCGTTCCAAATCATCGCGTAGGGAATCTGGTAGTTCGGATTGATGGCCACCGTATTGGTCACTGTACCCGGTACCGACGTGGACAAATTTGTCTGGAAGCTCAGGGGCGCGGTGGTGGCCGTCTGCTGCGTCAGCGTGCTCACTGTCGCAAAAGGCGGCTGGTTGGCCATCTCACCGGCCAGAGTATTCAAGTAGGACTCGACGTAAAACATGCTGAAGCCGGCTCGAAACGTCATCTGGTGCTGCCCAGAAAACCATTTTCCGGGCGGCTGCCAGGCGATGCCGATGCGAGGCGCCCAGTTATTGTAATGTCCATGAAACAACGATGAGGTTGGGCCAGCGGCGCAACCATCCGTCGCCACCGGCGTGACGCAATGCACCTGGGTGAAGTCCGGACTCACGGCGAGATTCGTGATGCGTCCATGGATTTCCGTGGGCGGAGTGAACGCCTCATAGCGCACGCCGTACGTCAGCGTGAATTTCGGGAACATGTGCCAGTCGTCGGTGGCATAGCCGATGAAGCCCCAGTTGCGGAAATAAGTGGACGTATCGCCATATTGAATCTTGGTATCCGCCGGGTAGCCGAGAAGAAAATCCGCGAGATCGTTTCCGATGCACGGCCCGGAAGCAGTTGTCGTCTGGCAATTGGCGGGAGAATTGACCGGAGTGCCCGTGGCAGTCAGTTGGCTGGTCATTAATCCGGTAAACGCAAAAAAGCCGTTCGGGACTGGATCGGCGTCGCGGTTAATGTCCAACTTCCGGACTTCGCCGCCGGCGGTGATGGTGTGCTTGGTCTTCATCCAGCGGAGACTATCGACGTAACGATACGTCTGGCTGCGGGCCAGATAAAAATTCGGATCGCTCAGTCCGGTGAAGTTGGTGAAACTGATGTAGGGAAGACCGTAATCGAGCGGGTTCGGCGAAGTTCCCGTCAGGCCGAGCTGCGAGCTGATATCCGTTAAATTTGAAAACTCGTTCAGTCCAAGGGACCTGTTGCGCGAAAAATATAATTGGGACGTGTGCATGAACGTCTTGGTCCAGTTCTGCGTCAGCCCGATCATCACGCTCTGCCCGCGCGTGAATGTGTTTCCCTCGATCCCCGGAAAGCTGCTCAGCGAGTGCGAGGTGGCATCGCTGAGGTTGTAGTTCACCGCCAGGCTCAGTTTCGAGTAGAGCTGGTGCGTGACGTTGACGTTCAGGCGGTTGCTCAGGCCGGGGAGATTCGTCTGCAGGTGATAATTGAAATTCTGCCCGGCGACACTCGTGACCGGAATATTGGGCATGGGCATGTAGGCGAGCAGATTGATCGCCTGCGTGCTGATCAAGTTTGTGGGAATGCAGGCGCCGGCCGGAGGCAAAGGTGACGACGGAGTGGCCTGGTAACAGCCCGCATTCGTCATCAAACTTCTCGGGCCGGTCAGGCTCGACAACGGGTTATAAAGCAAGGTGTTGTCCGCGCTGAAGTCGCCGTTTCTCTCCGCCAGCGTTGGCACGGTGGCGAACTGGTCCACCGGGCTTCTCGACCAACTGCCGCCAAAATTGATGTAGAAAAAAGTTTTGTCGGTGCCGTCGTACACGTGCGGAATTTTCAACGGCCCGCCGATATTGAGTCCGGCGGATTCCGTCCAGCTGGAAATCTTGGGCGGGTTGGCCTCATAGAGAGAATACGGCCTGGCATTGAATGCGGAATCTCCAAACGTATCGTAGAAGCTGTAGTGGATGCGATTTATACGCTGGCGCTGCACGCGCTGCGCGCCCCACAGCGCGGCAACTCCTTGCGGTCCGCCCCGTGGGCCGCGCCCGCGCCCGCCTCCACCCCCGCGCCCGCCACCGCCGAACCCGCCGCCTGGCGCGCCCCCACCGGGGCCACCAGGGCCGCCGAATCCTGCGGGAGCGGCTTGTCCTGGGATGGAGTTGTCACCGTTTCCGAATCCGCCGCGTGCGTCTGGTCCGCCAGTTTGCGGGAACCCACCCTCCGGGGAAAGACCCATCGCAACTGTGCCGATCATTTGAACGGCGTCCGCGGAGGCGGCTTGGCCAAGCTGCCCGCCAGGCTCCGGATTATTTTGGTCTTCGGCGCCGGTTTCGGCGGGATTCTGATCTTGACCGTTTAGTCCCACTTGTTGGAACGCGCGACGCCCGCCTCCCTGGCCTGCTCCGCCTGGGCCACCTTGCTGTCCATTGCGGCCACCGCCACCGCTTCCGCGCTGCCCTCCATTGCCGCCGCCATTTCTACCGCTGGGAGATGAGGCCGCGCCGTTATTCGCGGCAGTCGTGGTCGGATTCGATGTGGCGGGTGCGCCGCCACTTGCGGCTGGCGCGCTCGGAGTTTTCACCGCATTCTCCGTCGCGGGAGGACCGCTGATCGCAGCCAGAGTACCCACGTCCAATTTCACATCGAGTGGCGATTTCGTGCCGGGAGCTAGATCGATTTCTTTGGTCGAGGGCGCAAAACCAAGTTGGGAAATTTCCACGCGAAAGTGGCCTTCGGGAAGGGCGGGAAATTCAAATTTTCCGTTTTCATCCGTCCAGGTGATCCACGCTTTTCCCGTGGAAGTCTGGATAACGCGCAACGTCGAGCCGGGAACGGCAGTGCCGTCCGGCGTGCGCACGGTGCCCGCCAGCTGGGAATCCGCGGGCGTGTTTGCGTCCGAATTATCCTGCGCGGCGAGCGGAACAACAGAAACTGCCAACAACACGAGCAGTCCCGCGAGCAGCACTGCAAGCCTTCTACCCAACAACTTTCACGCCCCTTCGAGAGTGTGCCTGAGAACTCGGTTTTGATTCGTGTAGCGCCCGCCTTCAGGCGGGCATGTGCTTGATTCCAAAGTGCCCGCCTGAAGGCGGGCGCCACAAAAACTTAGCCAATCTTGGCTTCTCACGCACACTCTTCGAGTCCCTAGAAGATACCGTTTGCCCGCTCCCTCGGTTCCAATATTCGCAGTCCGGAGGAAGGCCAGTTTCGAGCTTAATTCATCCTATGCATTCTTAGACGGAGCCTTCTCCGAAAGGGTTACCCGGCGTCTGGTATGCCAGGCTAGGCCGTGCGAAAATAACGGCTTGGAGACAAATTGAATCTCTTGCCGGCGATTGTGTCGAGTAGCGCGGCAGCCGCTGCTGGAATAGCCGCCTGGGGCGCGGTGGCTCCGTCGTCGGAGTTGTTCGGCCCGACGGTGCGGCACACGGCTTCCTCGCGGAAAATTGCTCTCACGTTTGACGATGGGCCGAATCCGGCGGTCACTCCGCGGCTTCTCGAACTGTTTGAACGCCACTCCGTACGCGCGACATTTTTCCTGATCGGGAAATTTGCGCGCGCCTGTCCTGAACTCGTGAAGGAAATTTCCGCGCGCGGACATCTGATCGGAAATCATTCGGACACGCATGCAAATCTGTTTTTTCGATCGCGCGGTGGGATTCGCGAGGAGCTCGTGCGGTGTCAGGATGCGGTCGCCGCTGCCGCTCACTCGGAACCGCCGCTCTGGATGCGGCCGCCATACGGTTACAGAAACCCTTTGCTGCACAGAGAAATTCGCCGCGCGGGGATGCGGGGCGTTGTGATGTGGTCGAAGAGTTGCCGGGACTGGAAACCGCAGCCGCCCGAGCGTCTCATCGAGAGACTCTCGCGGGTCGCGCGCCCGGACCAGGCGCAGGGCGACATTGTCGTGCTGCACGACGGCGATCATCGCGCCCTCGGCGGCGACCGCCATCATGTCGTCGCCGCGCTCGAACATTGGCTCCCGCGCTGGCGCGACGCGGGCATGGAATTTGTTACAATGGGGTCGTCGTCCGTAAGTGCAACGAGCGATGCGATGCGTTCGCCCCGCGTTTGAGCCGCTGAGCGCGGGCACAAAGAGAGCAGGAACATCATGGACGAGCGACAGTTCTACGTGGAAAAGCAGGAAACCAAGACTATCCCCCTTACATGCCCGGCGTGCCGCAAGGAAGACAACTATCCGATTCGCTGGATCGTGCGCACAAAAAAAAGCGAACTGCCGCGCGGCGCCGGAGAAGAGGACAAGAAGCGCTTCACCCTCGCCCGCTCGTACATGGTTCGCGTGGATGAGCTGGTGGCGTGCCGCAAATGCCGGAAACGTTTTGAACTCACGGGGCAGAGCGTCGTGCTGGTTACGTCGAACGCGGCCGCGCCCGGCTCGCCCGATTTCGATCCCGAAAATTTTGGAAACAGGTAGGACGGGCTTCAGCCTGTCTGGTTTTCAATTTTTCCTGGAAGAGCAATCAGGATTCCGCGTGTCTGCCACTTTGAGGTAAGAAATCAAAAGCAGACAGGCTGAAGCCTGTCCTACTTCAAATCTCCGGATACATATCGAAAAAAGCTTCGACGGATTGACGCAGCGTTTCCTCGATCTGCTCTTTGCTTCCTTCGATCAAATGCATGGTCACGCGCGACTTGCGTCCATCCTTCAGCGTGACAACAGCATCACCAACTTCTCCTAACTCATCTTCAGGGAACAGCCGCATGCCGTAAACCAGCGCCAGCTTGGCCATCGTGTCTCCTCGTAAAATGAAAGCTTAAGCTGGCTCACGAATCGCGTCAAATGGGGGTCAAGTAGCACAGGCCTTCAGCCTGTGGGTTTTA
>DATNIO010000153.1:0-9279 GCA_035604385.1 Verrucomicrobiia bacterium | reverse complement strand
TGGGGAGAGACGTGGGCGATTCGCGGCCCCGACGATCTCGCTTCCCTGCCGGTTCTGATCCTCCTGCTGACGGTGTTTGGGTTCCTGTTCACTCCCATTTCAAACGTCTACGGGCGTCACCTCGAGCATCAGGCCGATCAGTACGGGCTCGAAGTGATCCACGGTTTGGTTCCGGACGCGCCCGTGGTGGCGGCGCACTCGTTTCAAATCCTGGGCGAAGTGGATCTCGAGGAGCCAAATCCCTCGACCGCCGTGAAATTCTGGTTTTACAATCATCCGCCGCTCGATGAGCGCATGCGCTTCGCGCAGACGTACGACCCGTGGTCCCAGGGCCGCGCGCCCGAGTTTGTAACGGGTGCGGGCTCTACTTGGAGCCAGCCTAAATAAATAAGTCGGCCGACCCTCGCTGGAAGAAAGAAAAAGGAGAACTGAGTTGAAAAACCGAATTCGTCAAATGGCGTTGTTGTCCGTGATTCTAGCGTTTGCCGGACTTCCGGCGCTGGCACAGGACGCGACCGGGACCGTGGCCGTGTCGATGCCCGCCGCGGCCGCTGCCGATCCGGCGCCGAGGCCGCTTTCCTGGGGCGTGCCCGAAGGACGAATGTTTTTCCCGCACGACTGGGTACGCGGCTATGTGAACTTCGACGTCGCCCCGTCGCACAACGAACCCGACCTCGGCCGCTGCTCGCAGTCGCAAGCCGTCATCGTCACGGCCGGGGGAGCGAGTTCCGACTGCAATGCCTACGCGCGCTACCTTCTGGGCGGCTACCTCGAAGTCCAGCCCTTCGGGAAAACTTTTGCGCGCCACGTGTTCGTGTTCTTCACGCCGACGTTTTCCTTCGGCAACAACGTCCCGCAATTCAAATACACCGCCTCGATGGCCGGGATCGCCTTCGAGCGCGCGGTCGGGATCGGCATCGAGCTGCCCAAGAATTTTGAGTTTCGCGTAACCCAGCATCAGGTGGACTGGCTCGGAAAATACAAAAATAACGTCGGCCTAGCAGACCTCGGCACCTCCGGCCCCTACGGCCTGTACGCAACAGTCGGCGCGCGCTGGTACTTTGGCGGGTACGGACGAGCCCGCGAAGGACGCTAGTACGATTCGTCTCAGTGGCGCAGGCTTCAGCTTGTGGGGTTTGGTCCTTGCAAGGACTAACCCCCACAGGCTGAAGCCTGCGCCACTAACCTCTCGAAACTAGCGATTGCTCCGTGCAAAAAGCAATCAGAAACATGGCCCTCTCATCCGCCGAGCATCTAATTCCGTACTAGAATGTGAAGTGAAGAAGTGTTGCTGAAATCCGATGGAGATGTTCGATGAGTCTTCGACCAGGTACGGTTGCTGTTTTCGTGGCGGTGCTTGCGCTCCTGGCACTGGTGGCGCGCCGGCCCGGCATTCCCGCCGCAGCTGTGGCGGACGCGAAGGATGCGCCCGCTGCACCAAACGCGGCAGACGCGTCGGCCACGCCCGTCCTGGTCGAACTGTTTACTTCGGAGGGCTGCTCGAGCTGCCCGCCGGCGGATGCGCTGCTTTCGCGCCTCGGCCGGACCCAGCCGGTTCGCGGCGCCGACATCATTGCTCTCGAAGAGCATGTGGACTACTGGGACCGCCTCGGCTGGAAGGACCCTTTTTCCTCGGAGGCCGCGACGGCGCGTCAGGGCGAATACGGCGAGGCCTTCGGCGGGCGCCAAGTGTACACGCCACAAATGATCGTGGACGGGCGCGCGGAATTTGTCGGCAGCTCGGACACGGACGCGTTGCGCGCGATTCGCGCCGCGAGTCAGGTGACGAAACCAAATATTCAGCTCTCTTGGGAAACCGGCGACTCTCTGGCAATCCACGTCGAACCTCTAACCGGCGCCTCCGCGGGCGATGGCGCGCAACTTTTTCTTGTTGTCGCTGAAAACATGCTGCACTCCGATGTGAAGCGCGGAGAGAATGCCGGCCGCGCCCTCGAACATGACGGCGTCGTCCGGCAACTTTTGCCGCTCGGGAAAATAGACGCCGCGCCCGTGGGATTTTCCTCGACGGTTGCCGTGCACCCCGCTCCAGAATGGAACCGCGCGAATCTGCGCGCCGTGGTTTTCGTGCAGGAACGCCGCGGTCGTCACATCCTCGCCGTTGCCGCCATCCCATTTCCCAAAGTTTGAGATTGGGGTTCTTGGTGGCGCAGGCTTCCAGCCTGTGGGGGTTAGTCCTTGCAAGGACCAAACCCCACAGGCTGGAAGCCTGCGCCACTTCAGACCGTTTTTTTGTCCAATCCTCGCTCATGATAAAGTAGCGCCCGCTCCATGGCGCGGATTGAAACCTCGGTTCAGATCGCGGCCCCCGCCGAAGTGGTGTTTGCGTTTTTCGTGCCGCAGCGGATGCCGTACTGGTATGGCGCGGACATGCAGGCGAATTTTGAGGTGCAAGACGGCGCTTCGGATTTTGCCGTTACGCAAAAGGTGCATATCTCGGGAAACTTGGGCAAGCGCGAAGTCTCGCACACGGCGGTCGTGACGGCGCTGGAGCAGGCTCGCCTGTTCGAGTGGCGATTCAGCGACCGCTATGGCGTCAAGGGTCTGGAACGCTGGGAGTTGGAGCCACTCGGCGCGCCATCGCCTCAGCGTCCGCCGAAAACGATTGTGCGGATGCGCAGCGACTACACGATGCCGGGCCTCGTCGGCAAGGCCATGGACTGGCTCCTGACGCGCCATGCCGTCGCGCGGCGCAATGAGAATTACCTCGCGCGCCTCAAACGCTACGCCGAGCACGAGCCGGAATGAACTCATGACGCCAGAACAAGATCCGGAAAGCACGGCGACCCGGCTCGTGATCGGCCCGCCCGCAGGCCCCATGAGCGGCGCGAAAGCCATTTTTTGGAATGAACGCGAATTTCGGGCCGGATGGCGTCTGCTAATTTACCTCGTGATTTTTTTCCTGTTTGCCTTGAGCGAAACCTTCCTGACGATGGCTCTGCATCTTCCGCAGCTAGCTCGCACGGGCGTGACGGCAACTTCCATGCTCGTTCAGGAGTGCGTTTTGTTGATCGCGGCGCTCGCAGCCGCAGCGATCATGGGGATGGTCGAAGACCGGCCATTCGGCGGCTTCGGCCTGCCGCGCGCCGGCGCGTTCGGCGCGCGCTTCTGGCAAGGCGCGGCGTGGGGAATCGCGATGATTACCGGAATCATCTTCCTGATCCGCGCGTTCGGCGGATTTTCTTTCGGCGAATTGGCGCTCGGAGGTCCGGCGCTATGGGCTTACGCGGCGCTTTGGGTCGTGGTGTTTCTTTGTGTCGGCCTCTTCGAGGAATTTCTATTTCGCGGATACGCGCTATTCACGCTGGCCACGGGCATCGGATTCTGGCCGGCGGCCACGGCGCTTTCCGCCGTGTTCGGCTCCACTCATCTTTTCAACCGAGGCGAAGACAAGATCGGCGCGCTCAGCGTGTTTGTCATCGGAATGTTTTTCTGCCTGACGTTGCGGCGCACCGGCAGCCTGTGGTTCGCGGTGGGATTGCACGCCGCGTTCGATTGGGGCGAGACGTTTCTGTTTTCCGTGCCGGACAGCGGTCTCGTCGCGCCCGGCCATCTGCTGAATTCCTCTTTTCACGGCCCCGCGTGGCTCACCGGCGGCACCGTGGGCCCCGAAGGCAGCGTCATGGCGTTTGTTGTAGTCGGAATCGCCGCGGCTCTGTTCGTGTTCGTATATCCGGCGAAGGAATAACGCAAAAACCTACGCCCGCAGTGTTGCGCCAAGCTTTTGTTCGAGCGCGGCGATAATCCGCGAAGAAAAATCCGTAAGCTGCGCATCGGTGAGCGTGGCCTGGTGGCTTTCAAACGTCACCCGAATGAGCAAAGAAAATTTTCCCGCGGGCACGTTCTCGTCACGCCGCAGATCCATGGCGTCGATCGTCGAAGTTTCCAGTATCCCAAGGCCGCGGATCGTCTTCACCACGGCGGCAAACGTGATTCCATCGGTGAGAATGAGAGAGAAATCACGCTCGGCGGCGGGAAAGCGCGAAAGCGGGCGGTAACGAAGCGCGGCGCGTGCGGCGCGATAGCCTTCGCACAACCGGGCGAGGTCCAACTCTGCAATGTAGGCATCCTGCCGCAACTTGAATCGGTCGAAGACGCGCCGTGAGAGTTGCCCGCCGTGACCGATCGGACTTGCCGTAGCACCGTTGGATTGGAGCAATATTGTTCCTGCGTGCGCAGGATGAAGCCAAACCGGTGCCCCGGATCTCCACAGAATTCCTCCGGTCAGATTTCCGATCTGATCAAGGTCGCCTTTCAAATCGGCGAACACAAATGCCCGCCCGGTTTCTGCGACACCCTTTTCGCGCGCGAGGCCGGTGGCAGCGAGCGTAAGGACGCGCGTCTCAATCGGCTCGACGCCTCCCCAGCCGTACGTCTTACCAAACTCGAACAGACGAAGATTGCGCTGTCCATGATTTAAGTTCCATTCGAGGGTCCCCGCCATGGTGACAGCGCCGGTCGAGCGCATTACGGACAACTCTGCAGCGAGGGGATTCGCGATCCGCGCCGGCACAGAGCCTTCTGCGCGAAACACCGCGTCGCTTGCTTCCTCCACGATTGGAATTGTGATAATTTCCTGATAGCCTAGGCCAATTAGCCGTTCGCGCAGGCGGTCCTCAGCCTCGGCGTATTCGAGGCGCGCCGCGGGCAGCTTTGCCGCGGGCAGGCGCGCAGGAAATTTATCGACGCCGTAAATCCGGGCGACCTCTTCGATCAAATCGACTTCCCGAGTGACATCTCCCCGCCACGAGGGGCGGCGGCACGTCCACGCGCCCCCAAACGTTCTTTGAGCGCCACCCACCCAGTCCACGCGTGCTGGCGCGAAGCCAAGTCCGGAAAGAATTGCTTCCATGTCCTTGTTGGGCGCGTTTGCGCCCATCACGCGGCGAAATTCTTTTCGCGTGAGCTCGATCGCCGGGGCCGCCTTTCGTCCGGGATGAACGTCCACAACGCCAGCGAGAATTTCGCCGCCGCCCAATTGCTGAATGAGTTCGGCGCAGCGGCGCGAAGACGTCTCCGCCATTTCCACGTCCGCGCCGCGCTCGAAACGCATCGACGCTTCCGTGCGCAGTCCGAGCGTCTTTGACGTGCGGCGAATCGAAATCGGATCGAACCACGCGGATTCGAGCAGAAGATTGCGGCTCGCGGAACGAATTTCCGAGTCGCCGCCGCCCATCACACCGGCAATGGCCACGGCGCGCGTCGCGTCGGCGATCACGCACATTTCGCTGGTGAGCGCGCGCTCGATGCCGTCGAGCGTGCGCATTTTTTCTCCGGCTCGCGCGCGCCGCACGACGATCCGTTTCTCGGCCAGCAAATCCATGTCGAACGCGTGCAAGGGATGCCCGAGCTCGAGCATGACGTAGTTGGTCGCGTCCACCACGTTGTTGATCGAGGCCTGCCCGAGCGCTTCGAGGCGCTGGCGCAGCCAGTCGGGCGACGGCCCCACCTTCACGCCGCGCAGAACGCGCGCCGTGTAGCGCCCGCACAATTCGGGCGAATCAATCTGAACGCGCGTCGCGGCTGAGGCTTGCTCGGAGGATTCGCGCGGGTGCGGATCGACGCGCTTGAGCGGCAAACTGTACAGCACCGCCGCCTCACGCGCGATCCCGTAGTGCCCCAGGCAATCCGCGCGGTTCGAGGTCAGCTCGGCGTCGAGCAGCGGTCCGGCCGCGGTTTGCTCCAGCGCTTCAACAGCCGTCCCGGAAAGCGAGAGCCGCGTGCGCAAATCTTCCGGCGCCGCCGTCAGATCGACGAATTCTTTCAGCCAATTGTAGAGAACTTTCATTTTTTATTTATGGCTCTTCTTTTTTTGTCATTCCGAGCGAAGCGAGGAATCTCTCTTTCTTCGTGGCCAATAGCAAGGAGAGATTCCTCGCTTCGCTCGGAATGACAAAAAAGAGATCTTTCAGGACCCTCAATCTTTAATCTTTCTTCAACTCTTGCGATCTCAAGCAAACTGGCGCAAAAAGCGCACGTCATTCTGAAAATAGAGCTGCAAATCGTTGATGTTGTATTTAAGCTGCGTCAGCCGCTCGACACCGAGGCCGAAGGCGAAGCCCGAAAATTTCTTCGCGTCATAATTCACGAAGCCGTAGACGGCGGGATCGACCATGCCCGCGCCGAACAATTCGATCCATCCCGATTGCTTGCACACGTTGCAACCCTTGCCGCCGCAGAACACGCACGTCGCGTCGACTTCCACCGAAGGCTCGGTGAACGGAAAATAACTCGGACGCAGCCGCGTCTTCACTTTCGGCCCGAGAAATTCGCGCACGAAATACTCGACCGTGCCCTTGAAATCGCAAAACGTGATGCCCGTATCGACGGCCAGCCCTTCGATTTGGTGGAACATGAAGCCGTGCGTCGCGTCGGGATTGTCGCGCCGATAGACTTTTCCCGGCACAATGATCCGCACGGGCGGCTGCTGCTTTTCCATCGTGCGCACTTGCATCGGCGAAGTGTGCGTGCGCAGCAAGAGAGGCGAAGCGCCCGGAGGCGCGGCCATATAAAAGGTGTCCATGTTGTCGCGCGCGGGATGGTGCTCGGGAATATTGAGCGCCTCGAAATTGTAGTAGGGAGTTTCCATCTCCGGCCCGGCAACCACGGAGTAGCCGAGCGAAAGAAAAATCCGCTCGATCTCCTCGAACGTCTGCCGCAGCGGGTGCCGCGAGCCGAGCGGGCGGATAGCACCTGGAAGTGTGAGATCTTCTCCGATCTTGCGCGCGGGAAAATCACTCTCTGGAACGTAAACAGGGCCCGCTTCAGAATTCGCCGCTTGCTGCGCTGCCCTCAACATCATAGCTTGAGATTCTTGCCAATTTAACGGGGCATTCCATTCATCTCCTGCGGTTGTGGACGCCCATTCCCGGGCAGCTTCAGCTTCAATGGCCTTATGGCGGCTTTCAAGACTAGCTTCAATATGAGACTTCAATTGGTTGAATGATTGGCCGGCAGTTGGTTTTAGTCCCTTCTGGGCTTGCTTGACCCAACGATCAGAAGCCCAAGTCATGATCCCTGTCTTACGTCCGAGCCAATTCACCCTCGTAATTTCCAAATCAAGTTCGTCCTTGTCCAATGCGATATCTTGATCGAAGGCTTGGCGCAACTCCTGAAAGAGAGCTACTACTTTAGCTGGCTCTGCGATACCCAATTGCTCGAAAGTTTGAACAGCCTTGAGACCGGCATTGATATGCGCCAGTAGATGGGAATAAGCTCTTTGTGCTGGGCTCTTGGTGGGTGAGGAGTTATTGTGGACCCACTTTCCGAAGATTTGCGGAAGCATTCCGATCGGAGCATTGAGCCATCTCGCTGCAACTTCCTGAATACCTGATGTAGATGTTCCCGTGGCGACCGAGAAAATCGCCGCATCGAAATTGGACCGCAAATCAGAAAATAGCTGGTAAACCTGCTCCGGTCTTGTCACCCCGAGTTCGTCGAGACTTTTTCCGATCTTTTCGTTAATGTCGAGCATATTCGTCATAGCGAAGAGATTGCATCACGACTGGAATGCTTGCGCAACGGTCGAATTTATGCATCCACAATGGTGCAGGGGCACGGCACGCCGTGCCCTCACAAGTGCTAGTTCATCCGGCATACTATGCTTGAGCTTTTGCTGCTCCGAGCGAAGCCCTGGCCTGCTCGACCAGCTGCGTGAATCCGGCGGCGTCCTTCACGGCGATATCGGATAGAATTTTGCGGTCGATTTCGACGCCTGCGGCCTTCAGCCCGTGCATCAACTGGCTGTAGGAAATCCCCGCGTTGCGAGCCGCCGCGCCGATTCGCTGAATCCACAACGTGCGGAACTGGCGCTTGCGGACGCGGCGATCGCGGTAGGAATAACGCTCCGCGCGATTGACTGCTTCCTGAGCGGACTGGTAGAGCTTGGATTTTGTGAGAAAAAATCCTTTTGTGCGCTTCAAAAACTTCTTGCGGCGCGCGCGGCGTTTGGTTCCGCGTTTTACTCGAGCCATTTTATTTTCTCCAGTGCGGAGGCGCAACGCATTCCGGAGCATCGAGGCAAGTTCCCGCGCACGGGAACCGGCACACAATCGGAAAGCGAGAGCGTCTCCACGGCGTGTTTAGAAGCTCAGCAGGAATGTCGCGTTTCGCGAAATTCTTGCGAGCATTGGCCCGGCCCTCCTTCTGTTTGGACCGGACCGCTGGCCGGCAGGCCCACCGTGGCGGGTTGCGCTCTGCCTGGCGCAGCAAAAAGCAAAAACTTGCTTTGTGGGTCGGACCTTCAGGTCCGACATTAAGGGTTATCTGGCAAAAGGCCTTCAGGCCCTGAAGCTTCAGGGGCTAAAGCCCATTCGTTGCGACAACTTTTTGTCAGGGCTGAAGCCCTGACCCACAAACATAACCTGACCCACGAACAAAAATCGATTGCGGTTTATTTCTTCTGCCCTACTTCTTCAGCGCTAGCCATACGGCAACATTTTGTGCACGTTGCCCGAGTCCGCCGGGGAAACCTGTTTCATTTTTTTCAGGCGGCGCATCCGGTTGGCCTTCTTGGTGCCCAGCAAGTGCCGTTTGCCGGAGTGCATGCGCATCACTTTTCCCGTCGCCGTGATTTTAAACCGCTTGGCCGCGCCGCGATGCGTCTTGAGCTTGAGCTTCTTTACCTTTTTTGCCACAAACGTTTCCTCTCTGAAATTCTTCCAAGTAGGACGGGCTTCAGCCTGTCTGCTTTTAGATTGAGCGTACGTGAAAACCTGACAGTCCCGCCGCGGCGGGACTGTCCTACTCAGATCTCAGTCCTGGCCGCCGGCAGGTGCGCCCGCTGGTTTCACCGGCGCCGTGCCTCCGCGTTTCGGCGCCAAAAGCGCCATCAAAACATTCGCTTCCATGCGCGGACCGATTTCGACCAGCGCGTGTTCGGCAATTTCCCCCAGCAGCCGGTGCATTTTCGCGCGGCCCACTTCCTGGTGAGCCATTTCGCGCCCGCGATGAAAAATCATCGCTTTAACCTTGTGGCCTTCGCCGAGAAACCGGATGATCTGGTTCTTGCGGACCTGGTAATCGTGTTCCGCGGTCGCGGGGCGGAACTTGACTTCCTTGAGCACCGAGCCCTTCTGATGCTTTCTCTGCTCGTGCGCTTTTTTGTTGGTCTGGTAAAGGTATTTTCCGTAGTCGGTGATCTTGCAAACCGGCGGGTCGGCGGTCGGCGAAATTTCCACCAGATCCAGCCCCTTCTCGCGGGCAAGCTTAATCGCCTCGAACGGCGGCATCACACCCAACTGCCCGCCATCCTCATCCACC
>DATNIO010000152.1:0-3086 GCA_035604385.1 Verrucomicrobiia bacterium | reverse complement strand
GCCGGGGCCAAGGTACAGCTCTATGAATCTCTCGAAGGAAAAGTCGCGATCTATTACGGAGATACCAAACTCCACCACTCCGGTGGATAACTTCACAGGGGGGGGTGACATTTTCATCGGGCCATTAGGGTGACATTTTCACGTTGCTACAACACCCAGAGATTAGCGGCAGTTGGCTGTGAGTCGGCTCGTGTCCGGGAGCAGCGCCCGGCATTCCGGCTACTGGCGCACGAACCATTCCAAAATCCAGGCTGTGCGAATGGGCGAAACCGTCTGCTTTCCGAAATGAAAAGGGTCTCAGTCGGGAGGGATCATGCCCAAAAAGTCCGCGGAGGGGACGGCGCTTCCCGCCCCCTCCGCTTCATGCGAGTTCGGTCAGTCCGCCGCGACAACTTTGCCTTCGGAAGCAAGGACGCTTTCGACGCTGAGACCAAGCCCCTTCGCAACGCCGGTCCCGTAAGCGGGATCGGCTTTGTAGAAGTGGCGGATCTGGGCTTCCTGAATGCGCTGCGGAACCGACTTCATGCTGGCCACGATGTTGCCGATGAGCCGCGCGCGCGCCTGAATCCGCAGATCGTTTTTGAGAGCGGTCAATTCAGCAGCATTCTGAGCATGGTGTCTGCCGGTCTGGGAGTTTCCGTCGTTCCCGCGATGGCTGTCGAGAAGCGGCCCGGATGCTGTTACGTTCCGCTCGCGGATGAGCGTGCCGAGCGGGCGATCGGCGCCGTCACGCTAAAAGGAAAATCGCTCAGCCGCGCCGATGAAGCTTTCCTCGCTCACCTCGGCGTACGATCTCTCAGAAAGCGCCGCTATGACATGACACCCAACCTTGCATGAATGCGGAAGCTTCCACTTCCCTTCGCTTGCGTTTGAAAAAACGATTTCCATCCCGTGGCTGCTGTAATCAGGCAATCTTTTTGTGGAGACGCCGGGCATGGGCGCTTTGGGTCGCGTTCGTCTAAGCCCGGCATTTTCGCGGTCAAGCAGGAAACTTGTGCTGGTATGATGGCGCCGGCCAAGTAGCAACTGAGTGGAAGCCAACCAGAGGGAATTCGCATGTCCGAGACGCCTGAAGAACTACTCCTCGCCAGACGCAAACGCTTGATGGATGCCTACGAGCTGAGAAAACCGGATCGCATCCCCATCCGGCTCAACTTTGGATACATGCTGGCCAAGTTGGGCGGAATTTCCCACCGCGAGCTGGACAACAATCCCCAAGTGGCACAAGAGCTGCTGGAGAAGTGGGCGTGCTATTTCGCGCCGGACATGGCGTCGGGCCTGGGTCCTTTCGTCTCCGCGATCAGCGTGATGCTGGGCGACCGGCAGACGCGATGGCCGGGCTACGGGTTGCCGGACGACAAGCCCATGCAATACCTCGAGGGCGAGTACATGAAGGCCGAGGACTACGACGACTTCCTCGACGATCCGACCAACTTTACCTTGCGGACTCTCCTGCCGCGAACGTACGAGAAGCTCGAGGGGCTGGCCAAACTACCCCGGCTTTCGATGCTGGTGACCGGTTATCCGACATTCGGGGCGCTGGCGATGGCGCTCAAACAGCCCGACCTGGCCGCATCCTTGCAGGCTCTTACAGGCGTGGTGAAATTCCAATCCGAGAGAATTCTGCAAATGCGGAAAGATGCGGAACGCATGGCCGCGCTCGGTTTTCCATCGGGAATCGCGTATGGCGGGGGAGGCTTCGGTTTGGCGCCGTTCGATTTCATGAGCGACACGTTGCGGGGCATGCGCGGCATCTTCCTGGACATGCACCGGCGTCCCGAAAAGCTGCTGGCTGCGGAAGAGAAAGCGCGGCGCATCTGCGCCGAGGCAGCCATCGAGTCCTGCCGGCAAACCGGCGGCAAGTTCGTGTTCATGCCTCTGCACCGCGGATCGGATGGATTCATGTCCATTCCGCAGTTCGAGAAGTTTTACTGGCCGCAACTGAAAGGGCTGGTGAACGATCTGGTGGATGCCGGTCTAATCCCGGCGCTGTTTTACGAGGGCGTATGGAATCAGCGCCTTCACTACCTCCGCGAATTGCCCAAGGGGAAGACCACCGGCCACTTCCAAAGCACGGACATTTCCAAGCTGAAGGAGATTGCCAGTGATGTGCTGTCGATCTCCGGCTGTTTTCCGGTCTCGCTGCTGCAAGTGGGGCCGGCGGAAAAAGTCCGCGAGCAGACCAAGAGGCACTGCGAAATCCTTGGCCGGAACGGCGGGTTCATCATGGCCGCCAATTCCTCAATGGATGAATGCGACCCCGGTCTCGTCAAAGTATGGGTGGACGCTACCCGGGAGTACGGAATTTATTAGCCGCCCCACTACCATTGGGATCAATTGAGTCAATCCCTCCGCCGGAAACTCCATGAAAAACTGAGAGTTGCACCGATGGACGAACGATCGGCTATCAGTTACCTCCGCACGGTGTGGTTTGCGAAGAAGCGACTTGGAAATCAGCCGAAAGGCGGGAAATTCCGCTTCCGCGTCGTCAGAACCGAGTAGGCGGGCGGCCGTTTTGAAGAGGAAAGGGGGACTAGGACTCACAGATTTAGCGCCGCCGGTTGCAAAAGCACCATGTTGTTCTATACTGACGCCCCCGCCGGGAGACCAGAGAGGTCCCTCGTGAGGGTAGGCTGGCCACGCTAGTTTGATGTGTTCTCTTCTATCGCAGTGAATTCGAGTGGTGAGGTCCATTCATGCTGATTACCTGTCGTCGCGATATCTCTTCGGCTATCATTCTCCTCTTCCGTCGATATCTTCCCTCCTCGCTTTTCCTGCTGCTGCTCGGAGCCACTATGGCGCAGGCGCAGGGCGGAATAGCGCTGGTGCAACACACGAGCAAAGACGCGGGGACGACGACTTCTTCCTCCCTTGCGTTCAAATCAAATAACGCCGCAGGAAACTGGATTGCCGTGGCCATCCGCGCGGGCAGGTCCAACCAGGTTTTCACCATCACGGATTCCGCACTGAACACCTACCACAAAGCCGTTCAATTCAATGTGACCGTCGATGCTCCCAATGGAGATACCCTCGCCATCTTCTACGCCGAGAATATCGCGGGCGGCGCCAACACCGTCACCGTCTCC
>DATNIO010000151.1:0-20443 GCA_035604385.1 Verrucomicrobiia bacterium | reverse complement strand
GAGCGTTTGCGGCGCCTTCTTGATTCCGCGCCGGACGCCATGGTGATCGCGGGAAACGACGGGCGAATCGTTCTGGTCAACACGCAGACGGAAAAACTGTTCGGATACAAGCGCGAAGAACTCCTCGGCCAGCCAGTCGAGGTGCTCGTGCCGGAACGATTCTGGAAACACCACCGGGCGTATCGCGGAAACTACATGGTCAATCCGCAAGCCCGCGCCATGGGAGCCGGAAGCGAACTTTACGGGTTGAAGAAAGACGGCACGGAATTTCCCGTGGAAATCAGCCTGAGTCCCCAGCAGACCGACGAAGGCATTCTGGTATCCAGCACGATCCGCGACATCACCGAGCGCAAGCGCGTGGATGATGCGTTGCGCCTGTCCGAAGCCAATTTCCGGGCCATGATCGAAGGCACCTACGGCGTCTATCGGGCGACGCCGGAAGGCAAATTGTTGGTGGTCAACAACGCGATGGTGAAAATGCTCGGATACGAAACCGCCGAGGAATTGCTGGCTCTGAACCTGGCAACCGATATTTTCGAAAAGGGCGAATACACGCCTCTCATGTTCGACCAGCCCGGCACGCGAAAGCAGTACGCCAAGTTGGAAGCGCATTGGAAACAAAAAGGCGGCAAGATTATTCCCGTTGAGATCAGCGGGCGCGCAGTGCGGGATGACAATGGGAAGGTGCTTTATTTTGAAGTGATCGCCGAAAATGTCTCCCATGTCCGGGGAGTCGAACAGAGGCTTCGCCACGTGCAAAAAATGGAAGCGATCGGACGCCTAGCCGGCGGCATCGCCCACGATTTCAACAATGTCTTGGGGGTCATCGTCGCCTATTCGGAAATGCTGGTCGAGAAGCTGCGCGACAACTCAGAACTTTCTCCCCTCGTGACGTCCATCACCAAGGCCGTCGAACGCGGAGGAACGCTGACGCGTCAACTCCTGGCGTTCAGCCGCCAGCAGGTCCTCGAACCGCAAGTCATATCCATCTCCGAACATCTGGCGGGCGTAAAAGACATGCTGGCGCGCGTCATTGGAGAAGACATTCAGCTTAAGATTCTTCCCGGCAATCCGAAGGTCCGCGTGAAAGTCGATCCCACGCAGCTCGAACAGGTCATCATGAACCTCGTGGTGAATGCGCGCGACGCCATGCCCGACGGCGGAAGGCTTACCATTGAAACCAGCGAGATCGATATCGACGATGAGTATTGCAGCCGGAACCCGGAAGCGCGCCCCGGCCGGCACGTGATGATGGCCGTGACCGATTCCGGCTGCGGAATGAGCCCTGAGGTCCTGTCCCGCATTTTCGAACCGTTTTTCACGACCAAGGAGCAAGGAAAAGGCACGGGCCTGGGCCTCGCGACGATCTACGGCATCGTGAAGCAAAGCGGGGGGCACATTTCGGCGTACAGCGAAGTGGGAAGAGGCACCACCTTCAAAGTCTATTTGCCGGTGACCCAGGAAGAGATCGATAAGCCACAAGCTCCCTCCGAAGAAAGAGTCGCCCCGCGCGGAGAGGAGACGATTCTGGTCGTCGAGGATGAGGAATCGCTTCGCAGTGTCACGCAGGAATTCCTTTCGAATAAGGGCTATCAGGTCATCATCGCCGAAGATTTCCAGAAAGCTGTGGAAATTTCTGAAAACAACTCGCGGCACATCGATCTGCTCATGACCGACGTAGTTTTGCCGGGGGCCAGCGGACCCAAGCTGGCCGACCGGCTGGCCACCAGCCGCCCGGATATGAAAGTTCTATTCGTTTCCGGCTACACGGCGGATGCTCTAGTCCACGGGGATTTGCATCGAACCGACTTCGCATTCCTCTCCAAGCCGTTTTCGCTGAATGCTCTGGCCCGGAAAATCAGGACGATCCTGGACTCGTAGCGCCTCTGACATGGAAACCTGGATTTGGCATGGCGCGGAGCTTCCACCATCAACCTCTTACGGCCTTCGAGCTTCGCTCCGAGAAATTCACTCCCAGATACTCGGATTACCCCCATTTACGTCTACCCGGAAGACTGTGCTAATCTGATTCGGCTTTCTCCAGTGGAGAGGTGTCCGAGTGGTTTAAGGAGCACGCTTGGAAAGCGTGTGTTGGGGAAACTCAACCGTGGGTTCGAATCCCACCCTCTCCGCCAGAATTCTCTTGCCTCGTGACGTTGACCAGGGGTTTCCCATTGAAGTATCTTTTCAACTCCGGTTCAGGGGTTTCTTGCAGCCAGGCGCCAATAACGAAATCCATTGAACTTCAGCTCCAATACTAGCCTCATCAAAGGAGTGTCATGCCCAAGAAAATCGATTCGCTCAATAAAAAGCTCTACGGAGCAATTACGGCAATGCTCACGGTGACTGATGTGAAGGCGGCGGCGGACTTTTATCGAAAGGCCTTCGGTTTTGCCAAGCGGGGAATCATGAATGGCCCGGACGGCAAGGCGATCCATGCGGAGCTGACGCTCCGGGGCACGACATTGATGCTGGGTCCGGAAATGCCGCAGATGGGGTCCCGCAGCGCGAAATCAATCGGCGCATCGCCGACGAGTTTGTATCTGCTGACAGAGAACGTCGACAAGGTGGTTGCAAAGGCCTTGAAACTCGGGGCCTCGCCAAAGGGACCAGTGATGGATATGTTCTGGGGTGACCGCTGCGGAACAGTTGTCGATCCGGATGGTTACGTTTGGATGGTCGCCACCCACGTGGCCGCACCCACGCCTCGGGAAATGCAAAAGAAGATGAAGGAGCAAATGGCGAGCCAATCGATGAGTGCTTCGAGTGGTTCCTGAGGGCGTCATTCCAGGCCAGGGCCCCGGTGATGCGATTGGTTAGCGCCTATTTCCGCAAAGGGTCGCGACGTCCATCTGTGCTCCCCGCAGATTGGCTATGGAAGAAACCTGCGCGGCCGCTAGTCCCTTTGCGAATCGAGATATCAGGGAAGGTGTGCGAAAAAGAACAGACACCACCTGAAACGCTTCTTTAGCATCTAAGTAGGTAAGTAGAAGAATTGTGCCAGAGTCAAGAATCGGGACAGTTTTTTTGTAAAGCCGCGTCTTGCTCTTCATTTTGTGGTGAGGCCTGGAGCAGTGAAGGTGCGGAGGAGGTTCAAGAACATGAGGATATTCGAGTGTGCCCGCGGATTTTCAAGGCCTCGATTGGGCAAGCAAATCTTGGGTACCCTGTTGTCGCTGGGTCTGTTGTTCGCGACATGGCCTCAGAACCTGTTGGCCTATCAAGACGCGCAACCTCCGGCGCAGGCCGCGCAGGCGCCTCCCTACACGCAACAGAGCGCTGAGCAGATACAGCAGTTGGTCGCGCCGATTGCCCTGTATCCGGATTCGCTTGTGGCGCAGATCCTGGCGGCGTCCACGTTTCCCGAGCAAGTCGTCCAGGCGGACAGATGGGTGCAGGCGCACCCTGATTTGAAGGGCGAAGCATTGGGTCAGGCTGTGGATCAAGAATCCTGGGACCCGAGCGTCAAGGCGCTCACGGCATTCCCATCCGTCCTTGGAAATATGGACAAGAACCTGTCCTGGACGTCTTCTCTGGGCGACGCCTATTACAATCAGCAGCAGGACGTGATGGATGCCGTCCAGGTGATGCGCCGGCGAGCGGAAGATGCCGGTAATCTTAAAACCACTCCACAGCAAACCGTAACGAATCAAGACTCATCGGTCGTCATTCAGCCTGCCAGCCCCGACGTGGTTTACGTCCCCGCGTACAATCCGTGGTTGGTTTACGGAGGTCCCATAGGGCCGTGGCCGGGGTGGTACCCGTATCCAGGAATCTGGTACGGCGGCCCGTACCTTTCTTTCGGAGTCGGCTTCGGGATCGGCTTTTTTGGCGGTTTTGGGTGGGGCTGGGGCCACTGGGGATTCGATTGGCATAACCGGTGGGCACTGTATGGCGGCGGCAGATACTACTCCCGGAGCAGCACATTTTACAACCGGAGCAATTTCTACCGTGGAGGTGTTGCGCGCGGCGGATTTGGCGCGCGCACCTTCGCAGGGAATGCCGCCGGACGCGGCGCAGTCTCCAACCGTCCAGGCGAAGCGGCTAGGCCTTTCAACGGAAACAACCAGGCTGCTCGAGGATACGCGGCGCCCCGCGGTCAGACCGGCACCCGCTCGGGCGCCTTCAGCGGGTATGCTCAGGGCGGACAGGCAAGGAGCTATTCTTCACGCGGAAGCGCCAGCGTTGGTAATGGAGCGCGTGGCGGTGGAGGTGGGGCAGCCCGTGGCGGCGGTGGAGGATCTCGCGGCGGCGGTGGCGGGCGTCGGTAATCGAGGCGGACGCTCTACTTTTAAGCTGAACGCCTCGAGCGGAGCATAGAGCACGCCGGGATTATGTTCTCCGGAGATCGCGAAATTTAGAAATGGAGAAAAGCCATATGCAGCGAATGAAGCTGAATTTCGACAAATCCTATTGTGCTCATCTACCTAAATTAGCCGCGGTCGCCATCCTTCTGGCGGGTTGGTTTCCTATCTGTTCCATGGCGCAGCAGGGCCAGAAAACATTTTCATCAGCGGAAGATGCGAGCAACGCGCTCGTCACGGCAGCGCAGAATAACGACGAAAAAGCGATGCTCGACATCCTCGGACCGGACGCAAAGCGAATCGTCTCGTCGGGAGATGAAACCGAGGATGCCGAAGCCCGCGCTAATTTCGTACAGAAATATCAGGAAATGCATCGCCTGGTAAAAGAACCGGATCGAACCACGACCTTGTACATTGGAGCGGAGAATTGGCCCACTCCCATACCGCTCGTGAACAAAGGCCGGTCCTGGTATTTCGACACGGAAGCGGGCAAGAAAGAAATTTTGTACCGGCGAATTGGCGAGAACGAAATATCGACGATTCGTGTTTGCCAGGAACTTGTGGCGGCGGAAAAGGAATATCGCTCCACGCAAAACAACGTGTACGCCCAAAAAATCTTCAGTGATGAAGGCCAGCACAACGGCCTTTATTGGAAGGCTGCGGATGGCGAACGCCAGAGCCCCATCGGGCCGCTCGTGGCGTCAGCCGTTGCCGAGGGATATGTCAAAAACCAAAACGGCGCTCCGACTCCGTACCGCGGTTACTATTACCGCATTTTGACGCGTCAGGGAGAACATGGCCGAGGCGGCGCGAAAAGTTACATTGTAAACGGCAAGATGACTCAGGGCTTCGCTTTCGTGGCCTATCCAGCGGAATACAGGTCGTCCGGTGTGATGACATTTATCGTTACTGAGGACGGAGTCGTGTATCAAAAGGATCTCGGCAAAATGACCGACGTTCTCGTCAAAGCCATGCAGGAATACAACCCCGATTTGAGTTGGAAGAAAGCTGAGGATCAGCAGGTGCAGTCTGCCGGCGACCAGTCAGCTAAGTAAGAGTTTCTCTGCCGCTGAACTCGCTCCGGCGGACTCATGCCCAATTGAGATACCGCAAAATCGCGAATTATTGGTCAGTGCTTATTCCCGCAGAGGGTCGCGACATCCATCTGCAGGTTTTCGTCCATTTGTGCTCCCCGCAGATTGGCCGAGGAACACATCTGCGCGGCTGTCAGACCCTCCGCGCCGCGAAGATCGGCGCCCTGAAGGTTTGCTCCGCCGAGGTCGGTGCCGCGAAGGACTGCGCCATCGAGAAGAGCGCCGCTTAAGTCCGAATTCCGCATACTGGCATCCGTGAGGATGGATTTTGAGAGATCCGCATTTTTCAAGCGGGCGTTATTCAAGTTTGTGGAGACCAGGTAGGACTCTGCAAGATTCGCCATCGTGAGATTGGAGTTTTCCAGATTCGCCTCCCGCAGATCCGCTTTCTTAAGGCTCGCTCTCTGCATGGAGGCGGATTGCAAATCCGATTTGTAGAGATTGGCGCCGTCGAGCGTGGCGTCGAGAAGCGTTGACTCGGAAAGCACAGCGAAAGACAAATTGGCATCCCGCAAATCGGCGCGGTCAAGGTTAGCATTTCCCAGGTCCGCCTCCGGGAGCGCCGCACGCGCCAGCTTGGCGCGATCCAGCACTGCAAACCGTAGGTCCACCTGGCGAAGGTTCGCCTCCCGCAAATCCGCTTCCGAGAGATAGGCATTCCGCAGGTCGGTTCGCCAGAGGTGTGCTTTCACGAGAAATGCGCCATACGCCTGGATGTGGCGCAGCTTGAGCCCATTGAGGTTGGCCCCTTTGACATCGGCGATTTCGTCTTCTCGTCCCGTCCAGCCCGGAGGTTTCGTGGAAACGTCAGCTTCCGTCAGCTGTGCAAAGGGGTTGTAGCCAAAAGTCCAAAGGACATCGGGCGCCCACGACCTGATTCCGGGAGCGGGCGACTGTGCAGTGGCGCGATAGCCGTGTGGGACTCCCAGAAACGTGCCGATCGAGAGGAGGAAAAGGACGAATCCAATAGCCGGCGGCGCAGCTCTAAAGGCAAGTACCATTCTTCTGCTGGAAGGCTTCTGTTTGGCGCTAGGGCGAGGCGTCTCGTGTCCAAACGCTCTCCCAGCCATTCTTGGAAAGTTCATGGCGGCGGTGATGGCGCCCGCGACAAGCAGGATGTGCAGCGTCGTGCCGCGCAAATCCTCAAGCGTCAAATATCGGCCCCAGAATAGAAGTACCGTGGCGGGCGGAACCCAATAGAGGACCAAGATCGCGATTGCAGCTTCCAGGAACGCCAGAGGGGATTGAGATTTTCTGAGCCAATTGAAGTGCATGCGCGCCGACCACCGGGCATACCAGGGCAGACACGCGTCAAGTTTTCTTCCGTCTGGAAAAATTGCGGGCAATTGCGCAATTCCATCCCAAAGGCGCTGCATGTAGAGTTGAAAGCATAGATACAAACTGAGTATCACCACCGGGCCGAAGAGATAAAAGGGGATGAACGGCAGAGTGGTTTGCAGACCGGAAAGCGGCAGGGCCGACGAATTCTTCACCAGTTGAGAATCCGGCGTCGTAAATATTCTCAACCACACCAGCCCGTTCAGCAGCAACGTTAGACACGTGAGCCAACCGGCTCGCTTGGCCACCTCGCGGACGAGCTTCAATCCCTCGAAAGGGGAAAGGGATTCCGGAAGGATCGCGCCGAACAGGTTTGTTCCGGCAAGTTGCGCGCTGAGGAGTCCCGTCGCGCCGTGCATGTCGGCGGCCTGAAGATTGGATTGCTGGAGCTGCGTCCCAAGCAGGGTTGCTTCCGCCAGATTTGCCTGGACCAGAGTCGCGCCGCGCAAATCCGTAAGAGTCAGATCGGCTCCCTTCAAATTTGTCTTGTGAAGGAAAGCGTCCGGGAGCCGGGTATCGACCAGATCGGCGTATTCCAGATTTTTTCCTGAAAGATCCGCTCGAATGCCTGCCTCGCCATTGGAATCGAGCCAGACGCCGTGATTCTCAACGAATTCGCGCAAATCTCTCCCGGTGAGCCTGTCTCCGCTCCCTATCTTGGAAGCCACTGGCTTTTCGTGTTCTGCGGTTATAGCCATGATTTAAGCCTTAAAGCGCTTGCGCGGCCGCGCAGTATCAGTATAAGGATGAATCCCCCAGGTAGACGGTTCTTCTTCCCGAATGGGGACAATAGTGGACTAGAACACGGTGTTTGGTTACCTACCCGTTAGTCCAGAATGAGTACAGGTGATCCAGGAATGCAGCAGGGGATTTCGGGCATTTTCTTGCCGGTATTTGCAGCGGACAAGTGAGGTATCTCCCTTTTGAGCGTGTTTTTGCACTATGCTGGAGGTGGCCCGCCTGCAAGGGACCACCAATGACCCTCAGTCACCTTCAAGTATTGGCTGGCTTCGGACTATTACTGCTCTTGCCACCAGGCAGCCGATCAGACTCTTTAATTCGAGCCTATGTGAAAAGTGAATCCACCTCTACTGGATCGAATTCGGGGTCTCAGGCGCTTTCCGCTGACGGCGAGGCATCCCTTCGCAATTTCCTCAATGCGGCGGAGATGCCCGATCTCCATTGGCCGAATTTTACGAACTACCAGAAAGAGGTCACAGAGTTTTATGACGCCTTTAACGGGACCCTTCCCTGGATTGATCAGGGCAAACCTACGGCCCAAGCGCGCGCCATCATCCAATCCTTGAAGAATGCTGCAGACAAAGGGCTCAGGCCGGAGGATTATGACGGACCGCAATGGGACGAACGTCTCGCTAGATTTGAGCAATCCACAGCCGTATCGGAATCAGACCTTGTGAGTTTCGATCTCGCGCTCACGGTTTCTACCATGAGGTATGTCTCCGACCTGCACATCGGACGAGTCAATCCTCGTTTGTTTCACTTCGGGCTCGACATCGATCATCATCAGATCGATCTGTCCGAATTTCTCAGGCAGAAACTCGTCGGTGCTATGGATATTGATGCTGTTCTCCAAACCGTTGAACCGCCGTTTCCCATTTACCGCCGGACACAGGATGCATTGAAAAAATACATGGAGTTCGCCCGCCTCGATGATGGCGAGCTTCTTCCCGTTTCCCCGCGCGCGATTAGACCAGGTGATCCTTACGCCGGTGCGCCTCGGCTCGCGAGGTTGCTGGCACTCCTGGGAGATTTTCCCGGGGAACGCGGGGAGGCCTACACGGAAGGGAACTACCAAGGCGCTCTCGTCGAAGCGGTGAAGCATTTTCAATTGCGCCACGGGCTCGAACCAGACGGCATCCTCAACGCGCCAACGCTAAAAAAACTGAATACCCCGCTGAGCCGCCGCGTTACGCAGCTTCAACTCGCGATGGAGCGCATGCGTTGGTTGCCGCACCAGTTTAAGCGGCCGCCCATTGTAGTGAATATTCCGGAATTCCGGCTCTACGCCGTCAATGAGGAATACCGCACCGTCTTCACCATGAACGTAGTCGTAGGGAAAGCCTATGGCCACCAGACGCCCGTTTTCGCGAACGCGATCAGGTCCGTGATCTTCCGGCCCTACTGGAATGTTCCTCAAAGCATTCTGGAAGCTGAGTTGATACCTCAACTCGAGAAGAACCCCTCCTTCTTTTCCGAAAACTCGTATGAAATCGTGGATAAGGACGATAGAGTCGTTAGCGAAGGACCAGTGAGCGAGGAGGTCGAAGCGCAGCTTCTCGCTGGAAAGTTGAGTGTCCGGCAAACCCCCGGCCCCCAAAATGCTCTCGGCTTGGTAAAATTCGAATTTCCCAACCGGTATGACGTCTACATGCACGGCACACCCGCTCAGGCATTATTCTCCAGGTCTCGTCGCGATTTTAGCCACGGATGCATCCGCGTCGAAGATCCCGTCAAGCTGGCGAATTGGGTGCTTCAAGATATGCCGGAGTGGACTGGAGAAAGCATCCGATCTGCAATGAACGGCGAAGAGACAATGGAAGTCAAACTAGCGGAACCTATTCCCGTGCTGATCTTTTATAGCACCTCGGTGGTGTTGGAAGGCGAGGAGCCGCATTTCTTTGACGACATCTATGGCCTGGATGCGGACCTGGAACGAGCCTTGGCGCAACACGTTCCATAGACATCGGGTCAGGACTTCCGAAGAAGAATTGAGAACTTACCAGCGGCGAATCCGGCCTACATCCACGTGAACGAAGCGCGACTCCGGGTAGTAGCCGACTCCTCCACGGTGAAGGGTGAGCGCGACGTCCCGCAATTTTGAGGTCGAGACACCCGGCATGCGGATATCGATAGCCTCTCCCTGCATATGCAAACTATGAGAAGCGACACCCAGCGTGGTGCGGCGGAGAAATTCGTTGCTCCAAGGCGTGCGGTAACCGCAAATAATGTCGATCTCGGATTCGGGCCGCCCGACGGCGGCCGTCAAATCGTGCAGCAGGTCAAACACGCGCCGGTCCAGCTGGATCACATCGCCGGTGCGATGATCGCGCAGGAACCGGTCCAGGCGGTCGATGGCTGAGGGTATGTAACCGTCGCCCGCCCGATAGACCACATCGATCCGTTCGTTGGTGTGGGTGTGGTAAAGCCGCAACCGGTAGATCGGTTCGGGCTGCGCAGGATCTTCCGCAGCGAGAGACGAAGCACAGATTCCGAAGAGCAAGATCAACAAGCCGAATGCGTGTGGAACAAATTTTCGCCAGCTCAAGTTCGGCCTTCCCCAGTCCCTTGACATGCGCAAGAAATCACGCCAAAGGTGATTTTCTCATGGATAGCGCCGTATTTGTCGTGGATTATTTTCATGGTTTGTGACTATGATCACAGACTCTCGAGGAAAAAAATCTCTACGGAAATTGAAATGTGAGTATCTTTGTTTGGAAAAGCTCCATTGGATAAGAGGAAGCCATGGTCAAGCAGAACACGAATGCAGAAATGCCGGAGGATAAAGTTCCGGCAGCTCTGGTCGAAACGATCCCCCTATGGCAACTGGATATCGCCGAAGTGACCGGGCACAACCTGGAAGCCCGGGGCCGGGACGAAGTGAACCGGCTACTCGGATCTGGCTGGCGTCTGCTCCTTATTTACACGTTGAAGTTCCAGGAGGGAGGCGTGTGGCGCGAACGCCCAATGGCGATTCTCGGGAGATTGAGAAACGGTCAGAAACCATTCCAACTTGAATAGAATCCTACTGGTCAATTCCTAGCGCTCCCACTTGCCTGCGCCATGTCCTTCACCAAGGGAGTGCGATTCGGCGTTCGCTCCAGCGATTTGTCAAATGCGGCTGCTGCCTGGGCAGGTTGGCGCGCTTCCAGAAGCATTTCACCGTACAACTCCATGGCAGGTTTGATCGGATCCGGCGGGCCTGAAGGAGCAGCCATCGTCTCCTCGACGTCGGCCGCTTCCTTTGCCAGGCGGACGGCGTCGTTTTTTTGTCCCTGGGCCAGTTGGGCGGCGGCTTGGACTTTCTTTTCCATTATTGTGAATGGTTTTGCCGCGCAGGCACTGGCGCTCGATGCCTTCATTGCCGGGGTTGCGATCCACTGCCTGCTTCGCCAGCTCGGTCGATTGTTGGGCCACCTCTTTCTTCAACGCCTGGCACCAGACTTTGCTTCTTTCATTGCACAGGTACTAGTCCCAAAGACTGTCCATGCTGGACAATACCCAACCAGCTTTCTATCTCACTAGCTCGGACACTATTGCTATTACGTCGTTGGTATCTGTGCTCTGTGTCACGAAACGGCGTGATGTCAGTCATATCGGCCAATGGATCGGATCGCTAAAGTGCAATTCGTAGATGTAGTTGGAGGTGGCCAATGAGTCTGCCCCGGTTTACCGCGAAATCCTGGAACGGAAGACATCTGAAAATCAGGCTGGTAACGCCAGAGGAACGAGCCGGAATCGTTCAAGATGCGGTCGCAAAAAAAGTTTTGCAGAACGTTAAGAGCCTCGGGTTTGAACTAGGTCATGAGTTGAAAGACTGGCGGGAGGCGGAATCGGAAATACTGCATCCACTCAATTGTGGGTTCCTGGTTTTGGACAACAGGGTCGAGGTCAACACGGATGCGGCAAGTTTTGGCGAGGGAGAAATCCAGATTTGCGTCGAGCCGCAACATCTTATGATTTGTGGAAAGGACCGGACCAACACGCCGGAAATAGCCTCCAAGTCTGCCGATCAACTGGTTATTCGCGCTCTTGAACTTCCTCTCGAGATTGAACCCTCGGCTGTGACCGCGGGATTCAGAGGTCGAACGATCGAGATTGATTTGCCCAAAGCCTGCTCGAAAAACAAAGCTGCTGCGAACGCCGCAGCGTAAATCCGAAGTGCAGCGATCCAAGCAGCGGGGGAAGGAAAGGGTTCTTGCCTCGCGCAAGCATCCCTTTGCGGTCGATTACGACGGTTCCCACTCGTTATTGTTTTAGCGAGGACCTCTTCCCGGTGCCACCGGCCCGTGAAATCCGCCTCCATGAAATCCACCGCGAGGCTCGAAGCCATGCCCGAACGGATAATGGAAATTTTCGAAATGGTGTGGACCGTGGCCGTAATAGCCGTAAAAGAAGAAAGGCGACCGATAAACAATGATCGGTGAATAAAACCCCCACCCGAATGGACTGTAATAGATCCCGTCAGAGGGAACAAAAGTATAGACAAAGAAATTCGGAACCCAGTACCACCCCGGGCCGACCCAGGTAGGCCCGTACCAACCGGGACCGGGGCCGAGATAGGCGCGCGCTCCATCCACGCTTGCTTCCGATAAGTAGCCGGAGCGCAAACCACACCAGCGAAAGAAATCGTCTTCGTACTTTCTTGTATCGAAGCCCTGCGCTTTTAGCTTGCCGCCAGTGTTTAGGGGGAGCTCATGTTCACCTGAGAGAGTGATCTTCTGGTCTCCCGCCGTCACTTCAGCTTTGCCCTTGAATACGCGAATCTGGTTTTGGCCGGCATCAAATCCGTACAACCCCTTATTCAGCAGTTTTGTGTTCGTATCATTCAGATCGATTCGGATGTTGTTTTCCTTATGAATGTCGAGGACCTCTACGATTGCCCAGCCTCCCACGATCTCAACTTCTGTGTTGGTTAAGTCGGGTGAGACCATCTTCACGGAGCTGTTCTCCGCGACTCTCAGAAAAACCCCTGGTGTCAACAGAATCTCCACCTTGCCATCATCGGTCGTGAGTGTCTGGTTCCTTTCCAGTTCGACCGAGCCCGGTGAGTTTGCCCCTAGCGCCTGCGTCCCGATGGAGGCCTTGCCTTCAACGTAATTGATGCTTCCCGGGCGCGCTGCATGCGGATTCTGAGCCCTCACGGCCCCGGCTCCCATCATTGAGAGAAAAAATCCCAATGTAAACGTGAAAAACGGTAGTCTCATCATGTCCATGATCCCTCTTTCAATTGCTCACCCATCTCGCGATAAACCACACTCGATTCTTTTCTGCTGCCTTCAGGGCGATGGAACCCCTGCTTGTTCCGCAACCTCCTTTCGCAATCTAGAATTCCGTCGAGCTTTCAAAGCGCGCTAGTTTCAACCCTTCTTCCGGCCAATCCTTATGCTCATGTTCAATGGCGAGAGCCAGCAGGAGTCCCTTTCGCGAAGTCCAGATCAGATATTGAGGATGGAGCGGAACCTTGAGAGAAAATTTATGGGCCTTCCACTTCCGCCCAGCCGCTTCGATATCTTCCTCACCCACGTATTGGAGCGGGCCCTCCAGAATCGTCGCTCGAACGGGATTTGCCATGCTTGGCTGCTCGATCCTTACGAGATCAACCTGAGTGGCATGCGCAGGATCCCGTTCGACCTCTCGCGTGATCCCGCCGAAGGAAAAGGGCGAAATTGGCCACAGAAGTCCGTACGGCTTCTCCAGCGGAGTTCGCAACTTTATCTCCCGCTTCGGATCCGAGCCGCCCGAGGAGCAGTCAAGCTGCTTGGGCAAGAACTCGCATGACAAGGGGCCCGAATCCGCCACCCACCTCAGTTTGGCGAACTCCTTCACGCGAATCACCGTGAGATCACGAGTAAGTTCGGCGACGAAGCGATTGGAATGAGGATCGTCTTTTGGAGATTCGAAATTCCGAACCCCTTCAACCTGATATTGGCCTTTCTCGACGCGCCAAAGAGTCCAGGATTCATGGAAGTTGTAAACTTCTTCCTGAAGGGGACCCAAGGCGCCGCTAATGTCGCGCTCGTAGATTGCATATTCGCCTTCAGCAATCTTCACCCGTCCGCTTGCCTGTTCCTGCAATGGTCTGGCAATCGCCGGTCGCCCATAGGTGATTCCAAATAGACAAGAAAACAGGCCCGCGAAGAGAATCGAAGCCAGAAATGTGCGCCTCAAGATTGCGGTTGAACGCGGCTGTTTACTCGAGAACATAATGTTCCTCTCCGAGGGCATTGCTTTCGGATTCGTTTAGCAGTGCACTTGTTGGATGCTCTTCCAGCCGGCCCAAAAAAACGCTTGCCATTCCATTGCGCTATCACAGCCAATAGGTCTCCGCGGTCTTCCGCCCGTGTGACTCCGGCCAGGCTTTCGGATGCCCCAACACAATGGGCGCGACGACGTGATAATGATCCGGCACTTTGAGTTCCGCTTTCGTTCCGGGCAGGTCAAGCCAGGGACGCGCGAAGCCAATCCAGCAGCTTCCCAACCCTTCATTGCGAGCAGCCAGCATCAGGTTTTCGCCCGCGAGACAGCAATCTTCGGCAGACTGGGTGCCGGAAGACTTGGCCAGAATAACCACCAGCGCAGGGGCGTGATAGAACAGGGCATACTGAGGATCTTCAAGCATGTGCCGGATGGAAGGGTCATAGGAAGTTTGTGCGAGACTCGCCAGCAACCAATCTTTCGCCCGCTTGGCGTGGCCCTCAATCCGCTCGCGGCCCAGGAGAACGGCGAATGCCCAGGGTTGCAGGTTCATTGCACTCGGGGCCAGAATCGCCGCCTCAATAAGCCGCTCGATAGTGGCGCGTTCGATCGGAGTATTTGTAAAATCGCGCACTGCGCGCCTATTGCGGATGACATCCATCAATTCCATGGCGGATTCCCATGGATGCGGTCGGCGCGCGCCCGCGCCGGAGCGAATATGTGGCGTGCTGGAAAGTGAGCCATATGCGTTCCGAGACGGGCAGCTCCCTCATGAGCTGCCTGCTCAACCAACCACAAAATCAAAACGGCAATAATCACGACCCCGAACACTGCACTGAACAGGATCAATGCCGCCAGAAGCTCACGAACCCGGTAGAAAATCGAGGCACAAAGAGCTAAGACACCAATGCCCGCTGCTGCTTCCACGGCTTTGCTGGAAAAGATCCGTCCCGCCGTCGATGCTTTTGCACTCGGACCTTCCGGAGTAAATCCGTCATGATTTCGGGGCTCTGAATGATCGGTACGATTGCAGATTTCTTTCGACAGCATTTCGACCTCCCCTTCGGCTTCCGGTTAAGACGGAGTCCGAACGATCTCCACGGAACAGTGAGCGTGGCGAACCACGGCTTGGGAAACGCTACCCATCAAGAAACGGTTGAGGCCCGTTCGCCCGTGTGATCCAAGGACAATCATGTCCGCATGCCATTCCTTGGCAATGTCGATGATTTGCGACTTTGGATCGCCTTCCACTAATTCCGTCGAAACATTAAATTTTGCCCCGCGCAGTTTTTCCGCGGCCTTCTCGACTAAATCCTTGGCCTGCTCCCGCAGAGCCTTCCAAACCATCTCGAACTCCGGATCGTATCCACCCATTTCACGCCCCATCAAAAGGGAAGGCGGCTCGACAACGTGCAAGACTTTTACTTCCGAATTCGCTGGCCATGGCCTCGCCAGTACGCTCTTCAAAGCTGCCTGAGAGAAATCGGACCCGTCGATTGCAAGTAGAATTTTCATTTGTCTGTCATCGCTCCATGTTGGTTTTGCCCGATCTTCATCTCCAGTTGCAAGAACTCGCGCGCGTCACAATGGAAACTCCGGGAGCACCCTGGCGTCAACCGCGGCCCTGTGAAAATGATACCAAGTACCCCCCGCAAGTTCATTCTCAACCCGTGTTGAGGAGAGGGTATGTGACTTGTGTCACATTCAGCAGCGACATAGTGCACATACTCTTGAGGCGTGAAGAAAGGAAAATTAGCTTGGGGCGGATTAAGTTCCTTGGCTGTCAAAGTGAGACGCGATGCGGCAAGCGCACGGGAGATCTCTAGAAATCAAGCCAAACGGCAAGGTGACGTCATGAAATCAAAATTTACCCTGGATTTTTCCGAGATTCGCAATGGAGACGTAGCGCTGGTAGGCGGCAAGAACGCATCCCTTGGGGAGCTGTTCAGCGCGTTGAAGCCAAAGGGCGTCGGCGTTCTGGATGGTTTTGCCCTCACGACGGACGCGTACTGGCGGCTGCTAGAAGAACATGGACTGCGCACAAAACTCGAAAAAATCTTCTCGGACCTCGACCCTGAGAATCTCGAACAACTTGCGGCCAAAGGCCACGAGGCCCGCACGCAAATTCTGCAAACTCCTTTGCCCGACGTGCTCCGGTCCGCGATCCGCGAATCCTACGGCGCGCTCGTCAAGCGGATCGGGCGCGAGGCGGAGATGGCGGTAAGATCCTCAGCCAGCGCCGAGGATCTGCCCGAAGCGTCGTTCGCCGGCGCCGCCGAGACGTTTCTGAACGTGCGCGGCGAGGATGCTCTTCTCCACGCCGTGCACCAGTGCTTCGCTTCGCTCTTCACGGACCGGGCCATCAGCTACCGGGCGCGCCAGGGTTTTCCTCAACTGAAAGTTGCCCTCTCGGTGGGAGTCATGCCAATGGTGAGGTCGGATTTGGCTTCTTCCGGCGTGATTTTTACGCTCGACACGGAGTCCGGCTTCCGCGACGTGGTCACGATTACCGGCTCCTACGGCTTGGGAGAACTGATCGTCCAGGGTGTCGTCACGCCCGACGAATGGATCGTATTCAAGCCCACGTTGCGCGAAGGATTCGATTCTATTGTTAGCCGGCAATTGGGTTCCAAGGAAGTCCGGCTCATTTACGCCGCAGGCACGCGTTCCACTCGCAGCGAGGCGACTTCCGCGCAAGACCGGGCGCGTTACTGCTTGACTGATTCCGAGGTTCTTCAGCTGGCGCGCTGGGCCCGCCTCATCGAAGAGCACTATTCCGAGGTCGCCAGGCACCCTCAGCCCATGGACATCGAATGGGCCAAGGACGGCGTAACGGGTGAACTGTTTATCGTGCAAGCTCGCCCGGAAACCGTGCACTCCGCGAAAAAGATTCAGGCCACGGCCCAGGTCTATCACCTAAAGGCGAAGCCCGGGACGCCTCTTGTGGTTGGACAGGCAGTGGGGGAAAAGATCGGTACGGGGCGCGCTCGCGTCGTGACGGATGTGAGCAAATTGCAGGAAGTTCAGCCGGGAGAAGTGCTCATCGCGCAAAATACGGACCCGGACTGGGAGCCTGTGATGCGGCGTGTAGCGGCTATCGTTACGGATCAGGGTGGAAGGACGGCGCATGCCGCCATCGTTTCGCGTGAATTCGGGATTCCCTGCATCGTGGGAACGGGCAACGCGACGCGTGTTCTGGCCACCGGGAGGGAAGTGACAGTCTGCTGCTCGGAAGGGAGCGAAGGCCACGTGTATGATGGGCGCATTCCATTTGAAGTTGAGCAGGTCGAAGCCAGCAAGATCCCGGACACTCACACCAAAGTAATGCTGATCTTAGGCGATCCTGGCCAAGCTTTTCATTTGGCCGCGATCCCCAACGCGGGCGTGGGGCTGGCACGCATCGAATTTATCGTTACCAATCACATCGGCATTCACCCCATGGCGCTCGCGCAATTTCCGAACCTGAAAGACGTGAAAGCGGTGAACGAGATTCGGACGCGGATTGCAGGAGAAGATCCGCACGAATTTTTCATCCGCCGTCTGAGCGAGGGCGTGGCAAAAATCGCCGCAGCCTTCTATCCCAAGCCGGTGATCGTCCGGACGAGCGACTTCAAGACCAACGAATATGCGCGTTTGCTCGGCGGCGAAGAATTTGAACCTAAAGAAGAAAATCCCATGATCGGCTTTCGCGGTGCATCGCGCTATTACGATCCTCGTTATTCGCCGGGATTCGCGCTGGAATGCGCGGCGCTGGCCCGCGTGCGGAACAAGATGGGACTCACCAATCTGAAAGTGATGATCCCCTTCTGCCGCACCGTGGATGAGGGGAAAAAGGTGCTTGCGCAAATGGCCCAAAACGGGTTGCGTCAGGGCGATAACGGGCTGGAAGTGTACGCCATGTGCGAAATCCCGGCCAACGTCATCCTGGCCGATGAATTCTTGAAAATCTTTGACGGGTACTCCATCGGCTCGAACGATCTGACGCAGCTCACGCTGGGCCTGGACCGCGATTCCGGCACTGTGGCTCACCTGTTTGACGAAAACAATGCGGCGGTGCGCAGGATGATCGCCAGCGCGATCCGCTCAGCGCGGGAAGCAAAAAAGCCTATCGGAATCTGCGGACAGGCGCCGTCGGATTTTCCTGAATTTGCCGAGTGGCTCGTGACCCAGGGAATTGACTCGATCTCGCTCAATCCCGATACGGCAATCAAGACGGCGCTCCGAGTGGCGGCTGCGGAACACGGCAGCGGCACACTCGCGGCTGCCTGATCCCGAACTTTTCTTTTGAATGCAAAAGTATCTTCAGTTTTGCCGGGCAGAGCTTATCTGGTGGGAGGCTATGTGCCGGAGTAAATTCCCGGATTGTTGTGCATCAGGATCCGAATGGCGACTCCCCGCTTGTCCTCGTCCAGCTCATCGACGCGCACCACGTCTCCAATTTGCTCGCGATGTTTCGGGTCGTCCGGGCCAAAGTTCAGCGTCACGAGGACGTTCATCCCGACGACGTAGTGTTTGGTGGACGTTACGAAATACAGGCCGCTGCGCGACACATTCGCGGTCGTGCAAATTTCCTCGGGATACAGCGGATCGCAGGGGCGAACGAGCACGGGTTCGGACAATGTCTCTCGAGGGGTTAAGCGACATTCCTTCACTGCGGTTAGCATTGCGATCACTCCTGATCCTTTAGACCGGTCGGGAAGTCTAAGGATTCTCTAATCCAATCACAAATCCAAAATAAGCGAACCATCCCTGAGAGTCCATAGGGATGTCAATTCTGTGCTTTCTCAGCCAATACCTGCATTCGTGTACAAAACCATCGGGAAGTGGAACTTCGGGCGAAGAAGGCGCCCAATTTAGCCGGCAGTGCGGAATCCCGAAATCGAAAAAAATAGGAGAGGCGTCGCATGTGCGCCCGCCCCTCCTGAATGAGCCTGTCGGAGGAAGGCTCATCGGTGTCCTGTATTGCCATCCGCGAAGGAAATCGTTCCACTTTTTTTGTAGGGTAGACCCCGCAGAAGAAAAAGCGAAAAAAGGACACACGCACACAACTCCATGCGGTTTTCCACGTCAAGCCAGCCCTCCGATTCCGACTCTAGGCTACCGCGGACGCAGCCCTGCCGCGTCTCCCCATCTTGGGGGCCAATTGGAAAGCGCCTTTTTGAAGGTCGAGGGCGACAATTTTCCCGTTCACCACATTCATGGCGTAAAACTGGTTTGGGGAGCGCCGGGCCAGGTCAAACATGTGGAGGCGCGTGCCTTCGAGTCCAATAACGCAAGCCCGCCAAAGGGAAGAGCCATCAGGGAACTTCTCGAACAGGTCGTATCTATGGTTCATAGGAGTCCTTTTCTCGCGACTCACTAGATTTGCTAACATACTAATCCTCTTTCATCGCTCTGTCCAATTCAACTGTTCTATGGTAGCAATCAGGTCCAGGCCATTCCGTGAGCCGCAAGTTTGCCCACCGCGCGGTTCGTTCCCCAGGCTGGCGTAATCGCGCGCATGTCTTACAATAGGAAACCCGTGCCGCCTCCCGTTGACCTCAGCCGCCTGCGCGTGGTCTTGGTCGCTCCGCGCAACCCGCTTAACATTGGAGCGGCCGCTCGGGCCATGAGCAATTTCGGATTTCAGACCCTTCGCCTGGTGAATCCGTATGCGCCATCTTTTCGCGAAGCGCGCTCCGCCGTTGGCGCCACCGAGATTCTTGCGAATGCAGTGCGGTACAAGTCCGTGGCCGAGGCCGTGGAGGATTGCACGCTTGTGGTTGGAACCACTGCGGTCCGAAATCGCGACCTGCAGCATCCGGTCAGGCGTCCGGAATATGGAGCTCGACTGATCCGCCGGCGGCTGGGAGTCGGCAATGTGGCTCTGCTTTTCGGCTCGGAGAAATTCGGCCTTTCCAACGATGCTCTCAGCCATTGCCACTGGCTCATCCGCATCCCGACGCGCGACGAGAATATTTCGATGAATCTTGGCCAGGCGGTTGCCGTTTGCCTCTACGAACTCATTCGCGATTCCAAGCAAGAACGGGCCGCGAACCGATTGAAACTGGCCACGGCGGAAGAACTCGAGCGCATCACTACACTCCTGCTGGAAGCGCTTCAGACCAGCGGATTCCTGGACCGCCGCCACGTGTCCGACGCCGATGAAAGAATCCGCCGCCTCGTGCGCCGCTTGCGTTTGCCCGAACGCGACGCCGTGATTTGGCTCGGAATGTTGCGCCAAATGCTGTGGAAAATGAACCAGGGAAAAACGCCTGAAACTTAGAATCTCACCTCAAATCTATCTCAAATCTGTTGCCCCCTTCACAGGCATCAGCGGCGCGCGGAGAAAAAAGACTGAAGCAATTGCACGGACTCCCCGGCAAGGACTCCGGAAACCACCTCGACGCGATGATTGAGCGAAGGCGCGTCGAGGACTTGCATGCACGTCCGAATGGCGCCTCCTTTGGGCTCGTCGGCGCCGTAAACCAGGCGTGCGACGCGCGCCTGTACGAGCGCGCCGGCGCACATGGCGCACGGCTCAACCGTCACATAGATCGAGGCCCCGAGGAGACGATGGTTGCCGGTCTTTTGCGCGGCTTCGCGCAGGGCCACGATTTCCGCGTGCGCGGTCGGATCGCAATCGGTGATGGTGCGATTGCCCGCAGCGGCGAGAATGCGATCTTCCAGAACAACCAGCGCTCCGACAGGCACTTCTCCGCGCAGCGCCGCTGCTTGCGCCTGGGCGATGGCCAGATGCATGTATTCAAAATCGTTCACGGCTGCGGTGGG
>DATNIO010000150.1:0-7177 GCA_035604385.1 Verrucomicrobiia bacterium | reverse complement strand
GCGTTCCGCCACGCGCTGGACGCGCTGCGGGCGCTCGCTCCGTTGCCGCTGGGCGTCGCGGTGTTTTCCGATGCCACCAGCCACGGGGGGCCGCGCCGCGCGATGTTCACGCAGCTCACCGCGCAGGCGACCGAACTGTGGCGATTCGCGCTCGATGGAGAAAATGGCAAGCTGCGCCTGATCGGGGAAGAGGGCGGGAAAAGGTTGCAGGTGACAGGTTGCAGGTGACAGGGCCTCCTGACTCTTTGGTTTTCTCTGTGTCCTCTGTGGTGAAAGGTTTTTGCCCGCGGAAGAAAGCATTTAACACAGAGAACACAGAGGACACGGAGAAAAGCCGCACGAATCACGAGTCGCGGGTCACGAATCACGGACGCTATGGGCCGCACGGTTCCCACATTCCGGCAACTGATCGACGACGCGATCGCGCGGTGGTCGAAATTTCGCCGAGCCCTGCGCCGCGAGGATCAGGAATATTTCGACCGCCTGTTCCGCCGCGTGCGCTCCTACACGCAGGCGGCCACATATCAGGCCAGCGACAACCCGATGGAAGCCATCCTGCTCTCCATCGCGCTCGATCAGGAAAAGCGGCTGGACGCGCTCGAGCGCGCCGCGCCCCGGCAGGCCGGAGCCGCCCTGCCGCTAGAAACGGGTGCGGGCTCTACTCTTGCGCTGAACGCATCAAGTGAAGCGTGGAGCCCGCCGGAAACGGGTGCGGGCTCTACTTGGAGCCCGCCGGAAAATTGTCCAGAGCAACTCGATGCGCCCAGAAGCCTCGACGAAAATGAGCAGCCCAACAAACAACCCGACGCACAGCCCGACACAAACCAGCAACTCAACAACCATCAGCGGATGGATCTTCGATCTCTACCCGAGCCCGCACGGGATGACGCTGTGGCTGATCGGCCCGAACCAGACGCGCCACCGGCTGATTGACCGCTTCGCGCCGGCATTTTACGTGTCGGGACCGGACGCCGTCCTGCGCCGCCTGCGCGGAGAAGCCGCGCGGCAGCCGCACGCGCTCGCCTGCCGCGCGACCGAGCGCATGGATTTGTGGGAGCAGCGCCTCCGCCCCGTGCTCGAGATCGAAGTCGCGCATCCCAATGAATTTGCTTCCTGGACGCGCTGGGCGCGCCAGTTCGATTCCGCGCTGCGGCTTTACAACAGCGACTTGATGCTCGCGTCGCTGTACTGCTGGCAGCGCGGCGTGTTCCCGCTGGCGCGCGTCGAAGTCGAAGCCGACGGCGAGGGCCGCGTCCTCGCGCTCCAATGCCGTGACACCGAATGGGCGATCGATTACGAGCCGCCGCCGTTCGAAATCCTGCGCGTGCGCCTGGGCGGCCTGAAGGGCCCCAAAAGCATTGACCCCCGGCACGGGTCCCCTTTTGAACAAAGGGCCGCGCTCGAAATCGAGGTCGACGGGCGCCAGTTCGAACTCGACGAAGCGGGCGAGCCCGCAGCCGTAGCCTTCCAGCATCTGCTCGCGCGGCACGATCCCGACCTGATCCTCAGCGATTGGGGCGACGCCACGATCCTGCCGCGTCTGCGCGAACAGGCCGCGAAGCTGCGTCTGCCGCTCACGCTCAATCGCGATCCCTCCGCCGAAATACACGAGAGCCGCGCGCGCAGCTATATGAGTTACGGCCGCATCCTGTTCAAGAACAGTGCGACCACGCTGTTCGGCCGCCTGCATGTGGACACGCAGAATTCATTCATCGCCGACAAGTGCGACCTCTCCGGACTCTGGGAACTCGCGCGCATCACCAAACTCCCCGTGCAGTATTGCGCGCGCACATCCACCGGCACCGGCATCTCCTACATGCAGATGGAACTGGCCTGGCGCGACGGCGTGCTCATCCCCGAGCAAAAAGCCGAGCCGGAAGATCCTAAACCGCCCGACGAATTGCTCGTGGCCGACCGAGGCGGCCTGGTCTTCACGCCGAAAACCGGCTTTCACGCCAACGTCGCCGAACTCGATTTCGTCAGCGAGTATCCAAGCATCATGGCCCGGTTCAACATTTCGCCCGAAACGGTCAATTGCCCGTGCTGTCCCGACGCGCCGCGCGTGCCCGAACTTGGCTACCGCGTCTGCCAGCGGCGGCGCGGCATCACCAGCCGCGTCGTCGAGCGGCTCATCGCCAAGCGCAGCGAGCTGAAGAAATGTAGCGCCCGCCTTCAGGCGGGCACTTTGGCTACAAGCACATGCCCGTCCGCCGCGTCGGACGGGCGCTACACAGACCGGCCCTGTAGTGCAGAAGCAGAAAAAAAACAGCGTTACAAGCTCCAGCGCGACGCCCTCAAGTGGCTGCTGGTTTGCTGCTTCGGCTACACCGGCTACAAAAACGCGCGCTTCGGAAAAATCGAGGCGCACGAAGCGATCAACGCCGTCGCGCGGGAAACGCTTCTGGTAGCCAAGGAGATCGCCGAAGACCGCGGCTACGAAATTCTGCACGCGCTTGTGGATTCGTTGTACGTGCAAAAAGCCGGCGCGACGCGCGACGACTACGAAGCGCTCAACGCGGAAATCGCCGCGCGCACCGAGCTCCCGCTGGCGATCGAAGCCATCTATCGTTACGTCGTGTTCCTGCCGTCGCGCCAATTTGAAGACGTGCCCGTGCCCAATCGCTTTTTCGCAGTCGCGGAAGATGGCGCGCTCAAAGTGCGCGGCCTCGAATTGCGCCGTCATGACACGCCGCCGCTCGTGGCGCGCATGCAGCAGGAAGTGCTGGCGATTCTCGCCGAGGCGCACGATTTCACCGGCTACCTGGCCAAGCTCGAAGACGCCCGCGAAATCCTGCGCCGGTGCGAGGAATCCGTGGCCGACGGCAGCGTCGCGATCGAGGATTTAATCATAAGCAAGCGCCTCACGCGCAAGCCTCGCGAATACCGGAAAGCCAATCAAACCGCCATCGTCGCGCAGCAGCTTTTCGGCAGCGGCGTGCGCCTGCGGCCCGGCCAAACCGTCGAGTACATCATCACCGACAGCGACAATCGCGTCCCCAACGACCGCGTGCGCGCCTACGCCCTCTGGGACGGCTGGTTTGGATACGACCGCCGCAAATATACGGAACTTTTGCACGACGCGTTTGATCCGCTCGCCCTGGTCCGCTGCGAGCAACTTCCCCCGAGCAAACTGAAAACCGGCAAAAAGGACAGGTAAAACACGCCTGTCCCGATTCTGACCTAATGGACGTGATCGTTCCCACAACCACATGTCTCACAATGGCTTTAGGGAGCATCTAACTATACATGGCTGTTCTCGAAGGAATTAAAAACCTGCGGCGCGTCGAGCGTCCGTGGTGGCTGGCGGTTGTGGCCTGCAGCGGAGCTGTGGTTCTGGGCCACTTCTTGCGCGAGCTCAATATCGTATTGAATCCGCTGGCCTGGTCGAGCGCTGAAATTATTTCGGCCATACTCAGTTTTACGATCGCCGCCAGCGTCTTGGTGAGATATTACGGCACGGGGAACCGCGTTTCGCTTCTCCTGGGGTTGACCTTCGGAGTTACCGGCATCATCCACTTGGGCGCCATTTTTGAATTCTACGATCATTTCCTGAAGCCCTCGGAGCAAGTCCGCGTTCCGATTTCCTGGATGATTGGGCAGACGCTTCTCGGACTGCTGCTCCTTGTCGCTTGCGTCATCAACAAATGGCTGCCCTGGCCGCGCGACCCCGGAAAAAACGTGGTTGCGATCTCCTCGATTGTGGTCAGCGCGACTTTCCTTGTTGCGGGGACGTTCCTGATTCTTCCCAGTACTCCGCCGATCCAACCGCACAGTCCCACCCCGCGCGTCTGGGAATTGCTCCCCGCGGTCGTTTTTCTGATCGCCGCCGTGGCCTTGAATAGCGTCAAGGAAAGTGACGACTTTGCCTTCGATACGGCCCTCGTTTGGGTGGCTGGCCTGAATGTCATGAGCCACCTGATCGCCTCCCAATCCGCGCGTTTGCTGGACGCTTCCGCCGGCTTCGCGGAACTGGTCAACGCCATCAGCTATATCGTTCTTCTGGGCGCCACCCTTTTGGATAATGCGCGGCTCTTCCGCCAGGTGCGCACGCTGGCGATCAGCGATAGCCTGACGGGCCTCGCGAATTACCGCCACCTGATCGATATTCTGCAAAGCGAACTGGAACGCTCGGGACGAACCAACCGTCCTTTTTCCCTTCTGCTCATGGACCTCGACGGTCTCAAGAAGATCAACGATCGTCACGGGCACGTCATCGGCAGCCGCGCCCTGTGCCGCGTCGCCACGATTCTCCGGCTGAATTCCCGGTCGATTGACACGGCGGCCCGCTACGGGGGCGATGAATTCGCCCTGGTGCTCCCGGAAACGAATGTCACGGCCGCTCACCAAGTGGTCGATCGCGTGCGAAATTGTCTCGAAGCGGATGAGGAAGTTCCGCAACTCAGCATCAGCATCGGGGTCGCTACGTTCCCGAAATGCGGCAGTACGGTTCAACAGTTGCTGGAGTTTGCGGATCGGGCTCTCTACGCCATGAAGGAACAATCCAAGCGGGGCAGGTTGGAAAAGCGAAATAGCTCTTGAGGGCCGGTTGAAGCGGTGAAAAAACTCTAATTACGCGGACTGGGCCGCTTCGGAAGGCTTCCAGAAGTCCGGATTCGGCACCGGGAAACTTACGGATACTTCGCTCGTCTGGATGTCCTGGATGCGGACGCTCACCACGTTGCAGATTTGCTCTTGCGAGGTGCCGTTATTAATGAGCAGCAAATCCTGCCCTTCCAGAACAGGAATCGCCAGTAAAAAAACCCCTCCGTTTACATTTCCACTGATCGCTCGGGCCTGCTCGTAAAATACGTCTTCGCACGAGGAGCGGCCATAGACCGTCAAGTCGATGTCCAGTTCCTTCCTGGGGGTCACGCGGCGCTCGGGCAACTCCATCTCGCCGAGGATATCCGAGCTGTCGAGTCCATTTTTGGACCTCGACTCGCGTGCGCTCTTGATGGCGTCGAAGATGCGGCTCATAGGGCGTATCCTTGCAAGTCAATTGAGCTTCAGTGAACAGACACCCGGACGAGATATATTTGCAAGAAAATCCATGCAGGCCAATAGGTGCATAGTCCCAAACTGGGGTGGTACTCAGGGACAGGTACTTTTCTTGTGGACCGCTGATCTCCATTCGTCCGATGCAAATTTCATTGAGTTGCCCCCGCTTTGTTTGGAGATGGCCTTGAACCTGCCATGCCACCGTGAGAGGATTTCCCCTGCGGCGCCGCGGCGCAGGTTGGCTCGCTGCGGCCACGGCAACCGGGCAGGAGGAGACTGTGGACCGAAGAGAATTCATGAAATTCGGTGGCGTCGCCGCAATGGAATTGGGCGCGGCGAGGCTGCTGATGTCACAGGCACAGTCCGGCATGCCTGGAATGCAGCCGGCCGCAGCCGCGCAAGAAAATTCCAAGGCGGATTTCACCCTCCGAATTGCGCCCGTGACAGTGGAACTCACGCCGACCCGCATCATCAGCACCATCGGATACAACGGAACTTCTCCGGGCCCCGTGCTTCGCATGAAAGAAGGAAAGCCGGTCACGGTTGACGTCATCAATGAAACCGACGTTCCCGAACTCGTTCATTGGCACGGACTATTCATTCCAGCTGACGTGGATGGCGTGGAGGAAGAGAACACGCCCATGGTTCCGCCGCACGGCCGCATCCGTTATCAATTCACGCCGCGCCCCGCCGGAACGCGCTGGTATCACACGCACACGATGGCCGGGTCAGATCTGCACCGCGGCGCCTACACGGGTCAGTTCGGTTTTCTCATGATCGAGTCCGCGAACAACCCCGGAAATTACGATAAGGAAATCTTTCTCGCACTCCGGGAATGGGAGCCTTTTTTCAATCCCGAAGAGGAAGATGACGATGACACAAGCAACTCAGGACCGCAACCTGAGAGACCGAAGGTGCTCGATACCAACCCTTCCGGCCTCGAAGTGGGTTACCAGATGTTTTCCATCAACGACAAAGCCATGGGAGCCGGCGAACCGATTCGCGTCCAGCCGGGCCAGAAAGTCCTGATCCATATGCTAAACGCGAGCGCGAGCATGAACCGCCGCATCGCCCTCGCGGGCCATAAATTTCAAATTATTGCCATGGATGGGAACCCGGTACCCACGCCGCAATCCGTGGGCGTGATCTATATGGGTCCCGGCGAGCGGGTTGATGCCATCGTCGAAATGAACCAGCCGGGAGTCTGGATTCTCGGCACAGACACGGATGATGTGCGCAATGCCGGCATGGGCGTCCTGATCGAGTACGCGAATCAGCACAAGCAACCGCAATGGGTTGCCCCCGCGAAATCGTTCTGGGACTACACGATCTTTGGACGCGCGGGAACGCAGCCTCTGCCCGACGCCACCATTGACATGATTTTCCAGAAAGTTCCCAGCGGAGCGGGACTATTCAACAGTTGGACCGTGAACGGAAAGGAATATCCGCACGATCAGGAATTTGTCCTGAAGCAAGGCGGTCGTTACCGCCTGGTGTTTCGCAATCGCAGTGAGGACGATCATCCGTTGCACATGCACCGGCACTCGTTTGAAATTGTCGAGATCAACGGGAAGACGACGGCGGGAGTGATGAAAGATACCGTGATCGTTCCCGGCTACGGACGCGCCACGGTCGACATGGTGGCCGATCAGCCCGGGCTGACGCTGTTTCACTGCCACATTCAGCAGCATATGGATTATGGGTTCAAAGCGCTGTTTCGCTACGCCTGATTGGCGCGCGTCGCCTGATTACTTCTTTTGGTCCGGTGAAGGCGTCTGCGTCTCCTTGGCCGCTCCGATCTTGATGGTCACGCCGAATCGCTTGTAACTCTCATATTTCACGGTCATGCGAATCGGAATGTCGCCGCTGCTGAAGCGCAGGATGTCGTTCGAGCGTGTGTAGGTGGGGAACCAGTAGTGGCCTTCGATGTTTTCGCGAAAGGTTTCAAATCGCGGAAAGACGTTTTCCTCTCCACCTTTCTTACGAATGTCAGGGACCGCCTTGCCATCCGACTTCACGATTTCGAGATCCTTGTCCTCCACCCAGATGCGCCCCTGAAAATATCTTTGATTTTTTTCGATCGTTTTCGGCGCCACATCGAAGACATAAGTGGTCAGTTCATCGAGCGGCTCGTGGTCGACGTATTTGATGTTGTACTTGGGCAATTCCGTTGTGGTCA
>DATNIO010000149.1:0-12839 GCA_035604385.1 Verrucomicrobiia bacterium | reverse complement strand
GTACGTCGTCGAGATCGGCTCGACCCACTCGCTCGAGTAATCGAAGAAATCTTTCGCCGTGAGCGCGCCGCCGTGCCGCGCCGATAGCGCCAGAATGCGCTTGGTAATTTCTCCGCGATAGAAAGCGTCGCGCCCGCCCTGCGCAATCTGTTGCAGGGACCACGCGAGGTCGGGATTGCGAAAGACTTCGCCCATGCGCGGCGCGCGGTCGGAAATCAGAAATGTGTGTGCCGCGGCCTCGTTGTCGCGCAGCAGATCGACATTCGACGCGAAATGCAGCGCAATCCACTCCGTCACGGGAAAACCGTCCTGCGCGATTTGAATCGCCGGGGCCAGCACTTCATTCAATTTCTTCTTGCCGAACCGGTCGAGAAGCTTCTGCCATCCATCGACGGCGCCGGGAACGGTGACGGGCTCGATCCCGCGCCCCGGCATTTCGCGCAAGCCCTTCTCGCGCAGCCGCTCGACCGACTGCGCGGCGGGCGCCCAGCCGCTGGCGTTCAAGCCGTAATATTTTCCGCTCTTCGCGTCATACACAATCGCGAACAAATCTCCGCCGATTCCGTTCCACATCGGGGCAACCACAGTCATGACGGCGTGCGCCGCAATCGCCGCATCCACCGCGTTGCCGCCGCGCTCCAGAATCGCGGCGCCCGCTTGCGATGCCAGCGGAGATTCCGAGGCCACAATCCCGGTCTGCGAGATCACCATCGAGCGTCCCTGACCGCGATCTTGCGCCATGGCGTTCTCCCGATTCATCCCAAATGCGAGAAAACCCGCAATCAGAACCAACATGAAATGTATTTGGTGTCTTCGCATTGGCGAATGGTGTCTAGGCAAGTTCAAATGTAAATGTATTTGTAGCGCCCGCCTTCAGGCGGGCACTCTAGCTTCAAGCACATGCTCGCCTGAAGGCGAGCGCTACAGAGTCTGGTCCTGAATTGTCAGACAGGGCCTGAAGGCTTCAAAATATTTTTCCGCAACAGACTACGAAGCCGGCACAACCATCGCCAGCAGCCTCTTAGGCCCTTCGCCGACTTTCACGGTCGCGGCCACTTGCTGCGTTTTCGTGTCGATGATGGACGTGCTGTTGCTGCCGCTATTGCTCACCGTCGCATACTTGCCGTCGGGAGAAAACGCGATCCAGTTCGGGCACATGCCCGTGGATATTTCCTTGGAAAACTTTTTCGTGGCGATGTCATAGACGTAGACGCCGCCGTCGGAAAGGCTCGTGACCCACAGTTCTTTTCCATTGGGCGTAAGCGCCAGCCCGTGCGTCTCCGTGTGGGGCTCCAGCTCGCAATCCGCGGGCGGCGCGGGCGGCAGGTCCACGCGCGCGATCTCCTTCTTGTCGGGAATGTTCACGATCTCGAAGCCGTGAAAATCGGAGAGCGCGACGTACAATGTTTTTTCATCCTTGGACACGGCGTAAGGCCGCGGAATCCCGCCGACCGGAATCTTGTCCGTGTATTCCATTTTCTTGAGGTCGATGCGGTTGATCTGGTTTTCGCCCATGGAAGAAATGTACAGGACGTCGTTGCGTCCCGTGTTGTAGGCGTTGTGCGGCTTCTTCACCGGCAATTCCTTGACGACTTTCCCCATCGGAATGTCGACAATGACGACGGTGTCCCCGCTGCGATTCGGCACGGCCACGTAGTGCCCGTCGGGCGTCGAGGCGCACTGGTTCGGCACGCCAGGCAGGGGAATCGTCGCGGTCACTTCGTTGGTCGCCGTGTCGATCACCTTGAGAGTTCTCTCCGATTCAATCGTGGTGAAGAGTTTCTGTCCGTCCGCCTGAGCGCACACGCCATGCACGCGCTTCCCGACTTTGATCGTCCCGATCGGTTTGAGGGTGCCGAGGTCGATCATGGTAATGTCATCGCCCAGGCTGTTCGTAACGTAAGCCTTCATGGTCCCCGTTTTTGCCGGAACCACTCTGCTCAGTCCAAACGCCGACAACGCCAGAACCGCCATCACCAGCCATCGTGTGCGTGCGTTCATCGCGTGTCTCCAGTTCTCTCTCTATCAAGGTTGCGGGTGAGCCGATTATACTGCCAAATTGCGCGACTTTCCTAGCGTCCCTTGCGGATGGTAGCGTCCTGGACTTAGAGGAATATGATGAAGACGGGTCTGGATTTGTAAGGTAGCTGGATTTGCCGGATAGGAGGTCGGGCCTTCAGGCCCGACGATCTGCGCCGCCTAGAAAGGGCTTTTAAGCCCTGAAGCTTCAGGGGCTGAAGCCCCCGATCGCACGACCCAGAATGTCGGAGCTGAAGCTCCGACCTCCTGAAGATCAAGATCATTTGAAAGATTTGCGGATAACTCATGGACCTTCACGATTGGAACAAACGCTACCGCCTGCGCGAACGCCCCGCGGAAGATTTGGACGCTGCGCCCACGCCTCTCCTCGTGGAAACCGCGTCAGCGCTGGCGCCCGGCAAGGCGCCCCGCAAAGCTTTGGACCTCGCCTGCGGCGCGGGCCGGAATGCACTCTGGCTTGCGGAACACGGCTGGGAAGTCACGGCTGTAGACGGCGCGGCTGCGGCCATCGAAATTCTGCGGACCCGCGCGAAGGGGCGCGGCCTGAAGATCAACGCAGTCGTCGCCGATCTCGAAAAAGGCGAATTCGAGATCGAACCTTCCCGCTGGGACCTCGTCGCGATGTGCTACTACCTGCAGAGAAATCTTTTCGAACCGGCCAAGCGCGGCGTCGCCCCCAGCGGCCTCCTGATTTCCATCGTCCACATGACCGAGCCCGGCGAAGAAGACGGCCCGCACCGTTTGCGTCCCGGCCAGCTGGAGAAATATTTCGCAGGCTGGGAAATCCTTTACCGCCACGAAGGAAAAGCAACCGACCCGGCCCACCACCGCGCCGTCGCCGAAATTGTCGCCCGCCGCCCGCTTCGCTCGTAGTCGAGAGACGTGATTCGGCGACTGCTTCTTCGTGCAAACTGTCCGCTAACGTCCAACTAAGCTCAGGAGAGGACAGTTTCATTCCGTGCGGGAGGAGCAGGATTCAGGTCGATTTAACGGTCAATCTCCCTTTTGACGTGTAAGGTCCCAAAAACTTCGGCCCGTTGAAGTGAATCATGTGATCGGGATTGTCCGCGATCCAGACCTCGGTTTCCCAGGCAATATCCGCAGCGTACCTGCGAAACTCTGGAATGGCCAAAAAAGCCGTGATGTACACGCGATCTGCCTTGCAGCGCTTGAGCATCTTTTCGAGTTCTTGATGACGTTTCGGGGAAACCGGACCGTGAGATGTGACGGCCTCGATTAGGTATAGCCAATTCTTCTTCCGCATGTAGAGCACAACATCAGGAAGCTTGTCATGCTCAGTAATCGGCACGCCAATCTTCTTCAACTCTCTTTCGACATATACGATATGCTTTCGCGCTGTGTCTCCAACGTACAAGACAATCGCGCCCGGCGCGAACCGTGGACCCATCTGCTCCACAATCGCAACTTGTAAATTATTGTGCTGTCCCGGCGAGAGGTGAACGACTGAGCCATCCGGCAGCGTGAGAGGCACCCGCAGGCTCGCCCGGGATTGGCGATACGCATTCTGCAAGGAGCCGAATTCAGTGACGAACGATTTCAACTTTTTCTCAAATATTGGAGTTCCGTACGTTTTGACAAGAAGCAGCATTTCGTCAGTGAGTTGATAGACAGTCTTGCCGCTATTAGTTGGCCGGGCAGGGTCATCTGGGTTTCGGTTTACCATTCGAGCCTGCTCAAATTGATGAATCGTCTGGCGTCGAATGGTCTCCCGCGAATTGGCCGCGTAGTCTTTCCCATACCGCTCTCGCATAAACCCCATGATGTCCCAGATTCGGACCATCGGCTGGGTGGCTTTCTTCCATGAAGTACCTTTTCTGACGCCAGCAAGGGCGAGAAGGGTTAGCGCTGAACGCTCATTTTGTTGGTTGCGGGGCAGCCCCAAAGAAGAGAGAATCTTGAGCGCTTCTTCTGTTTTACTCACAGGCAGCTTCCATGAGGTACTGCCCCAAGGAACCGTTTATACCAACTGAATCTAAAACGATCTGTTCCACCGCATTACCACGAAGAACAGAAAGGGCCTGAACCTTGCGCCCGATTGCAGCGATTGTCTTGAGCGCTGGCAATGGCATGGTGCGAAGTTCTGTCGCGTTTACTTGGGTATTGCCGCTTATAGTGCGGAAGTACCGATCCAGCAACGCTGAGTTAAAAAGCGCTGCCAGCCCATAAGTTTCGTCGAGAGAAAGCGGGCGTTTGGGATGGTACACATAATTCAAATGGTTCTCCAATGCAACATAGGGACCTGCTTGAAACGCGCCGATGAAGCAGCTTGCGGTCAATCTGCGGCGTTCTTCCTTGGCACTGAAACGACGCAATAGGACATAATTCTGCGCAGGCAGCAAAAGCTTCATCGAAGCGGTGCAAACTTTGAAGGCGTTGGGGTGCTTCTTATGTGCTGTGGGCCAGAGAGTCTCGAATGGCTTGACGTTGAAAGTAGAGAGCAAAGGCGCGGCGTTGGTGTCGTTGAGGTCATGGAGTAGGAATTCCCGAGCGCGAAATGTGACGACCGGCCCCGTGGAGACTCGCAGCCCCAAGTCCGAAAATCGATCTGGCCAAGACTCTACAGCTTCCAAAATCGCAAAGTCTTCGTCCGATGCTGGCACCCGTATTATGCTGTCGCCCGTTGATCTGTCCATTACAGCGGAGGCTGGGAGGCTCCTAACATGTATGTCCTCAATCACGTTACGACCGTGGCTGGTGCTTATTGTAATGCGACTGGAAGTCCTGCCCAGCTTGCGAGACTGAGTGATGATGCTCTCCTGCAACACGTCGTGGAAAGTGTCTGTCCGCGATTCGAACAAGTGGATATGGTCCAGTGCCATCCGTTCGAAGAACCATCGTCGGAATCCACGGAAGTAGAGACCGTTACAAAAACTGCGCGGCGTGATGGCAACCATCTCGCCGCCAGGGCGGAGGATCTGGGCGGAAGCCGCCAAAAAGAATGCATAAATATTAGGCTGTCCGTGTACGACGGCATCCATGACCCTTGCATACTGGGAATTTTTGTTCAGCTTGAAATAAGGCGGGTTCATTATTACCCCGTCGACTTCCTCCAACTCCAAATCCTTATCGAAGAGGCCACGAATGACTTTGTTTGGTTTTGCTGCATCGAGAATAAAATCACTTTCGTGGACGACCGCCCTCATCGCGTGCCCGGCTCTCTCCATCTCGTTCCGGCAGTGTTCTATTGTGCGATGTAGATACGGCAGGACACCACGGTCGTTTTCAAACAGCTCTATTTCAAGGTGCAGCGGGGTGCTAATCTGACTTAATCGCTCGCAAACGGCCGCTGTCAGTGAGCCAACACCTGCACCAGGATCGAGAAGTCGGTAGCTTTTGCGCTGAGGTTTTGTGAGTAACCCCGCCATAAATCTGCATACAGCTGGCGGTGTAAAGTATTGTCCCTTCCTCTTACGCTCCTCGACGGGGGTGCGCTGTTCGTATTGATGCTGTAAATCGAGGGCAAAATCGAGCAGGCCCCTCACGACTCTCACAACCTCACTGTTCTCCGACCTTGGTACCTGTTTCTTCACAAGAATCGCCACTCCCGAATTATTCGTTCCCAACAACGCGTAGATATTGGAATGTTGCGCAAATGGGAGTTTACCGCATTTCTTGAACTGCAGGTGTCCGGACCAAATTTTGCAGAAGGACCTCTCAGCGACAAGCGCGTACCCATAGACTCCAGTACCAACCCGATTGGATGTCCGACCAGCCCCCTGCGCTCTTCTCTGCCTGTCTCCAGCGTCACTTACTTAGGTTGTCGGCGATCCCCTTCCCCACAATTTGCGTAGTCGCTTTGCCTCCAACATCGGGCGTGCGATATTCGGGGCGCGCGAGGACATCCTCGATCCTGCGCTCGATGGGGCTCGCGGCTTCGGTTTCGCCGATGTGGGCCAGCATCATGGCGGCGGACCAGATTTGGCCGATGGGATTGGCGATGCCTTTTCCGGCGATGTCCGGAGCGGAACCGTGGACCGGCTCGAACATGGAGGGTTATTTCTTCGGCGGATTCAAATTCGCGGAGGGAGCGTCAGAGCGACCAGCCGATCAATTCTTCCAGAATTTCATTCGTTCCGGCGTAGATGCGCTGCACGCGGCTGTCCATCCACATCCGTGCGATCGGATACTCGGTCATGTAGCCGTACCCGCCGTGCAACTGAACGCACTCGTCCACGACCCGGCACTGGCTCTCCGTCAGCCAGTATTTCGCCATCGCCGCCGTCACCGGGTCCAATTGGCCGGCGATAAACCGCGCCACGCAATTGTCGATGAACACCCGCCCGATCTGCGCTTCCGTCTTGCACTGCGCCAGCTTGAACCGCGCGTTCTGAAATTCTATGAGCGTCTGGCCGAACGCCTTCCGCTCCTTCGCGTATTGGATCGTGATCGCCAGGGCCCGCTCCGTCGTGGCCACCGCGCCCACGCCGATCATCAGCCGCTCGTACCGCAATTGCTCCATCATCTGCGAAAAGCCCGACCCTTCGGCCGTTCCCAGCAGGTTCGCCGCGGGGACGCGCACATCGTCGAAGAAAAGTTCGCACGTGTCGATTTCGTGCATCCCCACTTTTTCCAGCGAACTGCCCACCCGGTACCCCTTCAGATCTTTCGTCTCCACCACGATCATCGAGATGCCCCGAAAGCCCGCTACTTTGGGGTCCGTCTTCGCCGCCACGCACACGAGGCCGGCGTGCCAGCCGTTGGTGATGAATGTCTTGGAACCGCTGAGGATGTATTCATTTCCCGCGCGGCGCGCCGTCGTCTTGATCGCTTGCAAGTCCGAGCCGGCCGAAGGTTCGGTCATGGCGATCGCCCCAACCAGTTCTCCCTGCGCCATCGCCGGGAGCCACTTCTTCTTTTGCGCTTCGCTTCCGTAATTCAGAATGTAGTGCGAGACGATGCTCTGCACGCCGCATCCGAAGTTGATTCCCGCCTGCGCCAGCTCTTCCGTCACCACCGCCTGGTGCGCGAACGTGCCTCCCCCGCCGCCGTACTCCTCCGGCACATCCGGAAGCAGCAGGCCGGTCTGGCCCGCCTTTTTCCACGCTTCCGCGTCGGGCCGATGCTGCTCGCGCCACTTGGCCTGGCAAGGCAGGAATTCCGCTTGCAGAAATTCGCAAACGGTCTTGCGATACAACTTCAGTTCGTCGTTCATCCAGGGTGATTCGTAGGCAGCCATGGGGAGCTAGAATGTTATCCCAGTAAATAGGAGATCGCCAGCGCACCGCCCCGGAATCGAACACCCATGTTTCGTTACGAGCATGGGTCCGACAGAACGCGATACCAGTCCTGTTCGTGGTCGCCATACAGGCAAGCGCTCCATGAATCAAGACCGAGTCCTTGCGCACACTCGAACGGGCGGAATCTTTACTAACGGAAAACGCCGCCTCTCCATTTCAGGCTGAGCCCCCAGAAAAGTGGCACTTTTATTTCCACTTGTTGGCTACCAATTTCCATTCGGAAACATTTTTACCAAACTAAGTAACTGTAACTACGGCAGTTAGGTGGCATCCGGCGTTGGTAGCTGAATTGCGAACTCACCACTGCCATAGGCCTATAAGGCCTCGGTGTATTCATTAGTGGCTCCTAGGACACAAAGTCCTGCTGGATGAACGACGAATTGCCGATGTTCCGCAAATCGGTTCATGAGTTTAAGTGGATTGACACGCGCGTGGAGCGCATTCACGCCGGCGCGAATGAAATCATGATGGAGATGACAGGAACATCGCGATGAATATACAGGAAGAAGTTCTGCACGAGCAGATTTCGTACTGGAAGGAGGAATTGGCAGGCGCTCCAACCAAGCTGGAATTGCCTACGGACAAGCCGCGCCCTGCCGTCCAGAGTTTCCGCGTCGCGACGGAAAACTTCGAGCTGCCCAAGGAACTGCTGAAACATTTGAAGGAGATCGGCCATCAAGAGCAAGCCACACTTTTCATGACTCTGGGGGCCGGTTTCATGGCTTTGCTGCACCGTTACACAGGCCAGGACGATATCCTGGTGGGAACACCGGTTCTCGGACCGACGCTCGCCGAAACCGAGCGCCCGCGCAATCGTATCCACAACACCGTCGTTTTGCGCTCACGGTTCCCTGAACATTTAAATTTCCGCTCCCTGCTGCAACAAGTGAGGGAACGGACCTTGGGCGCATACGCCCATTCGGATCTTCCCTTCGAACAACTCGTAGCCGAATTGGCGACGGAGCGGGATCCGAGCCATGCCCCCGTGTTTCAGGTGATGTTCGTCCTCCATGACGGTGAGGAAGCCTCGCAGGTGATGAAGAGCAACGGCAACGGGTCGGCGAAGCCCGGAACCTCGGGATATGACCTCACCCTTGTCATCTCCGAAACCGAAAATGGCCTCAAGGGGACAGTTGAATACAGCACCGATATCTTCGAAGCCCAAACGATCCAGCGCCTGTGCGGACATTACGCAACACTTCTGAAGGCGATCGCCCGCGATCCGGACGAGAGCATTGCCAAGTTGCCGATGCTGACCGAGCGCGAACGAACCCAACTCTTACGCGAGTGGAATGAGACTCGCACAGAATACCCTCAGGTTTGTTTGCACGAATTGTTCGAACAACAGGCGGCCCTCCACCCTGACTCCATTGCTCTTGTATTTGAAGATCGGCAACTGACCTACCGAGAACTCAACGAGCGCGCCAATCAGGTAGCGCACTATCTTCGCACGCGCGGGGTTGGACCTGAGGTGCTGGTGGGCGTGTGTTTGGAGCGCTGCCCGGAGATGCTGATCGCGCTTTTGGGCATCTGGAAGGCAGGCGGCGCCTACGTGCCTCTGGATCCCGCCTACCCCATGGATCGACTGTCGTTTATGGTCAAGGACGCGGCGGTGAAAGTTCTGCTGACGGACAATAAGCATCGGCAGTTGTTTCCTGCCGCCAACGACCAGGCAATTTGCCTGGACACCGGCTGGCCTGCCATCGCGCAGGAAAGCACCAGCAATCTCAAGCCGGCGGCGACACTCTCGAATCTGGCCTATGTCATGTATACCTCGGGATCGACAGGGACGCCCAAGGGAGTGATGGTCCTTCACGGCGGTTTGGTGAATTATCTTTCCTGGGCCGTCAAAACGTATGCGGTTCAGGCCGGGGGCTCGGTCCCGGTACACACTTCGATTTCCTTTGATCTGACAGTTACCGGCATGTATACCCCATTGCTGGCCGGGGGACGAGTCGAGATTTTATCCGAGGATGTGGCCGGGCAAAGCCTGCTGAAAGCGTTGCGGAAAGGGAAAGACCGAAGTTTGGTCAAGATCACTCCGGCTCACCTGGAGCTGCTGAGCCAGCAAATCAGCCCCGAAGAGGCGGCAGGCACGACGAAGGTATTCGTCATCGGCGGCGAGAACCTCGTGGCGGAGAGCCTGCTCCTGTGGAGGAAATTCGCTCCAGGAATGCGTTTGATCAACGAGTACGGGCCTACGGAAACGGTGGTGGGCTGCTGCACGTATGAGGTTAAAGCGGACGATCCGGCAAGCGGCTCCGTTCCTATCGGCCGGCCGATTGCCAATACGCAGCTGTACATTCTAGACCGCTATATGAACCCTGTGCCGATCGGTGTAATCGGCGAGTTGTATATCGGCGGGGCCGGCGTGGCGCGCGGATATCTGAACAGACCGGAACTCAACAAGGAACGGTTTCTCGCTGATCCGTTTTCCAGCCAGGCGGGAGCGCGTCTGTACAAGACCGGAGATGTGGCGCGCTACCGGAATGATGGAATACTGGAATATCTGGGTCGTGTCGACAACCAGGTGAAAGTGCGCGGGTACCGCATCGAATTAGGAGAGATCGAAGCGACACTGGCGAGCGATCCGAGAGTAAAATCCTGCGCGGTCCTGGTGCGGGAAGACGAGCCTGGAAATAAGCAATTGGTCGGTTATGTAGTCCCGCGGGAAGGCAGATCGCCGACGGCCGAAGACCTGCGGCAATTCGTGAAGCAAAAGTTGCCCGAATATATGGCGCCGGCTCACTTTGTGTTTCTCGATTCCATCCCTCTCACCACGAATGGCAAAGTGGACCGAAAGGCTCTGCCCGCTCCGTCCTACGAAGGTATTTCGGCGGCCAGGGAATACGTCGCTCCGCGAACGGAAACCGAGAAGGCGCTGGCGGACATTTGGGCCAAATTGTTGAAGGTGGAGCGAATCGGGATCCACGACGATTTTTTTGACTCGGGTGGGCACTCGCTGATGGCGATGAGGGCGGTATCGCAGATCGGGGAAAAGTTCGAAGTGAATCTGCCCCTCGCGGTGTTGCTGGAAGCCCCTACGATTGCGGAACTGGCCAAGAAACTTCACAAAGAGGACACGGACAAGAAAGATGAGAAGGAGAAGGATGAGCGCAAGACTCCTTCCTGGTCCTCGCTGGTTCCGATACGGGCGAGCGGCTCAAAAAAGCCCCTGTTTTTGGTCCACGGCGCCGAGGGAAACATACTGCTGTATCGAGAAGTGACGCAGCATCTTGGACCGGATCAGCCGGTTTATGGCCTGCAATCGCAAGGGCTGAATGGCGACGGACGTTTTCTCACAACCGTTGGAGAGATGGCCTCCCACTACCTGAAGGAAATATTGGAAGCACAGCCGCACGGACCCTATTTTCTGGGCGGGTACTGTCTCGGAGGAACCATCGCCTACGAAATGGCGCAGCAACTGACCGCCATGGGAGAGAAAGTCGAAGTTGTGTTCATGCTTGACACTTGCAACTTCGCGTCGGTTTCCCCATCAAAAGTTTCCTGGCTGGAACCTCTGCACTTTTTGCAGAACTTGTGGTTTCACGCCGCCAATATTTTTTCTCTTGGAGCCAAGGACCGCAAGAAGTTTCTAAGACAAAAAATGGATGTCGAATCATCGAGAATCGGGATCAGGCTCCGTGCCGCGTGCCATGCTTTGTCGAATTTGGGTAGCGCGGAAAAGCGTAAGAGCTATCCCCATTTGATCGTAGGGAAGATCAATCATGGCGCTATGCATCGGTATGACCCCCGCCCTTATAATGGACGCGTAGCCGTCATTCGGCCAAAAGGGAATTTCCTGGGGCTCACCAGCACAAGCTTGGGATGGAGCGAAGTTGTTGGAGAAGGTTTGGAAATCCACGAGCTCCCCGTTTACCCCAAAGGCATATTGGTTGAGCCATTCTGCCGTTTGTTGGCGGATGCTTTGAAGCTGTGCTTGCAGTAGTATGCGTTCCGCCTTCGACTGACGACCTTATCCGGAAACTCGCTCGACTAATGTGAACTTCCGGCAAATCTCAGTCCATGGAAGTTGCACGAAACTAGGCCGGCCGCACGGAACCTGCCGACGGACTGGCCTTCGATCCGAACCGGTTGCCTGAGATTTCCACAATTCTACTTAAACATTTTGCACATCAAAACGCGAGCCATTCGCTATCGCGACGCTATTCAAGTCGCGCGATGGAATTCCACGCCTATCTCCTGCTCCGGCAGCCGCGAGCGAAATATAGCACCACAGATGCGGTCAACTGCCTTTATTGAGCTTCTCCAGACCTGGTCATATGCGTACCGGGACCCGGGTACGTCACAAAATGGGTCTATCCACCCATTGAGCCAGGCGGCGTTCGTTGCGAACATGCAACGGAGGGCGGTGCAAGGCGATCATTGGGGAAGACCAAGTAACCTGAGTAGGAGGAAGAGCCAAAGCATGCAAGTTCCAAAGCTTGACAAGAAATCTGAAACGAAGCCAACAGGCGCGCCCATTCAGGGATCAAGACCAAAATCCAAATTCAACGATGCCGAATATGAACGATGGTCAGAGATGCTCCGAAGGCTCCGCCTCTCCAAGGATAAATGAGGGGGAATAGGAAGGCGCGACCTCGAGTACCTGCAGTTCCGCAAGACCGCACCGGCAAGGCGAACCAAGAACGGATTGCTTACTAGCTTGCAGCAGCAGCTTGTGAAAACAGGCCGATGTCTGATTCGTCGAGCTCGATATTATCGATGTAATAACAAGGTCATGTCCCGCCGACCTCGGTAAAAATGGTGGTAGCAACCGTCCAAAGATCGAGACGCCGCAATCGGAGAGAGAGATGGTTGGGCCAGACAGAATTTCGCGCGGAAGATTTCACGCGCGGTTGAACTGATCGGATATTGAATTCGTTTTCAACTAAAGCGAAATGGCGCTCGTCGGAGTGAAAGCAGAAGTGCGCCCAAAAGGCGATTCGCAGAGCCCGCCATTCTTTAGAGGCGGCTGCTGGCCGTGAAGCGAATGATTTGCATAAGTTTTGACCGAAATCTGCAAGGGTTTTCACATTCGCTTGGGAAGCGACAACGCGAATTGCTTTCCTGTCAATAGGATGAAATTTGGCATCGGTATTGCGAAATGAAAAGTCGTCGATGTGTAAGTCCATAGATCTGGTTACTTCATAGAGGAGACTAATCGCCCGTATGAAACGAATCCAATTTCAAGTGACCAGAGCGTTGATAGGATTGCTTTGCGCGTTGTCAGTGCTATCCGTTCCGAGTTTCGCTCAAACGCAACATTTTAATTTCACGTATCCCGACCGCACCAGTTTCCTGGCCGCCGGATGGGATTTCCTGGCCATCTCCGCCGCGGGCGTTACCCGTAACACCGAGCAGACCACCGGAGCCGTCGTCTCTTACAACGTGGCCCCGGGTGTCCTCCAGATTCCCGTCGATTCCGGCGATCTATGGGGTACGCAAAATGACAGCCGCAATACAGTTTTCCGCAGCGTGCCCTCGGACTGGACGAGCATGAGGTTGAGCTTGTCGTTCGCGCCGACCACCAGCTATCAG
>DATNIO010000148.1:0-92133 GCA_035604385.1 Verrucomicrobiia bacterium | reverse complement strand
GTGCGCCTGACCATGGGCGGCGAACCGACGTTCGTCTCCGTCGACGACATGGATGCCGCGGAATGGACGACCGCCGCGGTAGGCCCGACAAAGTACAAACTCGCGGACACGCTGATCCGGCGGCTGCGCGATCGGTTCGCTCCGGGCGGATTCCTGCACCACGGCATGGGCAAGTGGTATCCGGGTGAATCCCTGCCCCGCTGGGCGCTGGGGCTCTACTGGCGCAAGGACGGCGAGCCGATCTGGCGCGATCCGGCGCTCATCGCCAACGAAAATACTTCGGGCAAACTGACCAGCGCGGATGCGCGCGCTTTTATGCTTAGCCTGTGCGGGCGATTGGGAGTGAACTCGGAGCATGCCCTTCCCGGTTATGAAGACACCTGGTATTACATGTGGAAAGAACGGCGCCTCCCCGTAAACGTCGATCCGTTCGAAAACAGGCTCGAAAATCCGGAAGATCGCGCGCGTCTTGCGCGTGTGTTCGAACGAGGCTTGGATCACGTGGTTGGCTACGCCCTACCCTTGCGGCGCGAATACTACACCGATGGGAGCAGCGATTGGGTGACCGGCGCGTGGTTCTTCCGGCCGGAGCGAATGTATTTGATCCCGGGCGACTCGCCTATGGGATTCCGCCTGCCACTCGATTCCATCCCCTGGGTTCACCCTTCCGAAGTGGATCACATCGTCGAGCAGGACCCGATGGCGATCCGCGGGCCATTGCCCGAGCGCGCCGCATTGGCCATGCGGCAGCGCTATGAAGAAGAAATTCGCGAATATCAACCCGCGCAGAGGGTCGTGGAGCAAATTCTGGAAAGCGTATCGGCGCGGCAGCGGTCGCGCCGGCGAACCATTGTGCTCGATTTGCCTCCCGCGCCAGGCCAATCGGCGTCGCGCGCAGTTCGGACGGCGTTGTGCGCGGAAACGCGCGATGGCATTTTGCGCGTGTTCATGCCGCCGCAACGCTACCTCGAGGATTACCTTGCCCTCGTCGCGGCAATTGAGGATACGGCTGCTGACTTGGGGATACCCGTGCTCGTCGAAGGGTATGCGCCTCCGCACGATTCTCGCGTCCACATGATTAAAGTTACGCCCGACCCTGGCGTGATTGAAGTGAACCTCCATCCGTCCGCAAGCTGGGACGAACTGGTCAAGAACACGACGGCGCTGTACGAGGAAGCACACTTGAGCCGCCTCGCTACAGAAAAGTTCATGCTCGATGGCCGGCACACGGGCACGGGCGGCGGAAATCACATTCTGATCGGCGGAGCGTCCCCGGCCGATTCTCCTATCCTAAGGAATCCAGGATTGCTGCGCAGCTTGGTCGGCTACTGGCACAACCATCCCGCCCTGTCGTACCTCTTCAGCGGAATCTTTGTCGGACCCACGAGCCAGGCGCCGCGCATCGACGAGGCCCGAAACGATCAGGTCTACGAAATGGAAATCGCGTTTCAGCAGATTCCGGACCATGGCGGCACTTCCCCGTGGCTGGTGGACCGCATCTTCCGAAACCTGCTCGTCGACGCAACGGGCAGCACGCACCGCGCCGAGTTCTGCATCGACAAGCTCTACTCGCCCGACACGGCTTCGGGCCGCCTCGGCTTGCTGGAAATGCGCGCTTTTGAAATGCCGCCGCATTCGAGGATGAGCCTCACGCAGCACCTGTTGCTTCGCGCCTTGGTCGCCCATTTTTGGGAGAACCCGTATCGCCACGAACTGGTCCGATGGCGCACGGAAGTCCACGACCGTTTCATGCTGCCTTATTTTGTGCGTCAGGACCTGGAAGATGTAGTTTCCGACCTGAACGACGCCGGCTATCCGCTGCGCATCGAATGGTTTGATCCGCATTTCGAGTTTCGATTCCCGCTATACGGTGCAATCGAGCAGCGCGGAATCGAACTGGAATTCCGGCAGGCCATCGAACCCTGGCATGTGACCGGCGAAGAAGCCAGCGCAGGCGGAACGGCGCGGTACGTCGATTCTTCGCTCGAGAGATTGCAGGTGCTCGCAAAAGGAATGGTGGACTCGCGCCATGTTGTCACGTGCAATGGCCGGCGCGTGCCTCTGCATCCAACGGGCATGAACGGCCAGTTTGTCGCCGGCGTGCGCTATCGCGCCTGGCAGCCTCCAAACTGCCTGCATCCGACCATTGGAACTCATGTGCCGTTGGTGTTTGACCTGGTGGACACATGGTCCGGCCGTTCGATCGGCGGATGCACGTACCACGTCGCGCATCCCGGCGGCAGGAGCTACGACAGCTTCCCGATCAATGCGTACGCGGCCGAGAGCCGGCGTATCGCGCGATTTTTCAAATTCGGGCATACGCCCGGGCCAATGGCTGTTGGCGAGGAAAAAATCACGAAGGAATTACCATTCACGCTGGATCTCAGGTTGAAGTAAAGTACCTTCAATAGAAAATATGCAAGGACCTACAACTCCGGGTGGCATCGAAACTGACCAACCTCTGCGACGCGGCTTTGCCGACAACTACGGAATCGATTCCCCACTTCTCGATGAAATGGTGAAGGCCGACCGGTCTCTCCGGCCTCACTGGCGTGAATTTGTTTCGCTGCTCGATGAGCTGAAACCAGGCGAGTTCAGCCATCGACGCGAATTGGCTCGGCGGCTGATTCACCAGAACGGCGTCACGCATAACGTTTACGGCGATCCGAACGGACTCGACAGGCCCTGGAGCCTGGATTTCATTCCCCTGCTCATCGCGGGAGCTCATTGGGACAGCATCTGCGAAGGGTTAGTCCAACGCGCGCGGTTGCTGGACCGTCTGCTGGCGGACCTGTATGGCCCGGCGGATACGGTTTTCAATGGCCTGTTGCCTCCGGAATTGCTGTGGGCCAATCCCGGCTTTCTCCGCCCGTGTCACGGGATCCGTCTGCCGCAGGGACGCTGGCTGCACTTGTACGCGGCGGACCTGGTTCGTAACGAGACTGGGCAGTTCGAAGTTCTCAGCGACCGCACACAGGCGCCCTCGGGCGCCGGATATACGCTGGAGAACCGGATTGTCCTCTCCCGCGCGCTGCCGTCCGTCTACCGCCAATGCAAGGTGCAGCGCCTCGCGCCGTTCTTCGTGTCGCTGCGGGAGACTCTGACGGAACTCGCGCCGGCCAACCACGAAAACCCGCGCATCGTCCTGTACACCCCGGGCCCCTACAATGAAACGTATTTCGAACATTCCTTCCTTGCGCGGTACCTCGGCTACGCGCTCGTGCAGGGAAACGATTTAACCGTTCGCGACACCATCGTCTACATGAAGACGCTGGGAGGATTGCAGCGTGTCGACGTCATCCTTCGAAGGGTGGATGACAATTTCTGCGACCCTCTCGAACTATTGCCGGATTCCTACCTGGGAGTGCCTGGATTGCTGCAAGCGATTCGCCGCGGCAATGTGGCTGTCGCCAACGCCGTCGGCTGCGGCGTTCTGCAAGCGCCCGGATTTCTGCCCTTCCTCCCCGCGGTGTGCCGTTATCTCCTGGGCGAGGAATTGAAGCTGCCTTCTGTGGAAACCTGGTGGTGCGGTCAGCCTGACATCTTGGAATTCGTCGCGCAGCACTTGTCTGAAATGGTGGTTAAGTCCGCCTATCCGACGCAGGGAGAGGACCCTGTGTTCGGCCAAAATCTTACGCGCGAAGAGCTGTCGGCGCTCGATCGGAAAATCAGGGCGCACCCAGCCCGCTACGTGGCGCAAAAACAAGTCATGTCCTGCACGACTCCGGCGCTCATCGACGAGGACGTTCAGCCCCGTCGATTCGTCGTTCGCTCTTACCTCAGCGCTTACGGCAATTCCTACACCGTCATGAACGGCGGGCTTTCGCGCATCACGCAATCGAACGATACGCTCGTCGTGTCCTTGCAAAAAGGAGGCCGCAGCAAGGACACCTGGATTTTGTCCGATGGCCCGGTCAGCCCTGTCACACTTCTCCCTTCGACAACCCAACCCATTGCCATAAGCCGAGGCGGGAGCGACCTTCCCAGCCGTCTGGCCGAGGACCTCTTCTGGCTGGGACGCTATTCGGAGCGCACCGATGCGCAGGCTCGCCTCGCGCGGGGAGCGATCGGGCGCATGATCGATCAAACCGGCTATGACAGCGCTCACGCCGTCCAGGTCCTGGCCTCCGCTTGCCGCAACAAGCCGATTCGTTCGACAGGCGCGGAACTCGAACGCGAATTTATCGACGCGATGCTCGGCAAGGCAAAAGGCGAGGGCTTGCGGGGCAGCGTCTCCAATCTTCACCGCCTGGCAAGAGTTCTGCGCGACACGATTTCCACGGACGCCTGGCGCATCCTTCAGGAAATTTATCGTGCCGTTTTCAATTTCAGGGCCAGCCATACCGATCCCGCATCCGGCGTCCTCGAGTTGCTCGACAATTTAATTGTGACACTGGCGGCGTTTGCCGGACTGGCCTCCGATTCGATGACGCGCGGGCAGGCGTGGCGGTTTCTGGACATCGGGCGGCGCGTCGAGCGCGCGGCGTTTGTTTCGCAATTCTTGCGGGATTCGCTGGTGGAACCTGATACAGATCCGGTCCTGCTCGAAGCCGTCCTGGAGATCGGAGACAGCTCGCTCACCTATCGACGCAGATACATGACGCACCTTGAAACCCATGCCGTCGCGGACCTGTTGCTCGCGGATGAGACCAACCCGCGGTCCGTGGCGTTCCAGCTCGCACTGATCGACCAGCACCTTGCGGCGCTGCCGCGCGACCTTTCGCATCCGGACCGCAACTACGATCAGCGCCTGCTTCTCAAGCTGCGCACTTCGATTCAACTCGCCGATTTTTTGGAATTGTGTTCGGTTGCGCCGGGCCGCGAGCGCCAGGAATTTCACGCCCTGCTTTCCGGCGTCATGGAACAGATCGGCCTGCTATCCGAGGCCATTGCGCAATTGTATTTTTCGCACGCCGTCGTATCGCAGGAAATCAGCGGCATTCGCGAGGAGCACGAGTGAGATACCGCGTCACGCATTCCACGCGCTACGGTTACGAAGAGGCGATCCCCTTGTCGCACAACGTGGTGCGCATGCGGCCGCGCGAGCACGAGACGCAGACTTGCTTGCAATACCAGCTGCTGGTGCTGCCGTCGCCCACGGTGAAAAACGAAGGCTTCGATTATTTCGGAAATCATGTCACGTGGTTCAGCTTGCAGGAGCCGCACACGGTCCTGCGAATCGCCGCGCAAAGCGAGGTTCAAGTCCTCCCCTCGGGGCCGTACGACGTCACTCAGGGACCAACCTGGGAGCAGGTCCTACAGATTTTGACCATCGCGCCCGACCGGGGAATACTGGCCGCCCGCGAATTCGTTTTTGAATCGCCGCACGTGCCCTGGTCGGCGGAGCTTGCCGAATTCGCGCGCCATTCCTTCCAGCCCGGGAGGCCGTACCTTGCATGCGTTTTGGATTTGACCGAGCGCATCCATCATGATTTCAAATTTTTGGCGGGCGCCACGGAAATCGATACGCCGGTCGAGGAAGTTTTCCATTCGCACCAAGGCGTTTGCCAGGACTTCGCACATCTGCAAATCTGCTGCCTGCGCTCGCTCGGATTTTCTGCGCGATACGTTAGCGGGTATCTCGTGACTTCGCCGCCCCCGGGAAAAGACCGGCTCACTGGCGCGGATGCATCCCATGCCTGGGTCAGCGTATTCGTGCCAGGAACGGGCTGGGTGGAATTCGATCCCACGAATGGCCTCATGCCAAGCGACGGCCACATCACGCTGGCCTGGGGAAGAGATTACGACGATGTCGGCCCGTCCAGAGGAATTCTGATCGGTGGCCAGCGCCATTGGATGGACGTCTCCGTGGACGTTGTGCCTCTCGAAGCTTCCTAAACCTTCTACATTCCAAAAGGTGCACCACTCTGAATTCAAACACGCGATCTGACACGCCAACTGAGCATTAATCCAAAGGAGTATTATCATCTGGTGATAAGACTGAAATAGTTAAAACCGAAAGGGCCGAACATCCGTCTAACCTTAGAGGGACACCAATGAAACTACTTGTTGCAATGCTCCTACTCGCGGTTGCATCACCCGTTTTTGGACAGGCGCAATCATCGGGAGCCACTTCAATTCCGGGTTGCGGCGCGGCCAACATCGAATTCAACGTGAAAACAGACGACAAGCAGCGTCCGGCGGTTCAGCCCGACGCTGGAAAAGCGAATGTCTATTTTCTTCAGGACGACGCGGCATTTCTTTCGAGACCCAGACCGACGACTCGTTTTGGGATCGATGGAGCGTGGGTCGGCGCGACCCACAGCAACTCGTATTTCTACATTACGATCGATCCCGGAGTACATCATCTCTGTGCGAGCTGGCAGGGATTTGTCGGGCTGGGTCCGCAACGAAAGGAAGCAGCACTCCATTTCACCGCCGAAGCGGGAAGCAATTACTACTTTCGGGCTAAGGACATTGACAACCCTAACGACAAAATGCCAGCCGTCCTTTTATTGAAGTCACTGGATAGCGATGAGGGTGAGCTCCTGATAAGCCAGTTTTCGTTCAGCACGTCAAATCCGAAGAAGTAGCCGCCACAAATTCATCCGCGATTGCCGCACTTGGGCTACGAAAACGCGGAAACCGCAGGCCGGGTCCCTCTCCTCTTGGTCGGCCTATCGTCACCGGCACGCGAGGGCGAATTTCACTGAATCTACCTAGCTCTTCGTCTGGACTTTCTTGGTTTCATCTGGCAAAACTTCCGAGGCGGCGTTTGTCACCAACGAAAGGCGGAAAATTGCAGCATCTCGGAGCGTTTGCTGTTGGCATTGTCGTCGGGTTTCTCGGAGGCCTATTTGGAAAAGGGGGCAGCGCGATCGCGACGCCGCTCTTGAGCCTGATCGGTTACCCGGGATTCATCGCGGTTGCTTCGCCGCTGCCTGCCACCATTCCGGGGACGCTGGTTGCTTCCGGAGAATACTGGCAATCCCGTCTGCTGGATTGGCAAATCGTCTGGTGGAGCATTGCTGTAGGAGTTCCTGCAACCATCCTGGGTTCCCTTCTCACGAAGTTCACCGGTGCGCGGCCCTTGTTGACCGTCACTGGAATCTTGGTACTTGGGTTCGGCCTTTCTTTTTTGTTTTTGCCAAGAGAAGCAAAGTCCGAGACATATTCGCCGAATCCGCTGCCGGAAAATCGTCCGTCCTATTGGCGTCTTCGGCTGGTGCTCATCGCAATCGCAGTTGGAATCGTGTCAGGGCTTCTGGCGAATGCCGGTGGATTTTTGCTCGCGCCGGCTTACTCCCGGTTTCTCAGACAACCGATCAAGAAATCTTTTGCCTGCTCGCTGGCCGTGTCCGCTGTATTGGCGGTGCCCGGAACCGTCGTCCACGCCTATCTCGGGCATATATCGTGGACGGTCACGGGACTCGTTGCGCTCGGCTCGGTTCCGTTTTCCTACCTCGGGGCGCGAATCGCGATTCGCACGAAGGCCAGCAGGCTCGAGCGTATTTATGGTCTCGTCCTCACCGCACTGGGAGCATTTTTCCTTTACCAATTGTGAGTGCGTTCAACAACTCAATCTCTATAGGCTGCGGAAAAGTGATTTATTTTGTCATTCCGAGCGAAGCGAGGAATCTCTCTTAGGTTGAAACCCGGGAAAAGAGGGATTCCTCGGCGCGCAGCGCGCCTCGGAATGACAAAAATTGAGTTTTTCCGCAGCCTCTCTAGTCTGTAGGGTTTCGTCCTTGCCGAGACTAAGACCCACTGGCTGAAGCGTGTGCTACTTGATATTTCTGATGGGAAATGCAGGTTGATGTTAATTTAGGTCCACTCTTGAATGGAGGGGGAAATGCCCCTGAGCGCGGCGAATCCATTGAACCCGGCGTACTTCCTCGATCGCGCCGCGAAAATCTTTTCAGAGCGGACAGCCATCGTCGATGGCGATTGCCGCTTTACCTATCGAGAGTTTGGAGAGAGGTCGCATCGCCTCGCGGGAATGCTGCAAGGCATCGGGGCTCAGAACGGCGATCGAATCGCGGCGCTCTGCACGAATAGCCACGTGATGCTGGAGATGCACAATGGCGCGCCCATGGCAGGCTGCGCACTCGTGCCAATGAATATTCGACTTTCCACGCAAGAGATGGCCTATATCCTCGAAAATTCCGGCGCCCGCATTCTGATTGCCACGCACGAATTGGAGGAGGCAGCGCGAGCGCTTTCCTCCTCGACGGGCTTGCGGCTCATTCTTGCCGGGGACGAATCCAGCGAGTACGAAAAGTTACTGAAATCTTCAGAGCCCAGCCCCACTACACTGATGGACGAAATGTCGCTGCTGGCCATCAATTACACCAGTGGAAGTACGGGCCGCCCAAAGGGCGTGATGTATACGCACCGCGGGGCATACCTGCAGGCACTCGCGATGGCATTTCACTCGCGCCTTGGCCTGGACAGCGCCTATCTTTGGACGCTTCCCATGTTTCACTGCAACGGCTGGTGCTTCACATGGGCCGTGACGGCTGCTGGCGCAGTTCATATTTGTCAGCGCCAAATCGATCCGGTGGCTATTTGGTCGGCGCTCTGTAACGGGAGCGTGACGCACCTTTGCGCGGCGCCTACGGTCTTGACGATGATCGCGGAGGCCGCCGCATCATCTGGCGGCGGGAAAGTTGGCCATCCGGTCCATGCATTCACTGGAGGCGCGCCTCCTACCCCCGCGCTGCTTACGCGACTTGCGGCGCTGAATCTGCACGTCACGCATTTGTACGGTTTGACGGAAACATACGGCCCGTCCGTTATCAATGACTGGCAGCCGGAGTGGAATGCGAAGTCCGAGAGCGAAAAGGCCAGATTGAACGCGCGACAAGGCGTCGGTAATGTGGTCACGAGGGAGATCAGCGTGATCGACGCCAGCGGCAATGAAGTTCCGGCCGACGGCGAAACCCTGGGCGAAATCGTGATCCGCGGCAACAACGTGACCACAGGCTACTACCGCGACGAAGCGGCTACGCGCGCCGCCCAGTCCAACGGATGGTTTCGCACGGGCGATCTGGGCGTGCGCTTTCCGGACGGGTATATCGAGCTACGCGACCGCGCCAAGGACATCATCATCACCGGGGGAGAAAACGTCGCTTCGGTTGAGATTGAAAAAGCCCTTGCCGAGCATCCCGCGGTTTTGGAAACGGTTGTCGTGGGGCGCCCGGATGAACGGTGGGGTGAAATTCCAGTCGCATTTGTCGTCTTGCGGCAAGGGATGTCGGCCACAAAAGAGGAGCTGATCGAATTCGTTGCAGGACGGATTGCCCGCTTCAAAGCGCCGCGAGAGATTTTGTTTGAGGAACTCCCCAAAACTTCAACGGGTAAAATTCAAAAATACATTTTACGCCGCAGGTTGAGTGGCGGGTAGGACAGGCTTTAGCCTGTCGTCTTTGGGTGCCACAACATATTAGAACCAGACAGGCTGAAGCCTGTCCTACGGTGCAAATTTCAAAAGAGCGCGCGCCATCGTGATCTAGTAGAATCCGCATTCATCCTCTGGAGGCGCTGAAATGGCTTTGCGAACGGCTGCCGAATTTCTCGCGGGGCTGCGCGACACCCGCGAAGTGTACTACCGGGGCGAGCGCGTACCGAACGTGGTTGACCATCCCGAGCTGGGCGTCGCGGCCCGGCATGCTTCCATCGATTTTGAAATGGCTGAGAATCCGAAGTTCCGCGAGCTTGCCGTCCACCGCGAAGGCTCGGAGGAATATTCCGCCTACTACCGCTTACCTCGCAACACACAGGATTTGCTCTCCCGCTCGAAGCTGATCGAAGCGGGCACTGCCGAAGGCGCAACACTCGTTCTGCTGATCAAGGAAATTGGAACCGACGCGCTCTTTGCACTGAAGCGCGTCCTTGGCCGAAGCGGCGATGCGCAAGGGATTCAGCGCGTCGAGGCGTTTTACCGGAATTGCCGGGACAAGGACCTCGCAATGGCCGTCGCGCAAACCGATGCGAAGGGCGACCGCAGCAAGCGTCCCTCCGAGCAGAGCGACCCGGACATGTACGTTCGCGTCGTGGAAAAGCGGGCGGACGGGATCGTTGTCAACGGCGCGAAAATTCATACTTCTTGCACTCCGTATGTGGACGAGGTGATCGTGCTGCCGAGCAGGTCCATGGGGCCGGGGGATGAACCGTGGTCGCTCGCTTTTGCGGTTCCCGTGGCAACGCGCGGGCTTCGCCTTTACGCGTCCGACTATCTGCATGGGACGGATGATCCCTTCACGCGCCCCATTTCCACGAATCACAAGATGGTAGAAACTCTGACGGTATTTGAAAATGTTTTCGTCCCGTGGGAGCGCGTGTTTTACGTGGATCGGCCGGACTTGGCCGGCGCGACTGCGCTCACGTTCGTCGAGTTCCACCGATTCACGGCGGTGAGTTATAAGCTTCCGTTGCTGGACGCGATGGTGGGCGCGGGAATCGCGATAGCGAAAGCGAACGGCATCGATCGCGCGGGACATGTGCGCGACAAATTGACGTGGCTCGGCGGATATGCCGAAACGGTGCGCGGGCTTACAGAACTTGCCGCGCTTCGCTGCAAAGTGGAAAACGGCGTCGCCTGCCCTGACGTCTTTACGACGAACATGGCCAAGTGGACTTTCGCGCGCGAGTTTCACCAGGCCATTGAAACCGTGCAGGACCTCGCCGGAGGCCTGCTCGTCACCGGGCCGGGCGGCATGGACTGGAAATCACCCAAAGTCAGGCCGGTATTGGAAAAATATCTGCCCGGCGCGTGGCCCGCGGAGCGGCGTATGGCGATCATGAACCTCATCAGCGATTTGACGACGCGCGTTTACGGCGGGTATCAAGCGGTCCTTGCGGTGCACGCCGAGGGGTCGATTGAAGCCGAGAAAATGGCGATGTTCCGTGCATATGACCCATCGCGGTCCATTGCGTTGGCGATGCGGCTCGCGGGACTTGAAGCAAACGCGGCGGCGAAATAATTTTCGAGGAGTGGAATCGTGGGCAGCTTGACCGGAAAAGTTGCAATCGTTACGGGCGCAAGCCGCGGCATTGGCCGCGCCATCGCGGAAGTCTTTGCCCGCGAAGGCGCGCGCGTAGTGATCTGCGGACGCAAGCAGGAAACGCTTGACCAGGCCGCCCGCGAAATCGGCCCCTCCGTGAAACCGATCGCATGCCACGTCGGTCGCGCGGATCAGATAGAAACTTTAGTTGCAACCACCACAAAGGAATTCGGATCAATCAACATTCTGGTGAACAACGCCGGCACCAATATTTCCTTCGGGCCATGCCTCGAAATCGACGAGGCGCAATTCGACAAAATGGTCGAGATCAATCTGAAAAGCGCCTTCCGCCTGGTGCGGGCCGTTGCGCCCGGAATGTGCGAGCGAGGCAGCGGATCGATCATCAACATCGCATCGATTGCCGGCCTTCGCCCGCAGCGCCACAGCCTTCTATACAGCATGACGAAGGCCGCGCTCATCATGATGACGCAATCGTACGCGCTGGAGCTGGGGCCTAAAGGCGTCCGCGTCAACGCCATTGCACCCGGCTTGATTCAAACGGCGCTCAGCGAGCACTACTGGAAGGAGGAAGCGCAGCGAGACGCCGTGCTCGCGAAACAGGCGATTCAGCGCCTCGGACAACCGTCGGACGTTGCTGAAATTGCGCTTTTGCTCGCTAGTGAGAAGGGTTCCTACATTACGGGCCAAACTCTCGCCGTGGACGGCGGATTCCTGCTTCCCGGCCTCTAAGTCTGTAAAGTCCTCGGCCGTCCAGAGCGCAAGTAAAACTCATTTGCCGGCAATCTTGAATCAATTCGCCATGAGTCTGCAACGCGCCAAAATCAGATCCCAAATTCATCCTAGTTGCGAACGAAGGAACACGGACGCGGGCCAGCATCCGAATTCAGAGGCTATTGCGGTTTGTACTTGTTGTGGCAAGTTTCGCAGGCGGTTAGAATATCGTCGCCGAGATCCGTGAGTTTGTTGACATCTTTCGCGTTCGCTGCCTTGAACGCTGCCGTGCCCGCATCCACCAGCGCCTTGGAATCTTTCATCCACTCGCCATTATCCTTGGACCGCCCCGCCATCATCAGCAGGTTCCCTGATTCGGCAAGCATCAAAGCGCTGTTCTGTACCGCAGCCCATTCCTTGTCGTCTTTTGGAGCTTCACTCGGAATTTTGAAGATGACATCGGACGAAGGGATTACGATTCCCTTCATCAATTGCAGGATTGTCCCTACAGGCTGGAATGTGGGCGCCTGCGCCATAGCCGTGCTTGCCAGCAAGAGAATCACCACACCGATTGTTCGCATCCGGGCTCCTCACACGCAAGAGTATACCTTTCAGTCCACGACAGAGCGTAACTGGACGCACCCCAAGACTCTGTATCCATCATCACTATGCGTAGTGACACGAGTCACTGTCGCCGCTCGTGATTTCCGTTCTGATTTCGCGCCCAGCCGGGAATCTACTCTCAAGGAACCAATCTCGATCGCGGTCCTGAATTCTTCTTGCAATCCGACGAAATCGCTGCCCCATTAGAAAAAAGCGATCCAGCGACCCATCGCCACGATCCCAAACCAAAGCAGGATCGAGAAAGCGCCCGCGAACTTGGCCGCAAAAGGAGTAGCGCCCCGCTCCCACCGGTCCACGCTACGGTAGGCGGAAAAGTGAAAAATCAGAGCGTTGAGGCCAGCAAACACCAGCAACAACATTTTCCAACGGAAGCCAGTGTTCGTGTAGCACTTCGTCGCCTCGGACACGAACATCAGTACTCCCGTTACGAGCATAAGAACGAAACCATACAAAGCCCATCGCAGCGTCCCGCCCACGACGCTCGAAACAGAGTCATTCCTCAGCGAAACGCCCATCAAGCGCAAGTCCAGAATGGACGTGGCCCCGACGACTGATACGATCCCAAACATGTGAATGCTCTCAATTGCCGGGAACAGCCAGGCGGACTGCGCAATGGTACTTCCCACCGAAGTGCTTTCCAGCCAGTGACACAGTGCGATCATGTCAGGCATTTCGCTATTCTCCTTTTCATGCCAACGTAGCCACGATCAAAGGGCGTGAGCTTCGTCCGAGGTGTGTTGCCAGCCATAAGAATGAGTTTGTGAATGCATGGGGTCCGCCCGCTAATGCTATATCTAGCCAGAGCAAAATCAGCCGTGCGCCGGATCGGTTGACGCGTCCCGGCCGTTCCGCGTCCTTGCGGGGTTCGAATCCGTTATTCATGGGCGCCAGTAAAACCGATCACTCTCGACATGGCCACGATCCCAAACCAGAGCAAGATCGAGATCACTGCGCTCCACCGCGCGAGGGTCGGTGGTGTGGTTCCGGGTTGGTCCCACTTCCCTACGTTCCGTTTAATCGTTGTCTCGATCACCACAATGTTCAGCCCGGCCAGCAGCACCATCGCCATCTTCCAGCGAAACGCGGTGTTCGTGTACATGTCCACCGCTTGCGCCGCGAAAACCAGGAACCCCGTCACTAGATTTGCGGCCAACCCCGCTTGCGCCCAGGGCAGTGCTAGATGGGCGACACTTGACACGGACCGATTACGCAGTCCCAAGCCCAACACGCGCAGGTCCAGCACCGAGGTGGCCGTAACCATAATTACAAACCCAAAAATATGCAGCGTGTAGAGGGCGGGATATAAGTCGAGCGATTCTCGAATCCCGGTTGCCCACGATGTTGATTGCAACCACTGGCACAGCGCAAAAAGGTGCATCGAGCCTCCTTTCACATCTCTTGAATGCTGGGCGCCGAGTCGGCGCTGCTGCAATGGTGGCCGCCAGCCACTCCCGTCCGGCGGCCGGCAACTTGGCCGACCCACGTCACACAGGGGTACACAGCATCCGTGACAAGTTGCTCGCATTCGTTCGGGAAATATGTGACTTAGAGCACTCCAGCACGTGCGTTGCGTCACACCTCGGTGCAACCCAGGTCACAGCATCTTCCCGCCAAGGGCGCGAGCATTGCACGCAGTTGAGTCCGTTTCAGGAGGTGCTGGATGAAACGCAGAGCATTTCATCTTTTGGCCGTTGCGATAAGTCTTATCGTTGTTTCAGTTCCGATGTTTGCCCATCACGGGACAGCGGCATACGATCTGTCCAAGACAGTCACTGTAAAGGGAAAAGTCACAAAGTTTAATTTCATCAATCCGCATGTTCAAGTTTTCTTTGACGTGGCAGGCGATAAGGGCGTGGAGCAGTGGCAGGCTGAACTGACCAGCCCGAATCATCTGGTCCGAACGGGATGGAGCAGGGACACCCTGAAGCCCGGGGATGATGTCACGATCACGGGATATCGCACCAAGGATGGCACAAACTCGATTTGGATTGCCAAGATCCTTCTCAGGGATGAAGAACTGACGCTGGCAACTGATTGATCAGTGAGCGTTCGTCTCGCGTGGGGAATTGGAGCTGATTTCCCTCGATGATTTGTGCTCGTGATGTCGAAATCGCCGATGCCTTGGCTGGGAACGGAGTTGTCGTAACCCTGGGAGCAATGACGGGTGCGAAGAGTACTCTGTCTTGTTCGGGACTATAGCCAACGATTACTCAGCAGTTCTACAGAATTTAATGTATGAGTTCATTGCATCCGCTCAACAGAAGATCGTCTTCTCCCAAACAACAAGGAATGTGGTCGTTGTCAGTACGCTGGCGGACAGATCTCAGCGTGAATCTCTATGCCATCTTTCGATCTGTTGATTGATTCCTTCATAGCATTCGCAGGCGGCGGATTCCAGTCCGGCCCGGTCTTCAATCGTCACTTGGCCGCGACTATAGGTGATCAGCCCGGCTTTTTGGAGGATGCCAGCGGCGACGGTGACGCTGGCGCGCCGCGTGCCGAGCATGTGCGAAATAAATTCCTGGGTTAGAGGAAATGTGGATTTCCCCACTCGATCCTGGCTCATCAACAACCAACGGGCCAATCGCTCATCGACTTCATGAAGGCGGTTGCAAGCCGCAATCTGGATTGCCTGAATCGATAATTCCTGGGAATAACGATGCAAGCCCTCCTCGAGCCGGGGACAATTTCCCAGAACATTTTTCAAATCCTTGGCGCGTATCTTGTACCCAGTGGCTTCGATCTGAATGATCGCTCGCGTGGGACTGGTGCCGTACCCCACGATGAGAGGCAGGCCGACGAACCCTTCCTTGCCTGTCAATCCGACTTCGACACTCTTGCCGTCCGTCATGACATGAATGATCGAAACCACACCGCTGTTCAGGAAGTGGCAGAACTAGATCGGATCGGACATTTCGGTCAGAACGGTGCGGGCCGGCAGCGCGACAAATTCCGATTTTGATAGGACCAAGGCGCGTTCCTTGCGAGGCAGACCCAGAAGAATTTCATTTTGAATGGGTAGGCGATCGGCATCGGCTGCAGCCGGGGCGGCTGCAAACTGGACACCAATACTCTGGACCTTGCCGGCCATACCTCGACTCCCGAACTTGCAGATTGTCTGATCGCAAGAAACCGCAAGAGCGAGGCTGCGGCGGAATCCAATGAGACAAACCTACGGTACTCCCTTTTAACAGTGGATACTAGCGCGAACTGTTAAGGAAACAGGAGTTTATCTACTAGACTTTCAAAGTTTCGTACGGCAGCGTACACTACGTAATAGCTTGTACGTTCTGAAGCTGGAAAATGGTCTTAGAAAGAGGGCTAACCTACCGCAATGCGCAAGCCGTCAAATAAGACGAAAACCTCGACCAAGCCGGACTGGGCGTCCATGATTTCCCGGTTGCGCCAGCGGCTCGGGCTGAGCCAGACGGCATTCGGATATGAGGTCCATTCGTCGGCGATGGGTGTATCCCGCTGGGAGCGCGGCGCGCAGGAGCCGCCTTCGCACAGTTACATCGAGCTTGGGAATCTCGCGGGAGATCCGGAATGTTGGTTTTTTTGGGGACGCGCCGGCTTCCGCAGCGAAGATTTGATGCGCGTCCTGCCGAAACTGAGGAGCCGTTTCCCGCAACCCAACCTGCATAGTTTTCAAATTGCCCGCGCAGGCGCCAGTGCCAGGAAACCGGAAAAGTCACACCTGGTTGCAATTCCTTTGCTGAAAATCGTTGCGGCCACGAATGGCGAAAAAGGCGACAATATGCCGATCCTTCATGAGGCGCCGGTCGAAAGCATGATCGCGGCTCCAAAGGAATGGTGCCCGAATCCGACTTCAACTTATAGCCTGCGAGTCCGTGGCAATTCCATGAACCCCTTGATCTACGATGACTACATCCTGGTCGTCGATTCCTCGCAAACCAACCGCTCCAAGCTGGACGGAAAGGTTGTAATCGCGTGGAATAAGGACGTCGGACTGACGGTCTCTCGTTTCCGGCGCTACGACCACACGGAGGTCCTGCATCCGGAAAATCGGGAGTACGGGTCCATCACGTTGGACCGCAAGAATAACTGGAAAATCATAGCGAAGGTTCTCTGGTGGATTGGGAAGGCGCCTTAGTTTGGGTTTCTTATAGAATGCTTCGGAAGATTGTGCCGGAAGGAAATTCCGCGCCGGATATGAGCGAACAGAAACTAGGCGGACAATTGACCACGCCGTTTTGCTTCCAACAACACCTGCAAAATCTAGAACTTCTCCGACGAGAAAGTACGTCGCATACCTCGTACAGGTTTTCGATGGGAGGTTTACAGAAAGTTGTCTATCGCAGGACAAATTCTCAGTTGTTATCCTCAGGGAGAAAGATATTTTGACGAGATTGGAGGAAAGCATGGCTAGATACGGGCGGGCCGCAAGCAAGATGGTCAAGAGCGCAATGCGTCGGAGAAAACATGGAACGTTGCGATCGGGAAAAGGGGGAAAAGGAGGGGTCGTGAAGAGCAGGAAGCAGGCGATCGCCATCGGGTTGTCAGAAGCACGAAAGAAAGGCGCAAAGGTTCCGAAGAAAGCGTCTCGCTGAAGCTGAATCGAGTCCTAAGACGAAATTGTGTCCCGCGCTAAAGATTTGGATCAGACCGCAAATGCGGGTGCGCACGTCCTCAAGTGCCAAGATTACTTAGGAGTATGGAGTCCCGCAGGGTGCTCTAAAAGACCGAACCGCATCTCGGTAACCCAGGAAGATGAACTTTTTCTAATCAACCTAGTCAACTATTCTTGTTCCCCCCCAAAACAAATGTTCTTTGTTCATATGGACATACCGTCTGTTCCTTCGTGTAAAGAAGTCGTAATTCGAGCGGAAATATCGTGTGGCCGCGCGAGTTCGCTTCGACATAACTGAAGATTCCAAAGGAACTTACGGTTGCATCACGGTGGCACTTAACGTGCTCTGCCCCATTCCGGTAGTACTAATTGGAAGTAGCGCGCGATAAAGGAGGCATCTCCCAGACGAAGACAAGCGCATCGAGCCAATGGCCTCAAATCCTCAGGATCCATGCCCAGTTTGGTCCCCATGAGCCCCTTCGGCGAAGCAGCGATGTAAGCACCAGGCAACAATGATTTCAAACGGGACCCCCTATGACGAACACGAAGATCATGAAGAGTGCCGACACGGTCTGGATGCCCAGGCAGGATTGGCATGATCGCTTCCATTCCCTGAAGAACGTTCCGCCGATCTTTCGAATGGTATGGGAGGCAGCGCCTGGCGTGGTCGCGGCAAGCCTTTCGATCCGGTTAACGGCTGCCCTGCTCCCGGTCGCGATGCTGATGGTCACTCGCCGGATTATCGACGCCATTTATGTAGTGACGTCGCATCAAACGAAATTACCCGGAGGATTCTGGGGTCTGGTTGGGCTTGAATTTGGGATGGCCTGTCTCGTCATTATCCTGGCCCGGCTCGTCGATTTTTGTGACACGAGTTTGAACGAGAGGTACACACGCCACGTAAATATTCGGATCATGCGGCACGCGGCAACGCTTGACCTGAGCAGCTATGAGGATCCTCAGTTCTACGACAGGTTGGAGCGCGCTCGAGTGCAAGGGGCCGACCGCGTGGGGATGATTCAAGAGAGCGGACAGTTGGTCCAGCAAGTCATCAGCACGGTAACGCTTGCGGCGGGAATCTGTGTGATCTCCCCCTGGATCCTTCTTGCCCTGATCATATGCGTCGTGCCGGAATTTCTGGCGGAAACCAAATTCGCGTTCCTCGGATATTCGCTCAGCGTGCAGCAAACCCCGGCCCGCCGTGAGCTGGACTATTTGCGGATACTGGGCACCAGCAAGGAAAGCGCAAAAGAGCTGAAGCTCTTTGGACTCGGGCAGTTCTTTGCGGGCCGCTATGAGTCGATTTCCAATGAAATCCATCACCAAAATGTCGAGTTGGCGGGACGCAAATTAGTTTTGGGCTCTCTTCTGGCGCTTCTCGGAACGGTCGGATATTACGGAACCTATGCTTACGGGATCTATCTGACTGTCATCGGCACGTTGACCCTTGGGACGTTGACCTTTCTGGCCGGTGCAATTGCCGGCGCCAGCACCAACATACAGGCTGTCTTCTCGACGTTTTCGCATATTGCTGACCACGCCCTTTTCCTTACCGATTTGATCGAATTCTTTGCGGTTCGACCCAAGATTTATTCCAAGGCGGGGAGCTTGCCGGGGCCGCGGCCGATCCGCGAGGGATTTGAATTCAGGAATGTTTCTTTCGGTTATCCGAGAAAATCCAAGCTGGTCCTGGAAAACGTCAGTTTTCGCCTGGAGCCCGGCGAACGGATCGCACTCGTAGGCGCTAATGGGCATGGGAAAACAACCATCGTCAAGCTGATGACTCGATTGTATGACGTCACCTCCGGCCAGATCCTCCTGGACGGGATTGACCTGCGTGAATACGACATTGAGGATCTCTGGAAGAACATCGGAGTGATCTTTCAGGATTTCGTGCGCTACGACATGACGGTGGCGGATAACATCGCGACGGGGCTGATTAAGGAGCGAGCCAACGAGTTTCGAATCCGCGCCGCGGCGTTCAAGAGCCTTGCCGAAACTGTCGTTCACAAGCTTCCCCATAGTTACGAGCAGATGCTTGGCTGCCGGTTTGAAGGTGGAGTTGACCTTTCTGGGGGAGAGTGGCAGAAAATAGCCTTGGCGCGCGCTTATTTGCGCGATGCGCAATTGCTCATCCTTGACGAGCCGACCGCCGCGTTGGATGCGCGAGCCGAGCATGAAGTATTCCAACGCTTCGCCGATCTGACCAAAGGCAAAATGTCTGTTTTGATCTCCCATCGGTTCTCTACGGTTCGGATGATGGACCGAATTCTCGTTGTTGAAAACGGGACGATTGCCGAGCAAGGCGCGCACAACCAGCTTCTCCGGAGCGGCGGATGTTATGCGGAAATGTTTGAACTCCAGGCGGCGCACTACCGCTGAGTCGCGTAGAATGGAGGCTGGTGAAAGCTCAACGCAACAACAGCATCACGCCAAGTCGATCACGCACTTAGTCGGCATCGGAGTTCCAACTCTTGATCGGTATGAAGCGAAAGGCCGCCTTCCCTGCACTGTCATCCATTCTGTTTCTTTTGCTGATTTTCCAACCTGGGATGGCCTCGGGGCAGGTTCGAGAGGAAAAAATCGAGGTAAATCTCCAGGCGCCCAGCCACCCGTTTCCTCATTACTGGGAGAAAATGTTCGGGTCCGGGCGCGCCATCCTTTCGCTGCGCGACAGCTATCGGCGCGACCTCCGCGAAGTGGAGGAGGCCACAGGCTTCGAATATATACGATTTCATGCGATTTTCCATGATGAAGTCGGCTTGTACGACGAGGATTCGGATGGAAAGCCCGTCTACAATTTTTCTTACGTCGATCAAATTTATGACGGCCTGCTGGCAAACCATGTTCGTCCATTCGTAGAACTGAGCTTCATGCCCGGGAAGCTTGCCGCGGAACCGATTCTCCACTCGTTCTGGTACAAGCCGAACGTTTCACCGCCAAAGGATTGGAATAAATGGGACGACCTCATCGCCCATTTCGCGCGCCACCTGATCGAACGCTACGGGATTGAAGAGGTTTCCCAGTGGTACTTCGAGGTCTGGAACGAACCCAACCTTGATTTCTGGGCGGGAGTGCCCAAGGAGCAGACCTATTTTCAACTTTACGATTCGACTGCGAAGACTTTGAAACAAGTCGATACCAGGCTACGGGTTGGTGGTCCCGCAACCGCGCAAGCCACCTGGGTCGATCGCTTCATTCGCCACGCCGTGGAAAATAATGTTCCTGTCGATTTTGTTTCCAGCCACGTTTACGCCAACGACTTGAGCGAGGACGTATTCGGCACGAGCGAAAAGATCCCGCGAACGGAATTCGTCTGCCGCGCCGTGCGGAAAGTGCATGACCAGGTGGAAGCGTCACCACGGCCAAATTTGCCGCTCATCTGGAGTGAATACAACGCGAGCTATAAGAACGAGCCCGACGTAACCGATGCGAATTTCATGGGCCCGTGGCTCGCCGACACGATTCGACAATGCGATGGCCTGGTCGCGATGATGTCCTACTGGACGTTTTCGGACGTGTTTGAAGAACAGGGCGTCGTCAAAGAGCCATTCTATGGGGGCTTCGGCTTGATCGCGGAGGAAGAGCTTCCGAAACCTTCCTTCAATGCGTTCAAATTGCTCCACCGTCTAGGGAATACGAGAATTGCAGTTGATTCGAAGTCCGCGCTTGTAACGCGGCGCGAGGACGGCACGGTCGTCATGGCTGTATGGAATTTATTCTTGCCAGGCGCGGCGGGTGAAAACAAACGGGTTCTCATCACTACAAAAGGCTCCGTGGAAAATCATGGCGCCTTGGTTTACCGTCTCGATTCGACGCACGGATCCCTCGTCCGCGCCTACGCAGCCATGGCCAAACCGGCTTATCCAACGCAAGCTCAAATTCAGGCGCTTCGCAGCGCGGCAAATCTCCCTGCGCCTGAGAGGGTCCGCTTCCAACACGGTCAGCTCACGATCGATTTGCCGCCCCAAGGGTTGGCTCTGATCGAATTCCACTGATCCGCCTTCTGATCGAACTGTTCCAAAGCCGCGGAGTAGGAAAAGGGATTTCTATCCCGCAACTCCAGGGCGGGAGAAAACTGAAAGCCGGCGCGCATCATGCCGCGTTGCGCTTCCGGATTCTTCATAAATGTTTCCCAAACGAATCCGGAGCGCGCGTTCTCAACCATCACCATCGTGATCCCGGTATCGATCCCGATTACGTCGTGATCATACCAGTTCGTCAGCGGGTTGAACGCATCCACAAATCCATACTGGCACCAAGCTCCGTTTCCGTAATGCTCTTTCACTGTGCGCAGCACGCGCATCGCATGGTCTTGCAGGAACGGCAACGAACCTCCGGCAGCGCAAGGAACAACGGTTCCATCCACCGGGCCCGTTAAGGGCGGCCCTCCCCACACGACGTATCCTCGAACTGAATCCGACGCGGTGATGCCCCACAAATCGTCGCTGTAATCCGGGAATTCACCCGCGAGGTCAATGCAAAATCGGCGGTGGACATCGGTGGCGATGACCGAGTTCCGGAAGTAGTCTGTATATTTGTCATGCTTGCCCCGGAAGTCAAACCAGGCCTGGGAATATTGATGGACGAAGAGCGGCGCAAACGAGCCGATATAACGAATCCCGTCATACTCGAATGTCGTGCGTTGCCAGGCATTCCAACTCTCGGCGGGCAGCGGGTGGGACTCTGATCCCAGCCCCAGCAGATACATCATCATCATTTCGCTATAGTTGTCCCAGCGATATTGCAGGAAGCCGCTTTCCGGCCTCCACCCGTGAGGCAGAAGTGAAGTATCTTCCGACAGCCAGCCCCAGTCCACGCGATTGAAGATATCGGAGGCCAGCGCGCTGATTTCGGAGTGCTCGAAATACTGCCGGCAGGTGAGAATCCCGCAGAGAAGAATCGCCGTGTCAATGGAGGAGACTTCTGAATCCCATAATCTTTCGCCCGTATTGATATTGGCCCAGTGATAAAAAAAACCGCGATGATTCGGAAGTTTTCCCCAATGAAAGCGCAACGTATTCAGCACGCGCTCTCTGGCCTCGGCACGGGAAATAAACCCTCGCTTTTCTCCAATGCAAAGAGCCGTCAGTCCGAAACCCGTCGCGGCAATACTCCCTAAATCGCTCTTGTCGGGAGTTCTGACGTTGCAGCGGTCTCTGACGATGCCGGTATCAGGATTCGCCTGCTCCCAGAAATAGCGGAAATTCGCGGCTTGCAGTTCTTGGAGAAAAGCATCGTCTTGATCGGAGAGGCTTTTTGCCTTGGGAAGCGTCTCCCCTCGGGGAGAATGTTCCCTGGAAACCTGCAATGGAGATAGTCGGCTCCAACTAGCGAGAGGAGTGAGCGCAGCCGTGGCGGCCAGCCTTCTCAACAATTCGCGACGACTTAAATTCCTTCTGTCGAGACGCCCGTCAGCCATCGGACTGATTATAGACTCTCTTCCATTCAAATGAAGCCTGACGATCAGCAAAAAACACGTGGCGTTTCCACCGCTTTAGGACTAGAACCGATCCCGGAAATGGGGCACCATCATGCAATCACGACGCATCCAACTATCCAGGTGACTTGATGTTCCAGGGGCGGAAGGCTGTTCTTTGGACAATCGTGGCGAGTCTTGGCATCTTCCTGGCCATATTTCTGAGCATTGCCATGTTCCGCAATTACCAAAGGCGCCCGACCATGTTGAGAGGCGCCATCATCAAGCAAGATGACGATCCGATCAAGCAGTCCCCCATCATGGACGTGGAAATTAGCGAGGCGAACGGCCTTGCGTCGAGCAGCACGAAATCCGATTTCACGGGATTTTTCAGGCTCCCCCTTATTCGCGGAGTCAGCCTGAATCAATCCGTGACGCTCAGATTTCTCCACGCCGATTACGTGCCGCTGGAACTCACCGAATTGGCGAGCGACAAACTCATCGTCGTTCACCTCGTCCCGATTCGCAGAGATACGGAACAAGAGCCGGTTCCAACCGATCATCCCGCAATTACCGTCACAAACGTCCGAATCCGATATTCCACGGAAGCCACCACGCAGGAGAATATCGGGACCGGGGTAAAGACTTTTCAGGTTCAAAACGTTGGCAACATTCCTTGCCAGAATAGCGCACCCTGCTCCCCGGACGGCAAGTGGAAAGCGGCTGTCAATTCCGAGTCGCTGGATGCGGGAGAGGGAAGTGTTTTTCGAAATGCCAGGGTTTCCTGTATTGCGGGCCCCTGTCCTTTCACGAGAATAGACGATGACGGCTTTTCGCAGGGAGGGCGAAACATCAAGGTCTCGGTACGAGATTGGTCGGATACGACCACCTTCTCATTTCAGGCGGAAGTGTTCCGCCCTCAAATCTCCGATCTCGTCCGGATGACGTATCCGATCATTCTTGGCACATCGTTGAATTTTACTTTGCCGCCCATGGCGGAAGGACCCAGCGTCGAAGCAGAATTAAATGGAGAAAATATTATTTTTCCGCTTGGCCCGATCCCCGTCTTGAGCTGGGCCGATTGCAACGTCAGCGTGGCAAAGGATAAGGCGAGGTATTACCGATGCGAGCTCAATTCCGGATATCGGTTTCGGTAGCCTGGATGAGCCCGCGGGTTGCGACTAGGTGAGGCTAAAATGTTTCACGCCACCAGGAGTTTTCAAGTCTTCTGCTCAGTTTTGGCTCAAGGAGCTCTGGTGATTTCGATGATACCGAATTCCGGCTATGGCCAGGCCACTGCAAAATCGAATGCCGCGACAGCCCCTAATTCGTTGGCCGACATTTTGCAGTATATTTCCGCCGGTTGGGATACTTTGACGCGCACGATGAAACGCTGCGAAAGCCTGGAAGACAAAAAGACAGGCGGCGAGGCCGTCTTGTATCTTCCCGCCGGGATGGAGATTCCGGCCGCAATTTCGGAACTGCAAAATCATTGCCGCGTTCGAGTGGAACATCTTCCAACGAAAATTACGAGGCCGGGAGAAATCGACTCGAACAAGATTGCAACTGAGGGGCTGTTGTATCTCGAAAACCCTTATGTTGTGCCTGGCGGACAATTTAACGAGATGTATGGGTGGGACAGCTATTTCATTATCCGGGGTTTGCTTCGCGAGCATCGAACAGAACTGGCCAGGGGAATGGTAGAGAATTTTTTCTTTGAAATCGATCACTATGGCGGCGTGTTGAATGCCAATCGCACGTATTACTTAACCCGCTCGCAGCCCCCTTTTCTGAGTTCCATGATCTTGGCCGTTTATGATGCTGAAAAAGCTGAAGGAAGACCCAATCTTCCGTGGCTGGAAAAGGGATATCGATTTGCCCAGCGTGACTATGAACAATGGACTCAGCAACCACACTTAGCCGGCGATACCGGCCTCTCCCGTTATTTCGATCACGGAGAAGGTCCAGTTCCGGAAATCATGGGTGATCCCAGCCACTATTATCGCGGCGCGGTATATTTTTTCTTGGCTCATGCCCCTTCCTTCAAATCATTTCTGGTCCATGATGGCGATAGCCACTCCGCTGGCGCAATTCTGGGACCTAAGTTCCCAGTTTTCGTGTGCGATCCGGAGACGGCTGATGTCGGTGCGTCCGAGTGCGGGCCAGCATCCTGGGTAGCATTGTCCGCGGATTTTTATAAGGGCGACCGAAGCATGCGAGAGTCCGGCTTTGATGTGACGTTTCGCTTCGGACCCTTCGGGGCCGCAACCCATCATTTTGCCCCGGTCTGTTTGAACAGTTTGCTTTACAAGACGGAAACGGACATGGAGCGCATGAGCATCCTTCTTGGCCATCCTGAAGATGCCAAGAATTGGAAAAGTAAAGCAGACGAAAGACGCAAGAGGATGATTCAGTATTTTTGGGATGCGCGCCGGGGACTTTTCTTTGATTACAATACAGTGACTGGCATGCGTTCGAAGTACGAATATGCGACGACGGTTTATCCTCTTTGGGCTGGCCTGGCCTCCAAACCGGAGGCTCGGGCCATCGTCCACAATCTGAATTTATTCGAGAAACCCGGCGGGCTTGCCATGAGCCGGGCCGAGACCGAGGCGCAGTGGGATCTTCCGTATGGCTGGGCTCCGATCCAACTCCTGGCGGTGGAAGGGCTGCGCCGGTACGGGTATGACCGCGAAGCAGACCGGATCAGCGAGAATTTTCTTTCGATGGTCTTGGAGAATTTCAAGCGGGATCACACCATTCGTGAAAAATACAACGTGGTAACAAGATCCTCCGAAACCAGCGTCGTAGAGGGATACGCGCAAAACGTGACCGGATTTGGCTGGACGAATGCGGTATTTCTTGAGCTATTGCACGAATCACCCGATATGATGTCCCACTTGGGCAAGGATCAGTAATAAACTGTGAAGTACGGCGACAAGGCGCAATATCAGCTTTTAACAATTTACATCACGATCTGAATCGGCTCTCCACCCAGCTCAGACTTTGTCCATCCGAGGTCGAAGCCATGAGAACAGAACCGGATTCGCGCATTGGCCCTACCGCAACGAAATCAGGGAACCAAGCGTTCGTTTATCTCGCTGCTATATTCGCTGCCCTGGGCGGGCTGCTCTTCGGATACGACACCGGCGTAATCTCCGGCGCCGAGCTGTTTTTTCGGAGTGAATTCGCTCTCTCGACATTCGCTTTGGAGGTCATCGTCAGCGGGGTGCTTGCGGGCGCCGCGGTTGGCGCTCTGATCGGGGGGCGACTCGCCGACTTGTTTGGCCGACGAAGGCTGCTGATCGCAACAGCAATTATTTTTGCCGTGGGTGCGATCTTCTGCGCGGTGGCGACGTCGCCCATGATATTGGCCGTCGGACGCATTATCGTCGGCTTTGGAATTGGATTGTCTTCCAGCGGTGTGCCTGTTTACATCTCCGAGGTTGCTCCTGCTGATGCCCGTGGCTGGCAAGTTTCACTTTTTCAACTTGCGATCACTGTTGGCATTCTCCTTGCCTATCTGGTGGATTATGCGTTTGCGGGAATCCAGGGCTGGCGATGGATGTTCGGTTTGGCCGTGATTCCCGCGGCCATCTTTGGTTCGGGCATGTTTTTCCTGCCGGAGAGCCCGCGCTGGCTATTGCGGCGCGGGCAGAGCGAAACCGCCCGTGCCATGCTGGCGCGCATTCGCGGGACGACGGACATCGAGGCGGAATTCCGGGAAATCGAGCAGTCTGTCACGAAAGCGCCGGAAAGCGGCCGCTTTTCCGATCTGTTTACGCGCGCGATTCGGCCCGCGCTGGTCGTCGGAATCGGGTTGGCAATCTTCCAGCAAATTACCGGCATCAATACGGTTATTTACTACGCGCCGCTCATTATTCAGAGCGCGGGAATTTCGTCCGCTTCCGGCGCGATTCTTGCAACCGCGGGCATTGGCGCGGTGAACGTGCTCATGACAATCTTTTCCATGTGGCTGATCGACCGCAGAGGACGCCGGCCCTTGCTGCTGGCGGGGATTGCGGGGATGGCGGTCACGCTTGGCTTGCTGGGGATTGTGTTTCGCGTGTCGCACCAATCGGCCGGAATGGCGTGGCTGGCGGTGATCAGCATGATGGCTTATGTCGGTTCGTTTGCAATAAGTCTTGGCCCGATTTTCTGGCTATTGATCTCTGAAATTTATCCACTGAAGATTCGCAATTCGGCTGAGGGGATTGCGGCTACGTTCAATTGGGGAGCGAACCTCCTGGTCACCCTGACATTTTTGACGCTTGTGGAAAAGTTGGGACCGAGCCAAACCTTCTGGTTCTATGGTGTGTGTGCGATTGCCGCCGGAATCTTTTCGTATTATTTCGTCCCCGAAACAAAAGGACGCACGCTCGAGGAGATCGAAGAGTTCTGGCACACCAAGAATCGGCTGGCAATTGCGCCCAAAGAGCATTAGGCAATCCAGCCGGAACCGCATTCTCAATTCATATCAGCTTACCTTCTTTGGTTGGATTGCTCGCGCGGGCCTTCGCCTTCCCCTGCCGCCGCCGGCTTCCCCAGTGAAACTCTCCCGCGGGCAATTCTGCGTTGGATTACGTGCGCTCAGCACGCCTCTATCGCTGGGATGAAACGAAAAACTGGTCCGAATCGCCCAAGGTCTCGATCGCACGCGTCAATACTTCAAAAGGCTCGGACTTGAGGACGTATCCCTGAGCGCCCGAGTCCTGCGCAATCTGCGGCAGAATGGAATTGTCGTGCAAGGTGAGGATCAGGATTCGAATCGAGGGAGAACGCTTGTGAATCTGGCGCGTGGCTTCGAGCCCATTTAACCTTGGCATGTCCAGATCCATAAGAACGATGTCCGGATGAAGCTCAGTTGTTTTCGTTACGGCTTCGCACCCATCGGAGGCTTCCCCGCACACTTCCCAGTTCGGATTGAGCTCCAGAAAAGTGCGAAGCAGGTGGCGGAAGGAAGGATGATCGTCGACCACCAGAATGCGTTGATGTAATTGCACTTGCCGGCTCCCAACTGTCGAACCAATTTCCCGCCCGACTTGGCTGGAGGCCTCGCGGCAGAAGGGCTAGGCAATATGAAACCACGCGATCGGGTCCATGAGAATACTGCCCTTCCTTTATTTCATATGGAAAATGCCATGTAGGGAGCCTGCAGTGGACATTCTAAGAAATGCCCCTCAGCGGTTTGGCTGCACGGCGGGGGGAATCAGAAGGAGTTCAAATATGAAGACGGGCTTACGGACAAGAATGCAGTCACCCAGGATCAATTGGTGGACATCCCCGCTACATCAGGAAACTGTTTTCGGATCGTGGTGGATTTCTTCTATCACTGCGACCAAGGCTTTGCTCATTTCAGCCTTGGAAATTACGTGCCTCACGCCATATTTCATCGCTTCCCTTTCGAGTTCGCGGGAAGGGAAAAGCGTGCAGATCAAAATGAGGGTAGTCGGCAAAGCTTTGAATATTTCCTGGGCGACGTGCAGTCCATCCATGCCCGGCATCGAGTAATCAAGGATGATCATGTCAGGGTTGAGGTCAATGGCTTTCATGACCGCCTGCCTGCCGTCACTGGCCTCACCGCAAATTTCACAATCCGAACGGCCTGCGAGCAAAACTTTCAGCCCGGTTCGAGCAAAATCGCTGTCATCCACAATGAGAATCCGCATGGCAGGTGTGATCCCGCACCAACTCTAAAGCCACTCCGGTAGATTTGTATATACACTGATAACTGTAGTTTAACCCTGTTGATTAACAGGCGCCTGAAGTTCAAGTGCGAAGAGTCGCCCTATTTAAAAAGCAACTTCCCTGTGCGCTGGCCTGTTCAGGCCTGCTATGCCATTCTGGGAATCGCGCGCCAGGGGTTCGATTGGAACGGTGACTTCCACAAAAGTTCCCGGGTTGGCGTTTCCAATTCGCAAATCGCCGCCAAATTCCTTGACCCGCTGTCTCATGCCGCCAATACCAACGCCAATTCGGTCGGGGCGGCCTTCCGTCACTCCTTCAGCAATTCCCTTGCCGTTATCGCGCACCGTTCCCACGACCTGACTGTCGTCCTTCATCAGAGTTACCCAGGCTTCGCGCGCTCCGGAATGCCGGAAAACGTTGGTTACAGCCTCCTGAACGATACGAAATATTGCAGTTTCCATCTCGGGAGCTAGCCGAGGAAAGTTGGAAGGTTGCGTCTCCATCTGGATCTCAATCCCGCTGCGCTTGGTGAATCCCTCCAGATAAAACTGAAGCGCCGACTGCAACCCGATCTCATCGAGCAATGGGGGATGCAGGAGATAGGAAATGCTGCGCACTTGCTGAATGGCGTGATCGATGAGGTTGCTGATCTCGACCGCTTCATTTTTCGATTCCGAGGACCGGTTCAGCATGACGATTTTGTCCGTCATCATCTTCGCGGCGCTCAACTCTTGCCCCAGACTGTCGTGCAGCTCGCGGGCGATCCTGCGCCGCTCGTCATCCTGGGTCGCGATGAGATTGCTCGAAAGAGAGCGAAGCTCGCGGTTTAAAACCTCCAATTGGTGCGTCTTGCGGTGCAGTTCGGCAAAAACGCTGACCTTCGCTCGCAGCAGTTCCGGATTGACGGGAACCGAAATATAATCCACGGCCCCGCGCTCATATCCCTTGAGCCGGTCCAGGTCGGTGAGGTGCACGCCCGAAATGAAAATGATGGCTGTCTTCTGAAAACGCGGATGTTGGCGAATCATATCCGCCAGTTCAAAACCGTCGATCTCGGGCATGCTGACGTCCATGAGGACCACGGCAACGTCCTCCTTGAGCAGATATTCGAGCGCCTCTCTTCCGGAGTTGGCCTTGATCAGATTCTCCCCAAGTTCGTTGAGTATGACTTCGTAGCTGAGCAGCTTGGCTGGCTGATCATCCACCATGAGAATGTTGACTTTTTCCCGCATCGTCATAGTCCTCTTCTCTTCAGATAAGATTCGCACCAACGCAGATGACCAGAACGTGGCCGCCTGCTCGCGCGCCAAAACATGGCCTTCACCGGTGCAGCCACATTCGCAAGGCCGAAAGGAGTTGCTCCGTATTCACCGGCTTTGCCAGATATTCCGATGCACCCGCTTCCAGACACTTCTCGCGATCCCCTTTCATCGCTTTGGCAGTCAACGCGATGATGGGAAGGCGCCGGAAAGAAGGGTTCTGCCGGATCACTTGCATCGTCTCGTACCCATCCATCTCCGGCATCATGATGTCCATGAGCACGATGGCCAGGTCAGGCGTTGACTCCAGTATGGAGATCGCTTCATTTCCCGTACCCGCGGAAAGCACGGACATCCCGCGACGTTCGAGGACGCTGCTCAGCGCAAAAATATTCCGCACGTCGTCGTCCACCACCAAAACCTTTTTCCCTACCAGCGCATCATCGGACCGGTGCAATCGCTCGAGCATATTCTGCTTCGCGACGGGAAGATCGGCGACGACGCGATGCAGGAACAGCGCCGTCTCATCCAGCAGCCGCTCCGGGGACTCCACGCCCTTGACCACAACGCTCCGCGCCAGGACATGCAGGCGGGCGTCTTCTTCCGGCGAAAGCTCCTTGCCGGTGAAGACGACGACGGGCAAATCGCTGAGAGAGGGCATATCGCGCAGGCGTTCCAATACGTCAAATCCGGACATGTCAGGAAGGCGCAAGTCGAGCACGATGCAATCGAAAGATTCCTCTTCGATCCTGGAAAGAGCCTCGGCGCCCGTGGTGACACTGGAAACGTCGATATCGTCGTGACCGAGCAGCTCCCGTATGCTCAATTGTTCGGCCGGATTGTCTTCCACAATCAGGAGCCGTTTGCGGCGAGGCATCGAATATGCCTTGATGCGGGTCAATACGGTTCCCAGCTCTTCGGATGTCGTCGGCTTGGTCACGAAAGAAAATGCGCCGCGGGACAGCCCGTGATGGCGGTCTTCATCGAGCGTCAGCATCTGAACCGGAATATGCCTGGTGGAAGGGTCCTGCTTCAGATGGTTAAGCACAGTCCAGCCCAGCATATCGGGCAGAAAAACATCCAGCGACACAGCGGTCGGGTGGAACTCGCGGGCAAGAGCCAGCGCCTCACTTCCCCGCCCGGCCATCAGGACCTTGAACCCGCTATCGTGCGACAGATCGCGCAAGACGCGGGCATAGTGCGGATCGTCTTCGACAATCAACAATACAGCATCGTCCGGCTGCAGATTTTCGCGATCGTCCGGGATGTGCTCGACCAATCGCTCCGAAACAAAGCCGCTGGATGTTTGGCCCGATGAAGCAGGCGGCAAAGTCTTTTTCTCCGGCACTCCTACACCCGATGCCGGACCGACATAGGTTTGAGGCAAATAGAGCGTGAAGGTGCTCCCTTCGCCGGGCGTGCTGCGGAGTTGAATTTCACCGCCAAGCAGGCTGGCCAGTTCGCGGCTGATGGCGAGTCCGAGACCCGTGCCTCCGTATTTGCGGCTGGTGCCCGCGTCGGCTTGTTGAAACGCCTCAAAGATAATTCTCTGTTTTTCCGCCGGTATGCCGATGCCGGTGTCGGCAACTTCAAAGGCAATTACGGAAGCGGCGCCGTCAAGGACCGGGTGAGATCCGCTCCAACCCTTATCGGCAACGGACACGGAGAGGCTGACACTTCCCTGCTCGGTGAATTTAAACGCGTTGGATAGGAGATTCTTGAGGACTTGCTGTAAGCGCTTCGAGTCGGTTACCAGACTGCGGGTGAGACGCGGGTCGGTATGTACTTCAAAGTCAACTCGCCGGTTTTCCGCCTCGTGGCGGAACGGGCGAGCCACCATGTCGAGCAGGCTGGTGAAGAATACTTCCTCCGCCTCCACGGAAACTGTCCCGGATTCGATCTTCGACAGGTCAAGAATGTCGGTAATGAGGTTCAGCAAATCCGTTCCGGCGCCATGAATCGTTCGCGAGAACTCGACTTGCTTGTGCGTCAAATTGCCGTCGGGGTTGTCGCTGAGTTGCTGGCCCAGGACCAGAATGCTGTTGAGCGGAGTCCGCAATTCATGGGACATGTTAGCCAGGAACTCGGACTTGTATTTGGAAGTGAGGGCCAACTCTTTCGCTTTCTCTTCCAAGGCCCTGCGCGCCTGCTCAATTTCCTGGTTCTTGCGTTCCACTTCCACGTTCTGCTCGGCCAGTTGCTGCGCCTTTTGCGCCAGTTGTTCGTTGGTCTGCTGCAATTCCTTTTGCTGCGTCTGGAGCTCGATGGCCAATTGTTGAGATTGTTTCAACAATCCTTCGGTCTGCATGGTGGCTTCGATGCTGTTGAGCACGATGCCGATGCTGGCCGTCAATTGTTCCAGGAACGCCAGATGGGAAGCGGTAAAGGAGCTTAACGAGGCCAGCTCAATGACCGCCTTGACGCGATCCTCGAACAGCACGGGCAGCACGATGATGTTTCGCGGCACGGCCTGAAAGAGGCCCGATCGGATCGGTACCGCGTATCCCGGCATGTCGGTAATCAACATGCGCCGCTTTTCAGCCGCGCATTGTCCAATCAGACCCTCGCTGAGTCCCACGTGCACGGGATGGCCGTCCTTGCCATTGTCGGCAAACGCCGAAAGCAGGACGAGTTCCGAGGACTCTTCCGATTGCATCTGATAGAGGACGCCTTGTTGCGCGCCAACGAGTGGAGCGAGTTCCGACAAGAGCATGCGGCCGACGCTCGTCAGATCGCGCTGCCCTTGCAACATGCCGGTAAACCGCGCCAGGTTCGTCTTCAGCCAATCCTGTTCGGTGTTGCGATCCGTGGTGAGGCGGAGGTTGTCGATCATGGTGTTGATGTTGTCTTTTAGTTCGGCCACCTCACCGCTCGCCTCCACTTGAATCGAGCGGGTCAAGTCGCCCTTGGTCACGGCGGTGGCAACCTCGGCAATCGCGCGCACCTGGTTGGTCAGGTTATCTGCAAGCAGGTTCACATTTCCAGTGAGGTCTTTCCAGGTTCCGGCGGCGCCAGGCACATTGGCCTGGCCTCCCAAGCGGCCTTCGACGCCCACCTCGCGCGCGACCGTCGTGACCTGGTCGGCGAAGGTCGCCAGCGTGTCCGTCATGTTGTTGATCGTGTCGGCGAGCGCTGCGACTTCGCCCTTGGCTTGCACGGTCAGCTTTTTCGTGAGTTCGCCATTGGCGACGGCGGTGACAACTTTCACGATGCCGCGCACCTGCTCGGTAAGGTTGGCTGCCATGACGTTTACGTTGTCGGTGAGGTCTTTCCAGGTTCCCGCCACGCCGGGCACCTTCGCCTGCCCTCCGAGTTTGCCGTCAGTACCCACTTCGCGCGCCACGCGGGAGACTTCCGCAGCGAAGGCGTTGAGCTGGTCCACCATCGTGTTGATGGTGTCCTTCAATTCAAGAATTTCACCTTTCACGTCCACGGTAATTTTGCGCGACAGGTCGCCGCGCGCCACGGCCGTGGTCACCTGGGCGATGTTGCGGACCTGCGCCGTTAGATTTCGGGCCATGGCGTTCACGGAGTCGGTGAGGTCTTTCCATGTGCCGGCCACGCCAGGCACGTTGGCTTCTCCACCCAAGCGCCCTTCGCTGCCGACTTCGCGCGCCACGCGGGTCACTTCTCCGGCGAACGAACGCAACTGCTCGACCATCGTGTTCAGCGTTTCCTTGAGTTGCAAAATCTCGCCGCGCACGTCCACGGTGATTTTTTTGGACAGGTCGCCGGTGGCGATGGCGGTCGCTACTTCGGCGATGTTGCGGACCTGGCCCGTCAAGTTGCTGGCCATGAAGTTCACGTTGTCGGTCAGGTCTTTCCACGTGCCCGCCACTCCCGGCACCTGAGCCTGGCCGCCAAGTTTGCCGTCCGTGCCCACCTCGCGCGCCACGCGCGTCACTTCGCCGGCAAACCCGTTGAGCTGATCGACCATCGTGTTGATCGTGTTTTTCAGCTCGAGGATTTCGCCTTTCACGTCCACAGTGATCTTGCGGGACAAGTCGCCGCGAGCCACGGCCGTAGTCACTTCCGCGATGTTGCGGACCTGAGCTGTCAGATTTCCGGCCATCGAGTTCACAGAGTCGGTCAAGTCTTTCCACGTGCCCGCCACGCCGGGCACATTCGCCTGTCCGCCCAAGCGGCCCTCGCTACCCACTTCGCGGGCCACGCGCGTCACTTCACCGGCGAAGGCGTTCAGCTGGTCCACCATCGTGTTGATGGTTTCCTTCAGCAGGAGGATCTCGCCGCTCACGTTCACCGTAATTTTCTTGGACAAATCGCCCGTGGCGATAGCCGTTGAAACTTCGGCGATATTGCGCACCTGGCCGGTCAGGTTGCTGGCCATCGAGTTGACGGAGTCGGTGAGGTCTTTCCACGTGCCGCCCACGCCGGGCACCAGCGCCTGGCCGCCCAGCTTTCCGTCGGTGCCCACTTCGCGCGCCACGCGCGTCACTTCCGAAGCGAAAGACCGCAACTGGTCCACCATGGTGTTCATGGTGTCTTTCAGCTCCAGGATTTCGCCTTTTACGTCCACCGTGATCTTGCGGGACAAGTCGCCGCGGGCCACGGCAGTCGCCACCTCAGCGATATTGCGAACCTGGCCGGTCAGGTTGTTGGCCATGAAGTTCACGTTGTCGGTCAAGTCCTTCCACGTTCCGGCGCCGGGGACTTGAGCCTGGCCGCCGAGCTTGCCTTCGGTGCCGACTTCGCGCGCCACGCGCGTTACTTCGCCCGCAAACGCATTCAGCTGGTCCACCATCGTGTTGATCGTGTTCTTCAGCTCGAGTATTTCGCCTTTCACGTCCACCGTGATCTTGCGTGACAAGTCGCCGCGGGCGACTGCCGTCGTCACTTCGGCGATGTTACGCACCTGAGCCGTCAGATTTCCGGCCATCGAGTTCACAGAGTCCGTCAAATCTTTCCACGTGCCGGCCACGCCGGGCACGTTGGCCTGCCCGCCCAACCGGCCTTCGCTGCCCACTTCGCGGGCTACGCGCGTCACTTCGCCGGCGAACCGGTTGAGCTGGTCCACCATCGTGTTGAGAGTTTCCTTGAGTTGCAGGATTTCGCCGCGCACGTCCACCGTAATTTTTCGGGAAAGGTCGCCGCTCGCGATGGCCGTGGCCACTTCCGCGATGTTGCGCACCTGCCCAGTCAGGTTGCTGGCCATGAAGTTGACGTTGTCCGTCAGGTCTTTCCAGGTTCCAGCGACGCCAGGCACCTGCGCCTGGCCGCCGAGTTTGCCTTCCGTTCCCACTTCGCGGGCCACGCGCGTCACTTCGCCCGCGAACGCGTTGAGCTGGTCAACCATCGTGTTGATCGTGTCTTTGAGTTCGAGGATTTCGCCCTTCACGTCCACCGTGATCTTGCGCGACAAGTCGCCGCGGGCCACGGCCGTAGTCACCTCGGCGATGTTGCGCACTTGCGCCGTGAGGTTTCCGGCCATGGCGTTGACCGAATCGGTCAGGTCCTTCCAAGTCCCGGCCACGCCGGGCACCACGGCCTGCCCTCCCAGTCTGCCTTCCGTGCCCACCTCGCGCGCCACGCGCGTCACTTCCGAGGCAAAGGACCGCAACTGGTCCACCATCGTGTTGATGGCCTCTTTGAGCTGCAGAATTTCGCCGCGAACATCGACGGTGATCTTGCGGGAAAGGTCGCCGCTTGCAACGGCGGTCGTTACTTCCGCAATGTTGCGCACCTGACCGGTCAGGTTGCTGGCCATCGAATTGACAGAGTCGGTCAGATCCTTCCACGTGCCCGCGACGCCGGGTACCTGCGCCTGCCCGCCGAGCTTGCCGTCGGTCCCGACTTCACGGGCCACACGCGTTACTTCCGCCGTAAAAACGCCTAGCTGTTGAATCATCGTGTTGGCGATATTTGCCGATCGGAGGAACTCCCCTTCCAGCGGCCGTCCATCCACGTCCAGGCGCACTATCTGGGTTAAGTTGCCTTGCGCGACGGCCGCGATGGCGCGAGTAACTTCCGCGGTTGGGCGCAACAGGTCCTCGACAAGAGTGTTGATCGAGACCTCCATCTCGCCCCAGGCGCCCTTTGATTCGTGAAATTTGGTGCGTTCCCGCGTCCTTCCTTCCTTGCCCACAACCTGCCCGACACGCCTCAATTCATGAGCCATTTGCTGGTTGGAGGCCACGATGTCGTTGAACGTGTCCGCGATTTTTCCCTCTACCCCGACCCATGCCCCAGGGAGCCGCACGGAGAAATCGCCGTCCCGCATCGTTTGCAAGGCCATGAGAATCACGCTTAGATTGGAAGACGCGGATCCGTTGCGGACTTGACTTCGCCCATTACTCTTTACGGCCGGCTTAAAATCTTCGGTTGGATTCTCGGTTGCTAGATTGCTTTCGGTTCGTTTCATGCTCTACTCCAAACGGTGAGAATCTAATCTCTAATTCGTGATTCTGATTTATTGCACGCAATCTAGGGCGCATTTTGGGCCGCAAACCTTTTGTGCTTGAGGGCGCAATGCCAGAATTGGAGGGATCCGCGCTTAAATCTCTTGTTGTTATCTGCAATGACCGTCAGCATTTATTGAACATCCATCTTGGCAGCAGAGCGACTGTGCCGGAAAGATGCCACACTTACGATTTCGTAAAGAGACTTCAACGGCGGGAACTGGCCGCCTAGGGGATACTACTTAGAAGAAGCGCTGAAGTGCATACAGGGAAAACCCTAGAGAGCGAGGGGCTAAAGCTGTAGTGTGATGTATTAATACAATCGTATCCCGCACGTCGTTGGGGGGACTTGCGACTATCAAGATTTGCGGCGCTTTCCTGTCAAACTGCCATCAATATGAATTAAACAAGAATACGGCGGGAACGAATGCAAAAAATACGATAGAAATGATGGCCGGGTTAGGCGGCGCCACGCTCGCGATAATCGAAATTATTTTCAGGATCTGCCTGGCGTGCGGAACGAGAGTGTGCCGCAATTGCGGATTCGAGCATTCTTTCGAATTCTGATTTTTGGTAGGGATAACTCAGGAAATCAAGAGCTCCCAGGTTCATCGCTGCAAGGTAGTCTCGATATTCCTGCGGGCAAGAGGGCGCGGAAACAATAATCGCGGGAATATCCAATCGTTCGCGCCGTAAATGCCGGATCACTTCCCTGTACGTTCCGTCCTGCAGCCAGAACCCGCAAAGACACGCGGCGATCCTTTCTCTTGCGACTAGCGTTTTGACATCTCCCACGCTCCCCACCCAAATCGCATTGATCGAAGCAATCTCCAGAAGGTCGGCCAGGGCATCCCGAATTTCTTTGTCAATCGTTGCTATCAACACCGTGGGTCTGCCTGGAGTTCGTATTGTGCTTTTCACGGATTTCCTCGTGAAATAGCTCTCGACCCGCTCCCTCAATACGACCGCTGGATTCATGGACCCTCCTCTCTAAAACCTGCAAGCTCAAATCTCCACCAAGTCCGATTCAGTCTTCTCTTCCAAGAAAATCGGCGCATGCTCCGCAACCTCATCGTGATGGAACGGGGCTTAAGTGGAAATACGGCCAATGCTTTAGAGGCGCTCTGATTTTTCCTGTAGGGCAACATGGTTTTGCTGAGGGAGGGACCTTCATTATAACCTTCAAAATCGTCGGGCAAAAATATATTTGGCAAGAATAACAATCATTCCACAGGGTCAGCTCCTCGGTAAAACCTTCGCCCGAACTACATGAAAGCGCTGATTGTTGATTGTCTCCGCATTCTTCATCCTGAACGTCTTTAGGGCGCACGGATGAATTCATGGCATCTTGGATCCGAGCCGTAGAAGAAGTGCCTGCAAACACGTTCTAGAAAAGGGGCTCAAATGACCGAAATGGCGGATAATCACAAGAAGGGCAATTACGACTGTGAAATCCTTTCCTTCATTGTTCTCTTCATTCTGAGCGCGTTGAGCCATTTCTGGTACATCCTATTCGCTATTTGTGCTGGAATTATTCTTTGGGGAGTAGCCGTTTTATTGGGTCACCTCCTGACGTCTGCAGCGAGGACGTTTCCCATGTATGGGAGACGGATGTTGCTAAAAATGCCGAGTCGTACCCGCGATTGCTGATCGTTAATCTAGACGGTGGTGGACTTCTTTTCCTCACCCGCGAAATAAATCGAGTGCCCGAACTTACGCCGCAGAAGACCGTATTGGAAACACAAGAACCGGGCAAATCATTGCAGTGAAAGCGATTCCGGAAGTCAGGTGTTTCAACCATCCAAAATACGCCAGAGCGTGGATTGTTGGATCCATTGAGGCAGGGCACCATCGACGCGTCCCTGAATCGCCGGAACGGAATTCGGGATGAGGAGGTCACCCATGTTGCGCTGGACACTTATCTTCCTCGTGGTGGCGTTGGTAGCAGCGGTATTTGGCTTCGGAGGAATCGCCGCGGCTTCTGCCGGGATCGCCAGAATTTTGTTCTTTATCTTTTTGATTCTCTTTGTGGCTTCGCTTCTGGGTGGCCTGATCCGGAGAGCGTGAAGGAAACGGCCCGGCGTGAATTTGGCCGGGGAAATCGCGATCGAGGCTCCCACAAAGAGCTTTTCACATATTTCGCGGGAGTTTTCACCTGGCGAGTAGGGAAAGAGATCGAATTACTTTGAAGCTTTGGAGGAACCAAAAATGAAGATTTTATTTCGAGTATTGCTTGCGATTCTCGTGGTTTCCACAGTAACTTCAGCTGCCGACACGAAAGAGAAGGAAAAGCAGGAAGACCGTTTGAGAAATTCCGGGACGGTCATGGGCGAGATTTTGAATGTCCCGGACGACATACCCCAAGACCTCCTTGACAAAGCAAAGTGCGTTGTCGTGATTCCTTCCGTTCTCAAAGCTGCTTTTATCGTGGGCGGAAGTTATGGCCGCGGCGCGATGGTGTGCCGCAGCGGCAAAACGATGTCGGGAGGATGGGGAGCTCCTGCCATGATGGTGCTAGAGGGCGGCAGCGTCGGCTTCCAGATCGGCGGCGAGGCCACTGATTTTGTGTTGCTGATCATGAACGACCACGGCGCAAACAGCCTGTTGCATAGCAAGGTGAAACTGGGCGGCGACGTATCGGCCGCAGCCGGGCCGGTGGGCCGCACCGCGGAAGCAAACACGGATGCCTACATGCGGTCCGAGATCCTGACTTACTCTCGCGCCCGCGGCCTGTTCGCGGGCATCTCCCTCGAGGGCGCCTCACTGCGGGCTGACGATGAGGGCAATGAAGCACTCTATGGACGGAAGGTCACCGCAAATGAAATAGTGCTCGGCCCTTCCCCGGCAACTCCATCCTCCGCGCAACACTTGGTCGCGCTATTGGAAAAGGCTTCTCCTACCTCAAGAGCGCATAACTAACCCCCGCCAAACGGGGGAAGGCAATTGCCTTCCCTCTCCTTCCTTTCCGTTCGTTGGACAGGGGCGCCTTCGGGGCATGGGACAGCCGTCACACAATCTGTCTCCATTTCAAATGTGGATACCGAAGAAGACAAGAATGCCGCGGGCATCTATGCGAACGGCGTGCCGAATGTTTTCTCAGTCACGAACAATTTGGTCGTGACCAGGGGAAAAAAGGGCGAAATTCCACGAATCGTTCCACTGCGAGCAAAGACGGACCGGTGGCCTGACGAGAGGTAGGAAGAAGTAGACGCGGTTAGCCCAGAATGACGACGATTTGATGCTCGGCACCATCATCGGCTAGCGGAATGTTGGCGGGGCCTGGAACCGCGTTGCCGTCAAACTCCACTCTGGCAATCCCGCGGGAAACCCCGCGGGGATTTTCCACTCTGATCTTGTAGGTAGCCGAATGATATCGAAAATGGATGGAATAGTTTGGCCATGACCGGGGAATACAGGGGTCAATGCTGAGGAGGGTTCCCCGCACTCGGAATCCAAGTATCCATTCTATTCCCGCGCGATAGAACCACCCCGCCGAGCCCGTGTACCAGGTCCATCCCCCACGACCCACGTGCGGAGGTTCACCATACACGTCGCCTGACATAACGTATGGCTCGACTTTATAGCGCTGCACGCCCGCGCGTGAAGCCGAGTGGTGAATCGGGTTGAGCATACGGTGCAATTCGCCTACTCTATCCCCGTCGCCGAGCGCCGCGAATGCCATTAACGTCCACACCGCGGCATGCGTATATTGCCCGCCATTTTCACGAATGCCGGGATCGTAGCCCTTGATATAACCGGGATCCAAAGTCGTGTGGTCGAACGGCGGCGTCAGGAGCAGGATCAATCCGTCTGCCCGGCGCACCAATTGTTCATTCACGGCCGCCATCGCGCGCGCAGCTCTTCCCGGTTCCGCCGCGCCACTGATCATTCCCCAGGATTGTGCGATGGAGTCAATCCGGCACTCCGTATTTGCGGCAGAGCCCAGCGGGGTTCCGTCATCAAAAAAAGCGCGGCGATACCAACCTCCATCCCAGCCCTCGCGCTCGAGCGCCGCTTTTAACGCGCTGACTTGCAACCTCCAGGTTTCCGCTCGCTTGAACTCACCTCGCGCGTCCGCAATTTTTGAAAACTCCCAGAGGATCGTATGCAGGAACCAGCCGAGCCAGACACTTTCTCCTTTACCTCCTTGGCCGACACGATTCATCCCGTCATTCCAGTCCCCCGTACCCATCAGAGGAAGACCGTGGCTACCCACACCCAGGCTGCAATCCAGCGCGCGAGCGCAGTGTTCAAACAAGGATGCGCTCTCGGCGGATTTGTTCGGTTGGAAATACAATTCGCTATGCCCCTCGCCTAACTCGTCACCATCCAGAAACGAGACAACTTCGTCCAGCACTTTTGTGTCTCCAGTAGCCTCGATGAATTGGGTGACGGTATAGGGGAGCCACAGTCGATCATCGGAAATACGGGTGCGCACTCCGCGGCCGGAAGGCGGGTGCCACCAATGCTGGACGTCGCCGGCGACGAACTGGCGGGACGCGGCTCTCAGAAGATGTTCCCTTGCGATTTCACGACGAGCCGTATTCAGAGCCATCACGTCCTGGAGCTGGTCGCGAAACCCGTAGGCGCCGCTCAACTGATAAAATCCTGTTCTAGCCCAAACACGGCAGGAGAGCGTCTGATAGAGAAGCCAGCGATTGACGAGCAAATCCATGGCGCGATCGGGCGTCGTAATCTGCACGCCGTCGAGGATTTCATCCCAACGTGTTGTGACATCGAGCAGAACTTGATCCAGGTCTTTTGCGCGATATTGGCGGAGCAGTTCTTGCGCCTGTTCTCTGTTTTCGGTTTGCCCCAGAAAGAAGACCACCTCGGCGGACCCGCCGGCGCGCAAATCAATGGGCGCCTGCAACGCGGCACAGGGATCAAGGCCTGCGCCAACTTTTCCAGAAAGCGTGCGCCCGAGTTCCAGACCATAAGGCCGCTGCGGCGTTCCGTTCCGGCCTAAAAACTCCGTCCGGTCCGCCGTGTATGACATTTGCTTTCCCGCAAGGTCTGCAAAGGCGATACGTCCCCCAAACTCATTGTTCAACGCGCTCCGGGCAAAGAGCGCTCCCGAGTCTAGGTCCACTTCTGTGATGATGAAGGGCGCCGAAGCAGTCCGTGAATTTCCGAGAACCCATTCCACATAGGCTGTGACCGAGAGACGCCGCGCGCGGCCCGAATTATTCCGCAGCGAAAGGCGGAAGATTTTGATCGAGTCGCCAGGAGGAACGAACTCCGATAGATCAAGAGCAATTCCGTGCGATTCGTGCTGGAAGCGGCTATAACCTTGCCCATGCCGCGCAATGTAGACAGCCGCTTCATCCCGGATCGGCAGGGCCGTAGGACACCAGACCTCGCCTGTCACTTCATCTCGCACATAAATCACTTCCCCGGACGGATCGGTGAGGTGTTCGTTGGACCACGGTGTTAACTGATTTTCATGGCTGTTCAATGACCACGTGAAGCTGGAACCCGACTCCGAAACCAGAAATCCAAAGCCGGGATTGGCGATCACATTGACCCACGGTTCGGGCGTGCGCAACCCCTCTCCAAGAACCGTCACGTACTCGCGCCCATTTTTGTCAAAGCCGCCGACTCCGTTGAAGAATTCCAAATCCAGGTCCGGCAGCGGCTCATCGGGACGCTTGTCAACTCGGGTTCGCCGCCGCGCTGGAAGTGCCGCAGGCTCGCGGTACTGGGACTGAGATCGTCCGATTTGCTCCGACAGAGTGCCGCGCCGGCCAAGAATCAGCACGCGGGCGAAGTTTTGAAGTTGCGCGCGGGTCTGCGGACTGATTAGATCTCCCCGCACAAGGAAAATTCGTCCCCGCGTATTTCCCGAATCTGGTGAGAGCCGTAGTTGACTTCCGTGGACGAGTGCTTCGAGCGATCCTTGAAAATCCTGGTTGTAGGAAGGCGGTTTTTCGTTGACGATGACCAGGTCCGCCGATAATTGCTTCATGCGCCAATATTCATGGGCTCGCAACAACTGCCTGATCGTCTCCACATCCTCCTCGTTGTCGATGAGCGCCAGAATAATCGGTAAATCACCCGAGATTCCCAGGCTCCACAAAGTGGACACGTCCAGGCTCGCGCGGCTGAGTTGGTCCGAAGCCGGACGCAGCGAAATTTCCGGGTAAATCACGGCGTTGGCCAGCCTCTGGAACAGGTGCGCTTCATCGGGGCCGATCCCCAGGTGATGAAGTTGCACTTGCGCGTGCGTCCAGGCCAGCGTCAGGGTGCGGTCAAAAGCTCTTTCGTCCCGGTAACGATCCGCGAGGTCGAGGGCTTGTTCGCGGGTCTGAGCTGCAATCGTCGTAAACACGAGATGGACGGTTTCCCCGGGAGCAACACGCACGGTACGCCGGAGACTGATTGCCGGGTCGAGGACGGAACCTACCGTGTTCGAGAGTTTCCTTCCGTCGAGAATCGAGATGGGGTTACGAGCATCATGCCCGCGCCCCAGAAATCGCGCGCGATCCGTTTCGTATTCCAGATCGCCGACGGTTTCGCCTTTCACGAAGAGCACGTGCGCAACCCAAACGGATGGCTCGTCCGGCGATCGTTTGCGGCGCGTGGCCAGCAACGCGCCCATGTCCGAAACGAATTCCGTCTCCACGAATAAATTGGCAAACGCGGGATGCGCCACATCCGCCGCCTGCGAAGTCAGGGAAAGCTCCGCATACGAAGTGACCTGAATATCGCGTGTGCGCGCTCCTTGATTTGTAATGGAGATGCGGCGCACTTCCGCGTCTTCTTCCGAAGAAACGACCACTTCAAGCTTGGTATTCAACGAACGATCGCGCCTGGCAAATTCGGCGTGGTCCTCGTAAAACTCCGCTTCATAAAAATCAGGTTCGGCCCCTGTGGATTGGTACCCCGGCGACCAGATATTCTCGGACAGTTCATCCCGAAGAAAGAAGTACGCGCCCCAACAATCCCGCGTTACGTCTTCTCGCCAGCGCGTTATGGCGATGTCGCGCCAGCGGCTGTAACCCGATCCTGCCGCGGTCAGCATCACGGTGTAGTTGCCGTTGGAGAGCAGTTGCGTCCGCGGGGTCGGATCATCCGCCGTGGTAAACCGGCGGACTACGGGTGCGATCACGTCGCGAACTTTTGCGGCAGCGGAAACTTCTTCCGCGCGGGGCCGCGCCACGAGCACATCGCGAGGCGTGCGTTCCTGCAAAAGCAGTTCCGTGGCTTGCACGATCGGGTCGGCGTGGAACCGGGCGCGCATGACGCCGTCCTCGAGGACATTTGCCAGAGCCACCAACGACATACCCTGATGGTGCGCCATGAATGCATGGATGACGGCCACGTCCTTGCCCTCGGGAAGCCGGGTCTTGGTATAGTCGAGGGCCTCATAAAAGCCGTATCGACCTTGACCGCCGGCCTTGGTGATTCGCTTGAAGTTTTCTAAGGCGGCGGAAGGAAAGATCATCGCGGCGAGCGCAGTGGAATAAGGGGAGATGACGATATCCTCGCTAAGGCCGCGTTTGAGCCCAAGGCCCGGCACCCCAAAGCCGGAGTATTGGTACGTCAGGGTCAGATCGCGAGCGTTGAAAGCGGACTCCGAGACTCCCCAGGGCACATTACGTTCATCTCCATAATCGATTTGACGCCGCACGACTTGCCTGTAAGTCTGGCTCAGCATGCTGCCATCGGGCGAGCGCATCACCAGCGCCGGCATCAAGTATTCGAACATCGATCCTGACCATGAAATGAGCGCCGAACCGCGGGCGACCGGCGTCATGAAGCGGCCCAGCCGAAACCAGTGGGAAGACGGAACATCTCCCTTTGCGATCGCGATGAAACTCGTTAAACGTGCTTCGGAAGCCAGCAGATCGTAAAAACTGGAGTCCAAGGTTCCGTCTTGAACGCGATATCCAATGGAAAAAAGCTTTTTCGTATTGTCAAATAGGAATTTGAAATCCATCGCGAAAAACATGGTATCGGCCGTTTGCGCGACCTGGAAAAGCCTTTGAACCAGGGCCGCGGAATCTTCAGCGCAACGAGAGATCGCATTGGTTAGCGTGTCGATTCGCGCCAGCAAATCCACATTTTTTGATGAATCACGAAGCAAGCGTTCACGGACGACGGCAAGCTCGCTCAGCAGGGATACGAAGTATCCCGATGCACCTTCCAGGGTCGGAATCTTCCGAACGATCGCGTAAAGATTCGTCCATTCCGGCACCTGCTTGGTCAAGCGTTCGACTATTTCGGAAGTCTGTTTCGGTTGCAGGCGCGCCCACGGATTCACAATCTCCATGTCGCGAGCGTGGCTTTCCACGCAAGCTCTGACTGCAGCCGCCCAGACACGCAGTTCGGAAGTCTGAGGATCGCCTTGTTCCTGCGCCAGGGCTTGCGCAATATCATCGATGGTCTGGGCGCGCTCTTTTAACTCAACGAACAGCGATGCCCACTCCATAGCATCAATGGGCGGCGCATCGAGCAATATCTCGATTGCGTCCACGGCATTGCTGAGCTGCTTCCTTGTCACCGCTTGACTGTGCCGCGTTTCTCCGCCGCCGGTCATGGACTCACGCAAAAACACAATCGTATCTTTCAGCGCGGTCAACATTCTGTTTCCAGCCACTGGCTTGCGAGCCAGCTCGCTGCAGCTGTTTCCAAGAACGATCAGATCGCCGGCAAGATTTCCGCTGTCCACGGAGGAAATATATTTCGGGTCGAGTGGGTGCAAATCGAGAGTGTCGTACCAATTGTAGAAATGCCCGCGGAAAAGCTCCGTCCGCTTCATCGTCCCCAAAGTCGCTTCCACACGCTCCACGGCAGCCAGTGTGCCTAGCCAACCGAAATCCCGCGCAGCAATCGTGGAGAGCAGATAAAGACCAATATTCGTTGGCGAGGTTCGATGAGCAACGACGGGCTTGGGATCTTCCTGAAAATTGTCGGGCGGAAGCCAATGATCTTCGGCGGTGACAAAACTTTCAAAGAAGTGCCACGTCCGGCGAGAAATGAGACGCAGTTCTCGCGCCTCCTTCGATGAGAGAGGCTCTAGCTCCGTGAGGCGCGGAGGCTGGCTGATCCGCAGCGCGAAAATCGGCGCAGTAGCCCACAAGACAACAAACGGCAGTGCCACAGGTGCCGCATGAGGCAACCGAACGAGGACGATCGCAATTGCCGCCACAGCGAGAAATACTCCCCCGATCATTTGTCTGAAAATTCCGGATATTTCCAGGTCCGCGGCATGTTTGGCCTGCGCCGCAGTCACCCATTCCAGCAAGTTCTTTCGTGTTCCGAACATGCGAACCAGCGTCCGCACAATCGCATCCGCCATCAGCCATGCCTGATAGGCCAAACATGTGATCGTGAGCCCGATCTGTGACGTTGCCAGAAAAAGATCCGCGAGCACGGCGCGAATATGACTCCGTCTGGACGTTCCGGCTCGTAGTGGGCGGAGCCCCGCCAGAAAAGGCAGTAGCGGCGGGATCGATATCGTCAAAATGGCAAATCCCGTCCATACCCAAGGCGACAAGCCAGGTATCAGCCATCCCAGGAGCAGCGTCAGGAACAAGGCGGGTGCGGACAGCGTGCGCCGCAGGTTGTCCAGCATTTTCCAACGGCTGATCAAAGGGATGGTGAAATTCTCGCCCTTGGCCCTCGATGCGCCGCCCTTCCCAAATAGCCAAGGCAACAGTTGCCAGTCGCCGCGCGCCCATCGATGCTGCCGTGCCGTCGAGACCCCGTAGTGTGAGGGAAACTCTTCGAACAACTCGATGTCCGATGCCAAAGCAGCGCGTGCGAAGATGCCCTCCAGGAGATCATGGCTCAGTAGCGTATTGTCTTGAACTTTGGAGCCTAAAGCCTCCTCAAATGCGTCGATGTCGTAGATCCCTTTCCCCGTATAAGTTCCCTCTCCAAACAGGTCCTGGTAGACATCGGACACCGCGAAGGCATAAGGGTCCATCCCGCTTGGTCCAGAAAATATTTTTTGAAAGAGAGAGCCATCCCGATTGGCCGGGAGAGTGGGTGTGATTCGTGGCTGGACGATCGAATATCCTTCGACGATGCGTCCTTCGCGAGCGCTGAACTTCGGCAGATTGAGGGGATGCGCCATGGTCCCCACCAAACGAGCAACCGCGCCACGCGGCACGCGCGTGTCTGCATCGAGTGTAATGACGTAGCGCACGCCTGGGATTTCTTCCGGATACCGCCCGCCGGCGGAAATGAACGTTGTGTGGGAACCCCCGCGCAAAAAGCGGTTGAGTTCGTGCAGCTTGCCGCGCTTGCGTTCCCATCCCATCCACTTCCCTTGAGATTCGTTCCACACACGCTTTCTGTGAAATAGAAAAAACCGCTCGCCACCGCCCGGGGCAGGCCCATGACGCTGATTCAATCTCTCTATACCGTCGGCTGCTGCAGCGAGGAGTTCGTCGTCACCAGGCAATCTTTCAGACGGAGCGTCTACCCAGTCCGACAGCAACGCAAAGCGAAGATCTCCGTCCGGGTTCGCCAAGAAATGGATTTCCAGCCGTTCTACCTGCTCCTTGACCGCATCCAGGCGCGTCAGCAGCGTGGGTACCACAACAATTGTCCGCAAGTGTTCAGGCACGCCTTCTCTCAGGGCCAGTCGCGGCAAAGCGCGCGGCCCAAGAAGGGATGTCACTGTGCGGTTGACGAGGGCAATGGCCAGATCAGAGGCGGGAATCGCACCGATCAGCCCCAGGAGGACCAGGTATTTCGTGGCCACACCTTGTTCCCTGGAGTGAACGAGCGGCAGCGCCAGAATCAATGCAGTCAAGGCCAGGATCGTTCCCAGATAACCCGGCACGGCCGTCTTCACGTAGAGGCGGAGGAGTCTTTGCCTCCAATGCGCCCGGTACCCCAGTTCGCGCTCAAATTCCACGCGCCCCTTCGAGATGAGATAGTATCCGGGGTCATCGGCTTGATTCAGACGGTCCGGCGCCTCACTGAGGTGTTTCGCGCGAGCATGCTTCGCGTGCTGTAGCGCGCGCCCGGCAATTTCAATTTCCGAGTAAACCGTGCCTCTGGAGAGTTGTTCGATGGCGTGGCGATAATAGTCTCGAGTCGAGAAATCCATTTCAGCGAAAAGGCTGCCGTCACGCAGAACCTCATCCACCAGGCTGACGCTCTCGAAGAATTCATGCCAATCAAAGGCGGACATCAGCCGCATGCTGGTAATCACGTTGCGCACGGTAACCGTCATGGCCGTTTGATCCTGGTGCTCGGCGCGGACGATTTCATCCGACGTGGTTCCCTGCGCGTCCAGCCGTTTATCGAGCCAGAGCAGGATCGGACCCACCTTCGGATCCAAATCGCGCAAACGTTGAACGAGCTGCACTGCGAATGCTCTCTCCAGTGGTTCTTCCTCAAAACGGCGCAGTACGATTGGAGAAATTGACGGTAGATCATTATTGCCGAGGAGGCCGTCGACGAGGCGATCGGCCTCTTCGCGCGCGCGACGGCTGCTGACAATGCTGTCCGCCAGCTTACGGAGATTCTCAACGAGCACGACACGGAGGGTGATGGCCAGGGCCCACAGCTCGCCGATGGTGAGAGGTTGTACTCGCTGGTAGGAATTCACAAACCGCCGCAAAAGCTCCGGCTCGAATCGGCTGTCTGTATGCGCAACGAAGGCCCAGGCAACGCCGAAAACGCGGGGATAGCCTTCCAGGTGGCCTGAGGCTAGTTTCGGCAATCTTCGATAAAATCCCGGCGGCATATCGTCGCGGATTTCGCGAAGTTGCTCCTCAACGACATAAAAGTTGTCAACCAGCCATTCCGATGCCGGGGTGATCGTGCTTCCCTGCTGAATCGAGCTGGCTGTCGCGCGATAATACTCAAGAAGGATGCGGCCATTTTCCAAAACGCGGGGAAGGAGAGGACGCCCCTCCCCGATGTCCTCCAGGACGCCTTGGGCAGCCGCAAGATTTTCGGCGTGTTGCTCGAGGCGCTCTGCACTGAACAGCTCACCGCGAATTGGGCCTTCCGCCTCAGCAAACAATCGCACAGATGGTATGGTTGTAGTCATCCTTTGATTAGTGCGATTTACATCTTACTCTACCTGGAGGGATTGAACTACGTTCGAGACAGTGGAAAATCAGATAAACGTCCTACGCAGATTGAAGAAGCAAGCCTGACTTGAAATACCGGCGTTATGCTTTGCGCCTATTCCGAGTTTTGGCGGCCTTCGATCGGGTCTTTTTGGCGCGTACGGGCCGAGTGACTTGCATCGATATGCTGCCCGACTTGGCAGCTAGAGTTCCCAGGGTTGACCCGATGGTCCGAGCGACGCTCAGAAGGAGACCCTGCTCTGGTTCTGCCGACTTTTTCATGTGCTTTGATTTCATTTCAATTCACTTCTCCCTGATCCCATGCAAATAAGCGAGATCAATTAATCGTTTCCGCTCGAAGCGCGGCGGGCCTTCTGGACAGGCTTCGTGGTTCCTGTGGAGGATTCTCCGGTGGAAGAAATATCCTCAGCGCCGGTGCGCTCCAGAATTTCCTTGGCTCGATCGATTTCATCCGAGGTATCGCAATGGACGGAAAGGAGAATTCCACCCCTTTGCAGGCGCCCTTCATAACGCTTCGCTTCATATTCGGGTATTCCCAACCCGATCAGTGCGCCCGTGAACCCGCCGACAGCCCCGCCGACTCCAATCCCCGCCAGGGTAGCCATGATTGGCCCGGCTGCGATGAGCGGACCGACTCCGGGAATCGCAAGAGCGCCGATTCCGGCAAGCAGTCCCAAAGTTCCACCCAGGACTGCTCCTGAGCCGGCCCCCGCCACCGCGCCCTCCGGCGCCTTCGTTGCCTTTTCGGTCCCCATATCCTTCGTCCCCAAACTTTCCGGAAGAAGCACGGATATGTCCGTGACGGGAAATCCGGATCGCGCCAGCACGTCCGCGCCCTTTTCCACTCCCTCTCTCGCTGAATAGATCCCGAACACCGCTGTTTTCTTGCTTGCCATGTTTATTTCTCCTTTTTTGTTTTATGTCTGCTCAACATTCAGGCGTCAGGATTTGGGAGTTGCAATTTCAATACGAAGAAGAATTCCCCCGACGGAATGACCCTAACGCACCACTCCGGATGGGGCCATCGAGTGAAGGATGTAGATTCCGAAACAGCTTGTGGTAGTTCTCGCCGTCAACAGCGAGAGAAGAAACGAGCACAATCCAGATCGGCAGCGGCGCAATTTAGTTTGATTGTTCTCTGGCGCGATTTGAGAGTCTGCTGCTATCAACCGTCGGCAGAACGGTGACAGCCCGTTCGAGACTTCTTGGGAGCTGATGGATTGTCCAATCCGTACGCCGCCGTACAGGTTTCAGGGTATTGTCGAGAGAAAATAAAAATCGTGATAATGACCTATTCTTTTGCCGCGATCCTCGCGCCCCGCTTACTGCGGCGAACTCCTTATCGCGTGGATTGAAAAGAGCGGCGGGCAGACCGTTAGCTAGGGAGAACGAAGATGGGGCTAGCCAGCATCCCGAGTCACAATCACTTATCGCTCGTGCCGCGGAAGAACAGCCGTGGCCGATTTGCGCATGTTGTTCGGTTCTACTTGGATGATTCCTCCTATCTCGATGCCTTGCACCGCTCCGTGGAAGCTGTGCTTACAGCAGGGGATGCCGCTGTCATCATCGCAACGGAAGCGCATCGCAATGGAATTGCGTCGCGATTGAAAGCGAGCGGCATGGATACGGCCCGCGCGATCGAAGACGGGCGCCTGATCTTGCTGGATGCGGCCGAAACTCTATCCAGGTTCATGTCAGGTGGCATGCCGGACCCGGTTTCCTTCGCTGATGCAATCGGCGCTTATAATGAACGAGCGAGGAAGGCAGCCACGGCCGGCAGTGGCCAGATTTCCGCATTTGGAGAGATGGTTGCTGTCCTGTGGTCAGAGGGAAAGTTGGATGCCGCCGTTGCGCTCGAGCGATTGTGGAATCATTTGGCCGAGACGCATTCTTTCACTCTGCATTGCGCCTACCCCATGAAGGGCTTTGACCGGGAAGAGCACGGTGAATTGTTCTTGAAAATCTGCGCGGAACATTCTGGCATCGTTCCGGGTGAAACCCGCGCATCCGCGGCAAGCGATCAGGACAATATTCTCACCGCTACCTACCTGCAGCACGCAACACAGGCTCTCGAAACCGAAAAGATGGAGCGCAAGGGAGCCGAGAAGCTGCTTCGACGCCGGGAGGCGGAACTGGCCGAGCTCCTCGAAAATGCGCCGGAAGGCGTGTACCAGACTGGCTGCGACCAAAGGGTTCTGTGGGCCAACAAGACCCTGTTAAAACTTTTTGGATATACGGCGGAGGAATGCATCGGGCAAAACGCTGCTGCATTTTATGTCCAGGATGACGTCTTGCCCAACTTATGGGAAAGATTGATGCGCCGGGAAGAAATCTATAATTTTGCGGCAGAAATCAAGTGCCAAGATGGATCCACCAAGCACGTCCTGATCCACGCTAACGGACTTTGGGAAGAAGGGGAACTCGTCCGCACGAGATATTTCATTCACGATATGACCGCGCAAAAGGAAATGGAATCGGCGCTCAGAAAAGCACACGACGAATTGGAAATGCGAGTCAATGAGCGGACCGCTGAACTCGAACAGAAGAACCTCCAAATCCGCGAGCAAGCGGAAATCCTCAAAGCAACCAATCACGGGCTGCGGGATCTCTCCGCGCGCCTTTTGCATGTCCAGGATGAGGAGAGAAGGCATATTGCTCGCGATTTGCATGACAGCACGGGGCAGACGCTGGCTCTGCTGACCATGACTCTCTCTGCCCTGGAATCCGACGCCAGAAAACTTGATCCGGAACTCGCGAAGGGGCTGGCGGAGAATGCGGAGCTCGTAAGGCAAGTGTCCGTGGAATTGCGGACACTATCCTACTTGCTGCACCCTCCCCTCCTGGACGAGGTCGGTCTCAGTTCCGCGCTTCATTGGTTTGTCGATGGCTTTGGAAAAAGAAGCGGCATACTCGTCGATTTAGAGTTGCCCCGTAACTTGGCGAGGATGCCCCGGGACTTGGAAACAGCAATTTACAGGGTCGTGCAGGAATGCCTCACGAATATTCATCGCCATTCACAGAGCCCTGTCGCCGCCATCCGTCTGTCTGAGTCTGCCGGCAGAATTGTCCTGGAAGTCTCGGACCAGGGGAAGGGCATGGATCAGCAGAAACTTTCCCAAATCTCTTCCTCTCGTGCGACGGGCGTTGGCTTGAGGGGCATTCGAGAGCGCATCCAGAATTTCCAGGGAGATCTTGAAATCGCATCGGACGTAAAAGGGACCAGGATCAAAGTAATGATCCCGTTGGATGGGAAACCGTCCTCCAGCCAGCCCGAAGCGATGGCTACGTAGACCGTTTCAAGAGTCCGCGTCGATCGCTTCTCCTCCCCTACCGGACCCTACCGATCGTTGATACCGTATCGCATGTATTGTCTCTCTTCCTTGAGGATTTTATGATCCAACGTAGGGAGAGGAGGATTGGAAGCTAAAAGAGGGCTGGGCTGGCGTTCAGCTTCCTCTCCCGCCAATTTCAGACGAAGAAAGAGGTCCTTGAGTCATGCCTCTAATTCAAATAGTGCTCCTCCTGATCATCGTCGGCGTCGTGCTTTGGTTAATCAATCAATATATCCCCATGGCGGCCTCCATTAAATCCATCCTGAACGCGGTAGTCGTTATTGCCGTAATCATATGGCTGTTGAATGTGTTCGGTCTTCTTTCCACCAACCCGAGGCTTCACATCGGTTAAAGACCGCAGCGAGATGACTCCGCAGATGTCCTTCAGATAGAGAAGCGAATAAAACACATCACCCAGCGCATTGTAAGAATCTGGGTTGTCGCGCTGCATGGCTGCAGGAATTGCTTTTTGCGGATTTGGCCAGCATCGCCTTGCGCACTTTGCCGCCACTACGTCGTCATCGGTTGACGTTTCAAATTGGGGATTTGAACGCCAGGGACGTCCGCAGAAGTAGGCCGGGGGCTCCTGGTGAGCATTACAATAAGACTATAAATTCCCAAAGTTGTCCCGAGGGGAATGCTGGGAAGGGAAAGGAACGCTGCGATGATGGCCAGAGTTCGTCCGGACCGCGATCCGGAAAGGAGAGCCAATCCAGCTATGACTCCAAGAACTCCACAGACCGCGGATATTGCCACAAGGAGGGTGTAAACGACGTGAAAAACGTTCATCAGACTGAACGGATCAGCAACTCGATTTAGAAGTGCGCCGAACATCAGGGTAGCGGTGCCGCTAAAAAGGGCCAGCCAGACAGCAGTGGCGAGGCGAATGACGCCGTATAATGCCCAACAGATCCCTAAGATCCGAAAATGCCGCGCCAGGTTTTGCGCAATAGGATTTTCTTTATTCATGGATAATATTCCTCTCGAGCGCAGGGGGTTGGATCTTCTCTTAAAAGCGCTAGGTATTCATTTCGAAGAAGCGAACTTCAGTCGCCGGCCCGTTGTTTTCGACCGATCCACCTTTTATTCCTGAGGCGCTTTCCTAGAAGTCAAGCTCGATGAAGCCTTTGTGATCCCGATGATGCCGGTGATCCTGGGCAAGAATTTCGATCAATTTTCGGGGCAGCTCCTCTATTTCCTCCGCCGGCCTCAAATCCTTTCTCGAACCGCCAAAATAACCGATACCGAATCTGGCGCCGCACAACGAACACAGCTCGAATATTTCAATCCGAAACGAATTGGCCTTGAATAATTCTTTGTCATGGATGGCCACGACATTCATCTGAACGTTGGCACTTTGACCGTTTACAAGCATGGCAACCTCCATCGGGCAACGGTGCTGGCCCTAAAGACGGCCGAGATCGGTTCTCGGATCGCCTCCATTCATCTCCAAACGCATGGTCATGGCCGGCTCATCCACATTTTGGGATGCGTGCTTTTTTGTTCGTACATGGCCCGATCCGCTATGGCCAGGAGGTCTCCAAGCGACATACCATGTTTCGGGTCGAATCTCGCCACGCCCGCGCTCAAAGACAACTTGTAGCGAGGCTCTTCCGCGCTCGCTTCCTGAAGATGACTTTCCAACCGGCGCAGGATCACGTCCTGATCTTGACAAGAAGCTTCCAAAGCTAATACGGCAAATTCATCGCCGCCCAGTCGAGCCAGGATGTCCGAGTTGCGAAACGTCCGTTCCAGCGCGCCCGCAGTGCGGACCAAGGCAACGTCTCCCTCTCTGTGCCCGTAGGTGTCGTTGATATTCTTGAGTTGATCGACGTCTGCAAAGAAAAGCAGAAGCCCTTGCGCTTTCCGGCGCATCACTTTGAGTTGCTGCGCCGCCAAGGCATAAAAGGCCCGGCGGTTATACAGGCGCGTCAGGTCATCCATCAGGGCAAGAGACCGGAATTCTCTATCGAGAAGAGAGCGTTTAATGGCGCACAACACCGATCGATGAAGAGCTTCGCCAAGATCCTGAGTGTCGGGAGCAATTGATTTCATTTTCTTCGTAATTTCGTCTACTTCCTGCAGAATTGATGCAAGGTCCTCGTCCTCGGATAACAGCGCGGACATAAGCCCTCCACCCAATGATTTCCGTGAAGGCAGTTTCTGACGATCAATGGCCAGAACCCTGCGATTGGACCTGGTTAGCCGGTCGGATTTTAAGATGCGACTTTCTTCACTGAAGCCCCGGTATGGCATTCCGGCTTCTGACATTCTGTTTTTTCCCCTCGACTGCGTAACGTCTCGGCTCATGAAGTCGTCTCTGCTTTGTTTCTTTCCGGAAGCTATTCAGCCCTGATATCGCATTAAAATGCTACCGCTTACAGCCCAGATGAACTATCAAGGGAACCCTGTAAATTGGCTCCCTTCACCTGGTATTGGAGTAGCATCGTGGACACATTCTTACCTTCGGAGAATGACAAGTTTTCTCAGTTGGTTGTCGTGTCCAATTTCTCGAGAAGAATTAAAGCTTCCTGTTCATCGATATCGACGAGCACGTGGCCGCCGAGATCGGAGGCCACCTCCCACTGCTTGTTGTTCCCTTCGACGAAAAAATCAGGGTGAAAGGAAATTGCCGCACGGATTTCGTCACTGGTTGAAAAACGGTCTGGCCCTGCTTTGGCGTCAAAAGGTCCCATTTCCATATAGCCTCCTGACTCACAGCGCATGGGGTTTCGATGGAACGAGACACCGAAACCCGCTGACATGTTCACCTATCGAGGCCTGCTTGCAAATCCACTGATCCATTTAGAAGCCAAGCGGAATACCCGGATGGACCTGAGCCGGCTTCAATGCATGAACTGGCAGTTTTAGAGCACGGGTCGAGGAATCATTGCGCCCCGGAATTTTTCGAAGGGAAGGACCTACATCGCGTTTCTATTGCCCGCGGAGGAGACCTCGCTGTCGGATAAATGGGTCTTCACCGTATAAGCCCGGGCAATGGCAGCGCGCTCAAATAGGAATTCCACGAACACAAGACAAATAATTACGGAGACGAATACCGCCAGCACGGCGAGCATGGACAACAACCATGACGAAATAACTTGGTAGCCGGCAGCAAAAACTCCCAGAGGCGTCATGACCCACTCCCTTAATGCCAGCGGCCGTGTCTGCGCGACTCACAGCCTCGCAATTTCTTGTAGGAGCAATCCGCCTGCCAATATGAGCGCCCATTGCTAAGCCCTTTGTAGCTCAATGAATAAGCAATGTTTCTCAGCTATTTTGGGACCCGCATGAATCATGTACATTTGTCGGCAGGGCTTTCACTTTTTACGGCCTTTCTCCTTCCGATTCTATCCGTTGATAAAATGGCTGGCTCTCGCTCCTTTTATTTTCCATAAGTTAGTTTGAGGCGCAGTTCTGGATGTTTTGCCGGCGGTTCACTACTTGGTCACTAAGTAAGAAATGCGGATGGCAGGCGCTTTTTTCCTAAGGCCTTTAATACCCGAAGATTCCGCTCCTGCGGTATGGGCTGACTCTGTGCGCTTTTGTAGGCTCTAAACCGAGGGAGGTTCCCATGAGCAGAAGCGCCGAACCGTTCGTTCATATTCTTCTCTTTCAATGCCCGACCTGTAGCAATCCCATATCTTCAGCGATCGCAACGAATGAACGAAATCCGGAAGAAACCGATGCGCGCTCTTTCGACCTACGCTGCGATTGCGGATGGATCGGGGCTCAAATGGGACTGATGGCCAAGCGGCACTGGGTGGAAGTATGGCCCTGACCAAGGCCGATCCGCGCTCATTTCAGCCTCCGATTTGCAGCTAACCATATGTCCTGGTAATCCGCTTCGCGCTTGCGGCTGATCCCGTCGCCGCTCTGACCGGGTCCATTTGCGGAGGTGTGTCTCTCCAACGAGGCGAAAGCCATCCCCTTCAAAACGAGATCGATTCTTGGGAGTACTAGTCTCCGGTGGTTTAACTTGGCTGATAGTTCAGCCGATGTTATATTGCCTTCGCCGTTGGTTCATGCGGGGCTGAGAAGCGAGGGATCGCCGTGGACCGCGAATACGACATCTTCGAAGTCTACCCCAATGGGGACCTGCTATGGCGCGTGTGCGTCACGGGTCTGGAAAACGCGCGCCTAAAACTTGCGCAGTTGGGAAAGCAGTCCGGCAACCCGTTCTTCGCGACGCACACTCCTACGAAAGAAATCGTTGCGCAAGTGAACCACGACCGTGCAAAGGGCGCACAGACCTGACTCGCTGCGTCAATTTCCTGTCCCCGGCAATCCGTCTTGATCCACAATCCCCTTCAAATACAGCAAATCCTGTATTTTGATCGCCACGAGTATAGGTTAATCTCGCCGGGCAAGTCCGCCCCCTCGGCATTTTGATGTTACCTTTTTAGGGTAGCCCATGGGACTAAGGCAGGAATGGATCGATGGTTGTGTGTTGTACTCTTGCAGAGGCAGCCTTGCAACGGACCGAGATGAAGAATGCGCGGTTGTTAATCGTAGATGATCACGAGATATTCCGGCGCGGTCTTCGGGCCCTCCTAGAGCCATCCTCGGAATGGCAGATCTGCGGCGAGGCCGTGGACGGCGTGGACGCCGTGGAACAATGCAAATCCCTAAAACCGGATATTGTTGTCCTGGATGTCAGCATGCCTCGTTTGAACGGTCTGGAGGCGGCGCGGCTGATCAGAAAAGAAAGCCCCGAACCTCAAATCGTAATCATCACCCAACACGATTCCCCACAAATTCGTTCGGCTGCTCTGGAGGCCGGCGCGCAGGCATTTGTGACCAAGTCAGCGGTGGCAAGCGAATTAGTCTCTGCCCTGAGAAATCTCATCCAGCACTTGGGGGAGTGAAAAATAATAACCTCGCACGCCTAGATCGCCTAGTTGTCATCAGGATTCCAGGCAGCAATCATTACAAGGATGGCGCCCAAGACCGCTAAGATACTGATCGCCCTTCGTTTATTTATGGTGCTCTCCATGGTGGACCCCAATTATTCGAAATAACTTCCATATTTGTCCGATGCAAGAGGCAAACCAAACAGGCATGAATCCATGACTATGAATTCAAAGCGCTTAAACAACTTGTTGCTTGGGAATCAAAACTCGTTGAGAAAATTGTTCTACCCAATTGGAAAATCTTATTGAGTCCAGGACAGATTCGATTCGGAGTGCAAGTTGGTGACAATTCTCGCTCAGATGTGCTCGCGAGCAAGCAAACAATTACGGCGTAGCTCTCAACTGGCATGGGAAAAAAAGGAATAAGTTCTAATTCTCGCTTACGCCTCGACAATTTGATTGCGAACCGCGTAGCGGACGAGCTGGCTGACCGAATGGATCTCGAGCTTGCGCATGATATTGGCTCGATGTGTCTCCGAGGTTTTTACGCTGATCCCCAGGATGACCGCGACTTCCTTGCTGCTCTTCCCTTCCGACAACAATTGAACGATCTCCCGTTCCCGCGGCGTGAGCCGGTCGCGAATCGATGGAGGAACCTCGGAAACAGTCCCCCTGGTGCGTATACTTTCCAACATGATCTCCGTGGCGCAGGAAGTAAAAAATGGCTTATGGACCGCCAAAGCTTCAACGGCGGCAACGAGGCTCCGGTCGGAATCCGACTTGATGATATAGCCCTTCGCTCCCGTCTCGATAATTTCCCGGACGAGCTGGTCGGTGTGATGCATGGACAAGATGAGCATTTCCGTATTCGGTGAGATTTTTTTGACTTTTCGCGCGGCTTCGATTCCATTCAATTCGGGCATGCTGATATCTATAATTGCGACATCCGGCCGGAATTCTTCCGCCATCGCCACAGCCTCGCGTCCGCTGTGCGCCTCGGCGCATACTTTCCATCCTGGATGCGATTCCAGAAGCATCTTGAGCCCGCGGCGCACCAGGTCGTGGTCATCAGCTATCATGATTCGTAGTGTTCCCATTTTTGTCCTTCAGTCTTCCGTTTTCGAATTTGATCGCTGGGCTTGATGGTGACCCGTTCTCGGCCCTTTCATTCCCTCCGCGTTCGGTTCGCGAAGGCTAAATCAGCATATACATCCGCTAACATCTTTTATCTCAACGGGACCAGTTCCCGATATACAGGATTCTATGTATTTTCACCGCGGTTGACAATGTAGTCCTTGGAAGCTTCTCCATGGCCCCATTTCCGCCCCCATCGCATCAAAATGCCACTCGAAGACCGCTGGAATTCAGGGACCTTTCCGCACAGTGGATGCACAGGCGCGCCCAAGGCAGTGCATCGAGCCGTGCTTTGGGGATCGCGACCCCGCAGCTGTCACAAGTCCCGTATTCACCCTTTTCCATCCGGGCCAGCGCCGATTCGATTTCCTTGAGGGTCCGACGCTCACGCTCCAAGGTTGCCGCCAGAATGTCCCTCGATACGTTCTCAACCGCCGCGGCAGTCTCGTCGTCAAGTTCGCGATCCATCACAGCGTCCATTCGATGCCGGCCGATGCGCCTTCGCAGTTCATCTCTTTGTGATGCTAATTGCTTTTCGAGAGAATTGAACAATTTACGTGGAATTCGAGTCATTGTGGCCATGTTCCTCATCACCTCAAATTGATTTTTCGGTTGCTGCATATGGATTGAATCGAGTCACGCATTTTGAATTCTGCTCATTTCGGTCTCGACAGTACTCCGCGAGTCGCGGACACTCAATCCATTGGCTTATGTAGCCAATCACAAAAAGAACTGTAGAAAGAAAATTGCTTCGCCCTCGTGCACGAGTTCCTTCCATGCGAGTTCGTAGGAATTCACATCGGTGAATTAGCCGTTATAGGTTTGGTGGCGCAGGCGGGAACTCATTCGTCATCTAAACAATCGTTCTTCTTCCGCCCTGTGTGAGAAAAGGCAGGTAGAAGGTTCTGGCGTCGTTACGTTCTTTACGGAACAGAGTTCGTTTTCTGGATCTCTCTAGATCTTCTTGAACTTCGCAGATTCGAACAGGGCCTGTGGGAGTCGCTGCGGGACACGAAAGCGTGAGGATCACCGAACAACTGTAAAATCAAAATGGCGGACAAGCCTGTAAGCCGGATTTTGTACGGCGCGCGGACGTTGCCGCCTCCGCGCCGTGGCGATCATTCCTCTAGGTCCAGGTTCGCACCTGGACTCCAGCAGCCTACCCGAGGGTCCTAACGAGCTGGGCCAGCTCTCCCCTCCTATTTGGCCTTGCACCACGCGGGGTTTGCCGTGCCCCCGACGTTACCGTCGGGGCGGTGGGCTCTTACCCCACCGTTTCACCCTTGCCAAGCGCTATCACCTTCCGCAACACGCTTGCGCGGGCTGCTTTCAGGCTGTCTGAAGGTTTTCCTTCAGATGGCCACCGAGGCGCGTTGCACCGGCGGTTTATTTTCTGTGGCACTGTCCGTAGCCGAAACCTCGCCTCGCTTGCGCGAACTGCGCGAAGAGCCAGCCCCCTGGCGTTACCAGGCGCGTTGCCCTTTAGTCTGAGGCGTTTCCCGCCGAAGACTCTCGTCCCAGGCGTAAAACGCGAAGACCACGGTGTCCGGACTTTCCTCCCGGCCCGCCTTCTCGCGAAGGCTGGCCCAGCGATCACCCGGCCTGCCCGCCATACAAAGTATATCATCTTGCATCGATCGCCTGTTCATCGGATGGCACGGAAAAATACACAATGACGGACGCAGGCTGGTCAGCTGAAATCATTTCGCCGGTTCGAGAGGCGTGTCAGTTTCGGCTAATTCTTTTGGGTGATTTGGAGCGGTGAGAAAACGGGGCTCTAAAAATGGCGTTTCTACGCAGTGGGTCAGTAACTTTCGGAACTGAGAGTGCCGGCCATCAAGGCCGGCACTCTCAGCACAATATGCAGAGCCCATCGAACGGAGCGGAGCTAGTTTCCCCCGGTTGCGGATGCTGAGAGCGGCTTGGCTGTGTACACGGTGATCTCGACGCGGCGGCTCGCTTCACGCGCCTTCTTGCCCTTGCCTTCGTCGATCAGCTTCTGATCCCCGAGCCCGACCATATGGATCCGGTACACGGGAACATCGTGGCTGCCCACCAGGTACGAAATCACCTGATTGGCGCGCGCACGGCTCAACTGGTCGTTAAAGGCCGCGTCTCCAGTTTGGTCCGTGAACCCCTCGACCGTGATGAAGTATCGAGCCTGGCTGCCGAGTTGCGTGGCCACTTGGTCCAGCTTGGCCTTCTCGTCAGTCGTGAGCGTGTCCTTGGCGATCGCGAAGTGCACGACGGTCTGACCCGCGGGTTTGTAGTCGTCGATATTCGCGACCACGTTGCGCAGGTCGTTCAAGTCCTTCGCATTCTGGTTGGACTTGGCCATCGCGCCTTTCGCTGTACCGTCTGCAGTCTTCGCGATTTCGTCCGTGGCGGACAGCTTCTTCTCGTCTTCGTCGACAACTTGATTGGTCTTGTTGATGTCGGCGACTTGCGAGGAATCGCGCGACTGCGAACTCTTGTCGACCTGATCGATCTTCTGATCAACCGGCGTGATGCTCTGCTTGACGTAATTCTTGGTCGCGCAACCGGCGATGAACAGCGTACCTACAGCAAGCGTGATTGTTGCGGACAATATTGCCTTACTCATTTTGCGTTCTCCCCCCACAGTAATCAGTTCTGGGCGCCATGACCCGTAGGCTGGACTTCTCCGTTTTCCCCCAAAACTCAAGTAAACTATCGCACGTCGCCGTCCAATTTTGGGATAAAAAACACTGTATATTTAAGTCTCACGCCCACAAACAAATAGGAAGATTTGCGGGTTTGGCAGGCGGAATGCCCCGAGGGGGCGGACCACGTAATCTTTACACGATGTGTATCCGGAGAGACTCAATATTTCCATAGGGTTCAGCGGCTGCTGGTAGCCTTTTTCGAGCGTCCCCTACCCTTGGAATTCGCCGAGGCCCCTTGAGCAGGGGCCCGGTCCGGCTCGGTTTTCCGCCGCCCGGCCAGCAAATCTTCGAATTCATCTTCGTTCAAGATGGTGACGCCCAGCGAGCGCGCCTTGTCATATTTGGATCCAGGGTCGGCCCCCACGACGACATAATCGGTGAGCTTGCTGACCGAGCTGGTCACCTTTCCGCCATGGCGAGTCACTTCCGCGCCGCCCTCATCGCGCGAACGCCGCGCCAGCGCTCCGGTAAAAACAAACGTTTTCCCGGCGAAGCGCGTGTCTTCGGGCGCCGCACGTTTTTCCGTCATCTTCAGGCCTTCGTCCTTCAGGCGCTGAATCAATTTCCGGTTCGCCTGTTCGGAGAAAAAATCGGCGATGCTTTGCGCGACCTTGGGGCCGACTTCCGGAACTTCCTCCAGTTCTTCCACGGTCGCCTCGGCGAGTTTCGGCAGCGAAGCGAAATGTTCGGCGAGGAGCTGGCCCGTTCGTTCGCCTACAAAACGCATGCCGAGAGCGTAGATCAGGCGCGCGAGGCTGTTGTTCTTGCTCGCCGCAATTTCATCGAGCAGATTCTGCGCCGATTTTTCCGCCATGCGCTCCAGCCCGGCTACGCCATCCAGTTTCAATTCGTACAAGTCGGCGAAGTCTTTCACCAATCCATTGTCCACAAGCTGGTCGACGATTTTTTCCCCCAGGCCGTCGATGTTCATCGCGTGGCGCCCCGCGAAGTGGAGCAGCGATTCCTTTCGCTTTGCCGGGCAGCTCGCATTGACGCAGCGGTAAGCGACTTCCTCCGGGTCCTTGTGAATCCGGCTGTGGCATTCGGGGCAGCGTTCCGGCACGACAATTTCGCGGCGCGGCTTCCCCTCCTTGACCACCTTCATCACGTGCGGAATCACTTCGCCCGCGCGCTCGACGATCACGGTGTCGCCGATGTGCAATCCAAGCCGCGCGATTTCGTCCATATTGTGCAGCGTCGAACGGCTGACCATGACGCCGCCGACCTGCACCGGCTCGAGCACCGCCACGGGCGTGAGCGTGCCCGTGCGGCCCACTTGAAAAATGACATCGTTCACGACCGTCGTTTCCTGACGCGCCGGATATTTGTAGGCGACGGCCCAGCGCGGGGCCTTCGACGTGAATCCGAGTTCCTGCTGCTGCGCGATTTCGTTGACCTTGATCACGATGCCGTCGATTTCATACGGCAATTTCTCGCGCTTGCCTTCCCAGGAATCGATGAATTTTTTCACCGCCTCGAGCGAATGACACACGCGCCAATCGGGGGAAACTTTGAAGTGAAGTTTTTGCAGCGCCTCGAGCGCTTCCGAATGAAGCCGGGTTGGCATTCGGCCGCCCGCCAGCAAGAAGTATCCGTAGAAATCCAGGCGCCGGGACCGCGTGATCTCAGGATCGAGCACGCGCACGGCCCCGGCCGCGGCGTTTCGCGGATTCGCAAATCGCTTGCCGCCCTCTTCTTCCTGCTTCTCATTTAAGGCTTCAAAGGCGCGCAGGGGCATGATGATTTCCCCGCGCACTTCAAAATCCAAGGGCATGCGCAGCTTCTTGAGTTCCGCGGCATCCACTCGCAGCGGGATCGAGCGAATCGTGCGCACATTCGCGGTGACTTCTTCGCCGGTCGTGCCGTCGCCGCGCGTGACGCCGCGCTGCAGAACTCCTCCCTCGTAAACGAGGGAAATACTCAAGCCGTCGAATTTGTGTTCCGTGACGTAGTCGACTTTTTCACGTCCGGAGATCTCGCGCACGCGCCGGTCGAAATCTTCCAGCTCCTCCGTCGAATACGTATTGTCGAGACTCATCATCGCCGGAGAGTGCTGGCGCGTCTCGAATCCTTTGCGCGGCGCGCCACCGACGCGCTGCGTCGGCGAATCCGGCGTGACAAACTCCGGGTGTTCCGCCTCCAGCCGCTGGAGTTCCTCCATCATCCGGTCGAACTTGACGTCGGAGATTTCCGGCTCGTCCTGCACGTAGTAGAGATATTCGTGCCGGCGCAGTTCCTCGCGCAGCTTCTCGATCTGTTTGACTGCCGTCGCGTTCTTCGCCATGCGGCCTCGGAGAATCGAAAGAATCGGGCGTTCAGTATACAATGCGCGCCCGGCCTCGAAACAGAGTGTACGTTCGGCGCCCGGTCACGGTATCTTAGTTCTCTTTGTTTGAATTCTTTTGAGTGGAACGGAGTGGACCAGGTGTCGACGCAAGTTCGCGATGCAGTGTTGATCGTCAATCCCGCGGCCGGAGGCGGCCGAGCGGTGCGGAAATTGGACGCGGCGCGCCGCATTTTTCGCAACGCGGGAATCGAAACGGAGCTTCAGAACACGGGGGCGGCCGGCGAGGCGACGATCATGGCGCGCCGCGCAGTCGAAGCGTCGCGGCAACTCGTGATCGTGTGCGGAGGCGACGGCACGGTGAACGAAGTAGTGAACGGGCTGGCCTGCAGCCAGGTGCCGCTCGCCGTTTTGCCCGCCGGCACCGCCAATGTCCTCGCGAAGGAGCTTAAGATTCCGTGGAACTTGTCGCGCGCCGCTGAACGCCTCATCGGAGCGCCCTACCGCCGGATCGCCCTAGGCCTCGCCACGCCGGAAAAATCCAGCGGCGAGCCGCGCTATTTCCTGAGCGTAGCGGGCGCCGGAGCCGACGGCGCACTGGTTTCCGCCGTGCGCCCGGAAATCAAGCTCAAGGCGGGCATTCTCGCCTATTGGCAGGAGGGTTTTCGACAATTGACGCGCTACGATTTCCCGATGTTTCACACGACGATGGCGGGCAACGGGGTTGGCATTGACGCCTCCCTCGTCATCGTGGGCCGCACGAAGCACTACGGCGGCCCTTTTAAAATCACGACCGAAGCCGACCTTCTGCAGCCGCAATTCGAACTCGCCTTCGTCACCACGCGCAGCGCCTGGCGCTATATCGCTTACCTGCCGCTCATCTGGGCGGGGAAACTGCGCAGCGCGCGATACGTGCGCTTCTTCAAAACAACCTGCCTTCGGTGCGCATCGAACGGCGGGTCACAGGTCCAGATTCAGGTGGATGGAGAGCCTGCCGGGCATCTCCCCGCCGAGTTTCGGATTGTGCCCGACGCCCTCACCCTCGCCATGCCCGATCCGTTGTAGTATTCCCCCCGGCGTTCGAACGATCCCGCCAAGAAGGTTTTAGTTGGACAGCCAAGAGTGGCTGTCCTACGAAGCGATCTAACACACCATGGAACCCGTAACGCACGCGCTGACCTCCATCGCTCTCGGACGCGCCGGACTACATAGAATCACGCGCGCCGCGACTCCGATGCTGCTAATTTCCGGCCTGATCGCGGACGTGGACTGGGTCACGCGTCTCGGAGGAGCGGCCACGTTTTTGCGTGGCCATCGAACGGTCACGCATTCGCTGGTTGGAACGGCAGCGATCATCGCCGCGGTTGCGGCAGCTGCTTGGCTCACCGGCCGCAAATATCCGAAATTCGCAGTCGGAATTTTCCCCGCCCTCGCAATTTGCACGATTGGCGCCGGAGCGCATTTATTGCTCGACATGCTGAACGGCTATGGCGTGAAGCTGCTCTGGCCTTTTAGTCCGAAGTGGTATGCGTGGGATCTGGCGGACGCCGTCGACTCGTGGATTCTTTTCTTCCTGCTCGTCGGCCTGCTCATTCCCGAATTATTTCGCCTGGTCCTCGAAGAAATAGGATCGAAGCCGAAGCGCCACGGCCGCCAGCGTGGAGCAATCTTCGGCCTGGTGTGCGTCGCCTTGGTCATCGCGGGCCGGGGATTTGCCCACCAGCGGGCGATCGCGCTCCTCGATTCGCGCAACTACCGAGGGCAAACGCCTCTCGTGGTCGCGGCGTTTCCCAGGCCGTCGAATCCGCTTCTCTGGTCCGGCGTCGTGGAGACGGACAACGCGCTCTTCAATCTGGAAGTTCCCCTGGGCCCCGGCCGCGAATTCGACCCTGAATTGGCGGACGTGCACTTCAAGCCGGAATCTTCCGCGACGCTGAAGAATGCCGTTGGCAGTTCCACCGCAATCGAGTTTTTGAACTTCGCGCGTTTCCCTCTCGCCAGCGTCCAGCCCGAAGGCCCCGGCTTCCAGGTCCGCCTGCGCGACATGCGTTTCGCCTCCGAACTGGCTGGCCGGCGCGGCCTCATCGCCGTCATCGACCTGAACGCGCAGAGCCAAGTGATCGGCGAACATCTCGAATTTGATTCCCATTAGGCAATTGAACATTGTGGCGCAGGCTTCCAGCCTGTGGGTTTTAGTCCTTGCAAGGACTAACCCCCGCAGGCTGGAAGCCTGCGCCACTCAAAGCCCCCAACCGGCACATCGGACGCTCAAGATTCGATGGGTCGTCCAAAAGCAAGCCGCGTGGCCAGATAGAGCACCAGGACAATGCCCAACGTTATTCCCGCGACCTCCAGCTTGTGAGTCAGGAGAAACTGGCTGGCCTGATCGCCGTAACGAATCGCCAGATAACCTTCGCCAAAAAAACGAATGGCCCGCGCAGCCAGCAAGCCCAGTACGAATGTTCGCACGGGCATCTCCAGAGCGCCTGCCGCAATCACGAATACTTTGAAGGGAGTCGGCGGCGGCAAGAGAGCCGTCACCAAAATGCTGACGAAACCGTTCCGGTTGATCCAGGCGTGAATATGCCGCGCGCGCGGCCCGGCGTGTTTGTGAAACATCGCCTCCCCGCCCTTCCGCGCAATGTAGTAGAGGAATAGGCACCCTGCGACCGAGCCAATCGTGGTCATTGCCGCGTAATACGGCATCCTCGCCGGATAGCGGACGGAAAGATCAATCAACAACAGATCGTTGATCACCGGAAACGTCAGGACGGACGAATCGAGAAACGCGATCAGGAAAAGACCCAGCCCTCCCGCGGAGGCGACAATCGCCTGCAGCCAGTGAGGCAGATGAAATTTCGGTGTCGGCAAGTCCATATTGAACAATCGAAGAAGGGAGATTGTATCAGAGTCATTCTGCCTGTGAATTCGCAAGCAAATCGCGGTAGCGCGTCACTTTTCGATAGGACTAAATTGTGAGGCGTTAACCCGTGTCTATCGAATCGCCTTGATCCCCAAAACAAATCGCGCCCAACTTCAGGTACTATACGTACTAGATAGTTATCTAATAAAAATTATCCCTGGCTTAAGTACTTCAAGTGGTAGACTGCCGCTAATTCGCAAAGAGGAGTTGCGAAAAGTCACTTGAATTATTTTTCCTTTGGGACGTCAGCGGATTGAGTCTTGGCCTTGAATCGCAGACGAGGACACTAGGTATGCACGGGCTTGCCAAGGATTTGTATTTGATCGTCCTTATTGCGACATTTGCAATCATCATGTGGGACGTCCTTTCTATGTTCTCGCGCTGGGATCGTAAGAGAGTCGCTGCACTTCTTGATCTGTTTGACACTGGAACGGCCGTAGTCAATGGGGCTTCTGTTGGTGGATTTTTCCAAGGGCGGCCAGCACGCGTTTCATCGCGGCACGGCCCTGACGATTTCATTCGAGTTTGCGTTTCCGGTTATTTTTTCATGCCGTTTGAGGTCCGGACAAAGAGGGCTCGAAAAATCTATGCCATCCGAAATGGTTTAAAACTCCTGCGAGTGAGTTTATCACAACTATTTTTCCTACTCAGTTTTGGCTACCTATTCGTACCTATGGCTCCGCCCTGGAAGTTCGCTGCGGCTGTGTTCCTCTTCATTTTCACACTGATTTTATTGATAGCCTGCTATGGAAAGTGGATGGGCTACTTTGAAGGTTCTGAAGCTCCTAAAGGATCAAAATGGGAAGTCCCACTTCCCGGTTCAGCGCCTTTGCTATACATAACTTACCTTCCTTCAAGAGCCCGTCCCGTCATTGATCGGCCCGAATTCCAAGAATCAGTCGCTCATGTGATCGGCGCTTGTCGAGTTGATCTTCTGCGATCACCAGGTGACACTGGATATCCTTGGAGGTTCCATGGATGGAATGGCTCCATTGAAGCGGAGTGCAACTACCGCAGAAACTTACTCCAGCCGGACGCCGTCCGCGAGACATTGATTGAACTCGCAGCCCTCTGCGAGAGGATTGAGCAAATAGCGCAGGCAAATGAACAAATGGAGCCGACTGCACCTCGACCCCTCTGAGAATCCGTACTTGGAAAACTGCCTCGCTGACATCGCCTCAGATTTTACATGATTCTTGCTTGACACTGCCTTGCGCCGATTGGATTATGGCGTTTCACAATCATTGCCATTCCATTCGATCCACAAAAAAGGGGTTTACTATGCTGAATCGGAGAGAGTTCCTGGCCGCAACTGGAGTGAGCGCCGTGGGCGCCGCTTTGGCTTCCGTGCCGCGATTTTCTTCCGTGGCTGCGCTTCCGCTTGCCAAGCCCGACCTGACACTTCGCATCGCACCGGTCAGTGTCGAAATTGCGCCGGGCGTTGTGATCAAAACGGTCGGCTACAACGGCAAAGTTCCGGGCCCCATCCTGCGCTTCCGGGAAGGAAAACGCGTCACCGTCGACGTGCACAATGACACGGACATGCCGGAACTTGTCCACTGGCACGGGCAATTCGTCGCTTCCGACGTGGACGGCTCCGAGGAAGAAGGAACGCCGGTCATCCCCGCACACGGCAGCCGCCAGTACACCTTTGTGCCGGGACCGGTCGGTTCGCGCTGGTATCACACGCACATGCCTTCCAAGGGAAATCTCGATATGGGCACGTTCAACGGCCAATTCGGATTCTTCTACGTCGAACCGAAGAGCGAGCCAGGAAATTACGACCAGGAAATTTTCCTGGCCGCGCATCAGTGGGGACCATCGCTCGCGCACCTGGGACCCGCGAACAACGGCTGGGAAATCGCTTACAAGAACGGCTCGTTCAACGACAAGGCACTCGGCCACGGCGATCCCATCCGCGTGAAGCAAGGGCAGCGCGTCCTCTTCCGCCTGCTCAATTCCAGCGCGACCGACGACATTTCGTTCGCGCTGCCGGGACACAAATTCAAAGTGATCGCCATGGACGGCAATCCAGTTCCGACGCAAGCTTCCGTGGATGTCCTGACCATGGGCGTTGCGGAGCGCGTCGATGCCGTCGTGGAGATGAATCAACCGGGCGTCTGGATTTTCGGCTCGATCGACGACGAAGAGCGAATGAACGGGCTGGGCATCATCATCGAATATGCGGGGCAGACGGGCGAGCCAGCCTGGGTGAAAGTCCCCAAAACACCCTGGGACTACACGCCCTTCGGCACGCAGGACCCGCACCCCACACCGGATGGAACCTTCGACCTCGTGTTCAAGAAAATTCCCGGCAACCGCGTCGATTACAACCGCTGGACGATCAACGAAAAATCATGGCCGGACACGGACCCGCTCATGGTGCAGAAGGGCAAGCGCTACCGCATGGTCTTCCACAATCAGACGGGCGACACGCACCCGCTTCACCTGCACCGCCACGATTTTGAAATCGTCAAGATCGGCGGGAAAACCACAGCCGGCATCAAGAAAGACATCGTCAACATTCCGCGCTTCAGCGACGCGGAAGTCGATTTCGTCGCGGACCACCCCGGCCCATCCCTCTTCCATTGCCACATGCAATTGCACATGGATTTCGGATTCATGGCCTTGGTGAAGTACACGTAGTCGTTCCAATGCGGTGGGAATTCCTGCCGGCGCTGCGAAAGCCCGCCAGCTTGAATGAGTTTGCCATCCGTCGTATGCTGCCGTGACCGAGTGATCTCAAAGGAGAATACCGTAATGAAACGATTGATCTGTCTTGTAGCAATTTGTCTGGTGGCGCCCATGCTTGCGCGGGCGCAGGATGCGTCGGCAAATCCGCTTACCGCCAGCCTTCGCAGTCAGTTCGACGATTATGCAAAGAACCTGGTTGCAACTGCCGAAATCATGCCCGCGGAAAAGTACAGCTTCAAACCCACTCCCGAAAACATGACCTTCGGAAAAACGATCGGCCACATTGGCGATGTCAATAACGCCGTCTGCTCGAGACTTTTCACCCCGCCGGCAACGCCGTTCCCGAAAAGCTCCGAGACCGATTCGAAAGAAAAATTGGTCGCTGGACTGAAAGCGTCGATGGACTATTGCGGCGAGCAATTTTCAAAAATGACGGACGCCAACCTGTCCGAAATGGTCCCGTTTTTCGGCGGCAAAAAGATCACGCGCCTGGGAGCGGCCCTGGCGGTCATCACGGATTTCGCCGATCACTATGCCGGGCTCTCGATGCATCTGCGCATGAACGGCTTGCTTCCGCCCACCGCGCAAAAAAAATGACGTGAGCAGCGAGCCGGGCGTGATCTGCTGTCCTCGTCTGCGAGTTGAAGCCTGCAGGAGTGAAAGGCGCACGGGACGAATCCCCGGCTAGGTTCCGGTTGGTTTCTGCTCAAACTCCAAGGCTTCACTCAATTTTTGCAGCAAGATATTGCGAGTGAAGGGCTTCGCGATAATGATCCCATTCAAACTGGCGGCTTCCCGCGTCGTAAATCCTGTGTATCCGGACATGTAGGCGACTCTTATCCCCGGATGCAATTCTTCCACTTTTTCCGCCACAGCCCGGCCATTCATTCCGGGCATCACCATATCCGTCAGGAGCAGATGGATGGGAGCAGTGGCTTCCCTGGCGATCTCGATCGCCTCCATTCCGTTGCAGGCCTCAATGACCGTATACCCGCCCTGCTCGAGAATGCTGCGCGTTAAGGTGCGCAAGGACTCTTCATCTTCCACCAATAAAACTGTTCCCTCGCCGCGTCCCGAAGCGGTGGTTGCGGCGACCGGGGCTTTCTTGGGGGTTTCCGCACAGGCCACGGGAAGATAAATTTCGAAGGTTGATCCGACCCCGGGCTCGCTTTCCACCCAAACGTACCCGCCGATCTGTTTCACAAATCCGTAGACGGTTGCCAGACCAAGGCCGGTGCCGCGTCCCCGCTCCTTGGTGGTGAAGAAGGGTTCGAAAATATGAGCCTGCGTTTGTTTGTCCATGCCCAACCCGGTGTCGCTGACCGAGAGCAATATATAGTCGCCAGGTGTCATGGACGGATGCTTTAGCGCAAGATCGGAATCAAGGCGAGCGCGGCCCGTGTGAATTGCCAATTTGCCGCCGCCGGGCATGGCATCGCGCGCGTTGACGGCCAGATTCAGGAGGACTTGTTCGACCTGTCCTTGATCCGCCTTCACTGCGCCGAGTCCGGGATCGAGCGAGGCCTGCAATTCGATGTCTTCGCCGAGAAGGCGAGGCAGCATTTTAACCATGTCCTCAACAATTGAGTTGAGGTCCAGTATTCTCGTTTCCAGAACCTGCTGCCGGCTGAAAGCCAGAAGTTGTCGGGTGAGGGCGGAGGCCCGCTCGGCGGCCTTCCGGATTTGTTCCACGGAGTTGTGCACCTCGCCTTGCGGGTCAATCTGCTCCGATACCAGCTCGGCGTAGCCGGAAATGACGCCGAGCAGATTGTTGAAATCATGCGCGATTCCTCCGGCCAGGCGCCCGATGGCTTCCATTTTTTGCCTCTGCCGGAGCTGCAGCTCCATTTCGCGCCGTTCGGTTACGTCCTCCACGAAGGTTTCCAGGAATTCCAGGAACCCCTCCGAGTCCATTACGACATGCGTATCGCACCGCACGGCAAACATCGAACCGTCCTTGCGTCTCCATTCCAGCTCCACTCCATGGACCGAATTCTGCTTGCCCGTCCACGCAGTTGCCTCCACGCGTTCCTCTGGACAGCGATACACATCCTTGGCCATGTTCAGGGCCAGCATTTCCTGTTCGGAAGAGTACCCGAGCATTCGCACCATGGCTGGATTGGCTTGCACGATCCTGCCATCCGGCTTCGTTCGCAAGATTCCATAGGGCGCGTTATGGACCAGCGACCGGAATCCAGCCTCCGACCTTCGGAGGGCATCTTCAATCTTCTTGCGTTCACTGATGTCCCTAAAAATGGCCGAATCGCCGACAATTTTGCCCTGCATATCTCGCAGAGGCGAGATGGTCACGGATACGTGGATCTGCCTGCCATCCTTCCGGATGCGCACGGTTTCATGACGGTCGACCTGCTCTCCCGCGATTAATCGCTGCAAACTTCTGTTGGGTTCGCCGAGCCGGTCGGGAGGTACGATCCGCGAAATCGGCTGGCCAATCATTTCGCTTCTCAGATACCCCAGCATGCGTTCCGCGCCGGGGTTCCAATCCGTAACGATCCCATTCAATGTGATGGCGATGATGGCATCGTCGGACGATTCCACGATCGCCGCCAGCCGCCGGAGATCTACTTCCTGCGCTCCCCGTACGTTCACTTCCTCTCTTAGCGCGTCCACCGTGCGAGCCAATTCCTCCGTTCGTTCCGCCACTTTCCTCTCGAGGCCTTCGTTCAGATTCCGGATGGCGATTTGAGATCTTTCCCGCTCTTCCATTTCGCGGCTCAACCTGCGAGTTACGAACACCGCGATGCAGATGGCCAGTCCAATCGCCAGCAATACCAACGTCGCGGAAAGACGCCGGACCACCGCGAAACTCGCCTTGCTCTGGATCCCCGCCCGGCTCAACTGATCTTCCTCGTAATCGGTGACGGCGAGCCAGGCATCGCGATACCTATTTAGAAGTGGGAGCGTTTCGTTCACCATTAATTTGTTTACTTCCGTGGTTTTGCCTTGATTGACCAGCAATGCCGCCGTCTTCTCCAGGCTTTCGTCCGCGGGCAATTTGGCTGCGAGCACTTTACGGAGTAACTCCCTTTCGGCATCGGAGATCTGCTCCGCCTCGATTTGTTTCCATGTGGCCGAGGCCTGCAAATTGTTTTCCTTCATTTGGGCCGCGAGCGCGGACGCTTCCTCGTGATTGATGCCTTCTGTAAGGAAAAATCGCATGATGATTCGATTGTTGGTATTGAAATAGCTGGTAGCGAGCCGAGCGGCATAAAGCCTCTCCCAACGCTCGTCGAAAAGGCGATTTGTGGAGGCGTTGATCTGCCCCATGCGGCTCAAGCCCAGCCATCCGACGCCGATCAACAGGGCGATGAGACATCCAAACGCGATTTCCAGCTTGAGTCCTGCGGAATCCCTGCGCACAGCACATGCCTCCTGCCAACACTCTCCCGGCAACGCTCCCAAAGGTGGCGAGCAGCTTTCTGATCTGCCGAACCGGCACTCTCCTCACGAATCAAGGGGGTACCATCTGAGAAGTTTCTTAATTGTGGCCCAATTTTGCACTGGGTAATACGGCATAGAAAGGCCCCTCTCCGGAAGAGTTACCCCGACGTTATTAATCCGGGGCTGGATTTCCGGCATTTCCGCCACCAGAGACCGGTTTCCCCACCTGAATGATTTCCGGACCTGGTTTGCATTCCCGGCAACACCCCGCGAAACGGTTTGACCCCCCTACCCCTGCATGTTATAAAAGTGAGCTTTGTGCCGCCCCGGTAAGCGGTTATGGGTGTAGTCCGTACTTGGAATTGTCTCTTGCAGTTGGTTGAATGACCGGGACAAAGTGAGGCACTTCCGCCCCTTCTTGAAGTGGCAACCTGTAGCAAATCCGGTCAGCCATCCCATCATCGCCCTGAAGAAATGAACAGGGCGAAATGGTGTGCCGGAAGCAAACAGCATGATAGGGCTTTAGCCTGATCGCATGATTTTGACGGAGGATCACTGATGTGTACCTGGCTCGCGGGCCTAGGCTCGCTTAGAAGCCGATTCGCCAAGGCAGGCGCGGTAGGCGCACTGCTGACCTTGCTGAGCGCTGCATCCGCCTCGGCCCAAGAAAACCCCGCAGGCGAGGCCAGCTTGAAATTGCCCGACCTTTCGCAGGTCACTTTTCTTGGGATGGACGGACACAAGCTGCTGACCATCGGGATTCTGTTTTGCATTTTCGGACTGATCTTCGGCCTTGCCATCTATAGCCGCCTGAAGAACTTGCCGGTGCACCGTGCCATGCGCGAAGTGTCCGAGCTGATTTATGAGACCTGCAAGACTTATCTCATCACGCAGGGCAAATTCCTGCTATTCCTGTGGGTCTTCATTGCCGTCGTGATCGTGTTGTACTTCGGCGTTCTCTCGCCCGTGCCGGATAAGCCCATCGGCGTTACGCTTCCCATCATTCTGTTGTTCAGCCTTTTGGGAATGGGTGGAAGTTATGGTGTTGCGTGGTTCGGCATTCGCGTAAATACTTTTGCGAATTCGCGGACGGCGTTTGCCGGTCTGCGCGGCAAACCCTACCCCATTTATCAGATTCCGCTGCAGGCCGGAATGAGCATCGGCATGATGCTCATCAGCGTGGAATTGCTGATGATGCTCTTCATCCTGCTTTTTGTTCCCGGCGATTACGCTGGTCCATGCTTCATCGGCTTTGCCATCGGTGAATCGCTGGGCGCCGCGGCGCTTCGCATTGCCGGAGGCATTTTCACCAAGATCGCCGACATCGGCTCGGACCTGATGAAGATCGTTTTCAAAATCAAGGAAGACGACGCGCGCAATCCGGGCGTGATCGCCGATTGCACGGGCGACAATGCGGGCGACTCGGTCGGGCCGAGCGCCGACGGTTTCGAGACCTACGGCGTCACCGGCGTGGCGCTCATCACCTTCATCCTGCTGGGCGTGAAGGATCCGATCGTGCAGGTTCAGTTGCTGGTCTGGATTTTCGTGATGCGCATCGCCATGCTGGTTGCTAGCGCGGCGGCATACTTCATCAATGCCGCGTACGCAAAAGCTCGATACGGCCATGCCGACAAGATGAATTTCGAGGCGCCCCTCACCACCCTGGTCTGGCTCACTTCCTTCATCTCCATCGCGATGACGTACGCGATATCCGCCGTCATCATTCCCGCGCTCGGCAACGACTCGACGCAGTGGTGGAAGCTGGCTTCGATTATTTCCTGCGGCACGCTGGCGGGCGCGGTGATTCCGGAACTCGTGAAAGCGTTCACCTCCACCGATTCGCGGCACGTCAAGGAAGTTGTGACTTCGGCGGAAGAGGGCGGCGCGTCTCTCGGCATTTTGTCCGGCTTCGTGGCTGGAAATTTCTCCGCATATTACCTGGGCATCGCCATGGTTTTCCTGATGTCCATCGCCTACCTGTTTGCCCGCATGGGCCTCAGCGCGCTGATGATCGCCGCGCCTGTCTTTGCCTTCGGGCTTGTCGCGTTCGGCTTCCTGGGTATGGGACCGGTAACGATCGCCGTGGATTCCTACGGCCCGGTGACGGACAACGCGCAATCGGTTTACGAATTGTCACTGATTGAGCAGGTTCCCAACATCAAGGAAGAATTGAAAAAGGATTTCAACATCGACGCCAACTTTGAGCGCGCCAAGGATCTCCTCGAGGAGAACGACGGCGCCGGCAACACGTTCAAGGCGACGGCGAAACCCGTTTTGATCGGCACGGCGGTAGTCGGCGCAACCACGATGATTTTCTCGATCATCATGGCGTTGACCAACGGCCTCACGACAAATGTCGAAAAACTTTCCCTGCTGCACGCGCCTTTCGTGCTCGGCCTGATCACCGGCGGCGCCATGATCTACTGGTTCACCGGGGCATCGACGCAGGCGGTGACCACGGGCGCGTACCGGGCCGTCGAGTTCATCAAGGCCAACATCAAGCTCGAAGGCGTCGAGAAAGCTTCCGTCGAGGACAGCAAGAAGGTCGTCGAAATCTGCACGAAATACGCGCAGAAAGGCATGCTGAACATTTTCATCGCCGTGTTTTTCGCGACGCTGGCGTTTTCCTTCCTCGAACCTTTCTTTTTCATCGGCTACCTCATGTCCATCGCCATCTCCGGCCTGTATCAAGCCATCTTCATGGCCAACGCCGGCGGCGCCTGGGACAACGCCAAGAAAATCGTGGAAGTGGAAATGAAACAAAAAGGCACGCCGCTGCATGACGCCACCGTCATCGGCGATACGGTCGGCGATCCGTTCAAGGACACTTCTTCCGTCGCTCTCAACCCCGTCATCAAGTTCACAACGCTCTTCGGCCTGCTCGCCGTGGAACTAGCCGTGAAACTGACGGCCACCTCCGGCGGCACATTGACGCGCGCGCTCGCAGCAGCTTTCTTCGCCGTCTCCTTTGTCTTCGTTTACAAGTCGTTCTACGGGATGCGCATCCGCCAGTCGAATTAGTATAGAAGGTTCGTCTCTTCAAGGCATCGGAGATGATGACTGGCAGTTTTTGATGAACGGAACAAAGTCAAAAGCCCCACCTGTCGCGTCCGCCGGGGCGGACGACAGATGGGGCACCCTCAAAACCTTCTCGCTTGTAAAGCCCGGGCCACCCGCCGTTTAGAAGGGAATATCCTCTTCCAACGATTTCGCAAAATCCACTAGAAATATAATTTGGGATGCTGACACGGCCAAGGCGTACTCGGCGATTTCCTTCGTCGCTGCGCCGCCCTCAGTGCCCCCATGTCCGACGCCTTCTCCGCTACCTCTGAAACCGTACAATCCGTCAAAGGTTTTGGCGATTGTTTTTGGAAGCTGGCCCCATTCGTTGCCGGCTATTGACTTCACGACATCTCCGAGCGTGGATCCTCCACCCGGGAACAGAACCTTTGCGACAGCCTCGACGGCGCAGACGGCCTCTTTCACGACATTCTCGTAGTCGGGCTGGGCTACGTTTCGGAAGTATTTTTTTGCTTTTTTGTAGTGTGTCCGGGCAGAAGAAAATCGCGGATCGCCCAGAACGAGATCAGCGGCTGCAACTTGGTTTGCCGTGTGGCGACGGCCTCGCCGCTGGACGAGGCCGCTCGAAAATTCAAAGGCCAAATTCTCTTCGAGAAAAAGGCGCTGCAATTCGCTGGCAATATATTCTTGCACCGCGCTCTTCGGCGCGATGACTTCAATATCGTTGTTAAAAGTGTAGTTCAATACCTCACGTGCTAAATGGCTGTATAGGCGTTCACAGTAATCGAATACCTTTTGCCACTCGATCGTGTTCAATAGTTCTGCAGCAACTTGACGAGGGTACTTTTCTTGCCCCGGATCACCACGGGCGATTCGCTTCAGCTCTCCGACAAGTTCTTGCCAACCCTCGACGTACTTCTTCTCCACGAGAGTGTAAAGAAGGTGAAGCAGCCCTTTCCTAGTTGTCTCGGGGCAAGCGTTGTCGATTTGCGCCTGCGCGCCACGGTTTCGCGCAGAAAAGGACGGGACGATCTGTTCAGCCATACCCGGGTCTCCGATGTGTCAAATATGCGCAGTCGGTGAACTGGCATGCATTCTACACGTTTTTTGGCGCGATCTGACGGGTGGGCCCGGCTTTGTGGTTGAACTTTGGGTGGCCCGTCCTTGACACCTTTTCAAGGGCGGGGCTTTTGGTTCGACGCTTCTTCGATGAAGTAGGAATCCACGCGGGTCCGCACCGTTCCCGGGTGCTGATGCAAATCTTGAGAACCAAGTCAAAATCCCCGCCCTTCAAGGGACGAAGGACGGGGCACCCCCAACTTCAAAGGCCGGGCCACCCGTCCGGCTGCTTTTTTCGCCGTGTCCTTTGTCTTCGTTTACCGGTCGTTCTACGGGATGCGCATCCGCCAATCGAATTGATATAGAAGATCAAAAACCCCACCAGCCACCCCGCGTGACAGATGGGGCATCTAGAAATTCAAAATCAAAGGCCGGGCCACCCGACCTCGACAATATCGGAGGGTTTGAACGATTGAAGATATGTGCGGGTTGCCGAGAAGTCCCAACATCGCAAAACGGCTCAGCGCCCGCTTGGTCGACGAATTCGAGGGCCACAATTTCTCCTGAGTAAATGCTCTAGGGCTGATCTGTAGTCTCGTTTGCTGTGTCAAGGGCATAGATCTTCCCCGTAAGTGCTAGGATAAAACCCAAGAAATATAGCCCCCAACTAGCTTTTTCGTAGAATTCGCTCTTCTCCAACAATTGCTTCATTTCTTCGTCTGCTTCGTCATCAATCTTATGGCTGAGGGGCTCCCACTTTTTGCGTAATGTGAACAAGGCCTCGTGTATCCCTGGCTCTTGCTTGTCTAGCGTTGTGGGGTCGTTTGTGACAAGTTTTACGCGCTTTTCGACTTCGTTTAATTCGTCATTGGCCTTTTCCATTGTAGAGTTCAACTCATTGGGGCGATCCGGTAATACGCTAACAAGACGATTCATGCTTGTTAGTGCGTCCTGAACTAGGACGTAGCCACCGACAAGAACATGAAACCGCTCTGAGGACAATGACTGTTTTTGGCGACCGTTGTTTCTGTCTCTTTCTATTCTCATCTCCGCTTCATCTATAAGACTGAGTCCTACGTTCAAAACATCTGTATGTACTGCCAACAGACTTCTGCCCAGATCAATTTTCGCTACCTCAGCTCTTACTGCATCGCGCATATCCTCCTTCACCACAAATGTTATGAACACTATGACCGGACCCAAAAGGCGAATCCAGAATTTCCAATCTTTCCCCATGAATGTCTTTCCTCGGTATGTGAGGACCTCGTTGGATTTCGTTCCGGCCTGTGTTGTGGAAGGCATTTGCATTGACTAAACTCGACGCATTGTATGCCGAATGTATATCTCCCCACAAGAACGTGCCCCTTCGCGGGTGGGCCAGGCTTTGGACGGGTGGCCCGAGCTTTGTAGTTGAACATTGGGTGGCCCGTCCTTGATGCTCGACGTGGCGAGGCGGGGCCTTTGACTTGATTCCCAAGGGCAGGATCGACCCGTCGGATCGATGCGGCCCAAACCGTTGTCCCGTTCTATTTTTGAGTATCCGGTTAATTCCATCGGAGACAATTCCCGTACCAATTCGTTGACTTTGCGCGCCGCCTTTGTTAAACCTCGGGAAAGCGTTTCCTAGGAGAAACTCATGAAACCGAAAGATTCCGGCCGCCGGAGCTTTCTGAAAAATGGTGCCGCGTTAGCCGGACTGGCCGTCGGAGCGGCGCAAGCCGCAAGGGCCGGGGCTTTGCCGGACGAAAAATCCGGAGCGCCCGCGAAGGATTTGCACAGCTATGGCGAGCGGTCGCGATTTGAGACTTCCGAACGGCTCGGCGCCATGGGTCTGTACGACCCCGCTCCTCCGGGATACCATCAAGACTTCGGTTGGCGGAATCCGATTCAGAATTCGGTCGGCTATATCACTCCCGCCTCGCTGCATTTCGTGATCGCTCACGGTTACGAGCCGCCCGACATCGATCCCGCCGAGCACCACCTCCTGATTCACGGCCTGGTGGATAAGCCCCTGATTTTTTCCATGGACGACTTGAAGCGGTTTCCTTCCGTCACTCGCGCGCATTTTCTGGAGTGCAACGCGAACGGCGCGCCCGCGGGTCCCACGGGAAAGTACCGCGTTTCTCCGAACGCGACGGCGCAGGATACGCACGGCTTCACGAGCTGTAGCCTGTGGACAGGCGTGCCGCTTTCGATCCTCCTGAAACATGTGGGAGTGAAGCCCGAAGCCAAGTGGATCATCGGCGAGGGTTCGGAAAAAGGAAAACACACGAAGAGCATCCCGATTGAAAAAGCGATGGATGACGTCCTGATCGCCTACGGCCAGAATGGCGAGGCGCTGCGCCCGCAGCAAGGCTACCCGATCCGGCTTCTCGTTCCCGGCTGGGAAGGAATTAACAACGTCAAATGGCTGCGCAAGATCAAGCTCGTCGAAGAGCCCTACATGGGAATGTGGGAGAGCACTAAGTATCCGAGCATCAGGCCCGACGGGCTGTCGCGCTGGTTCCAATTCCAGATGGGTCCCCGGACCGTCATTACTCGTCCCTCGGGCGGACAAAAATTGAATGGCCCGGGCTTCTACGAGATCAGCGGCCTGGCATGGTCCGGCGGAGGACTTGTCAAATCCATCGAAGTTTCCACCGACAATGGCAAGACGTGGCGCGAGGCGGAAATTCAAAGCCCCGTATATCCGAAGGCCCACGTGCGATTCGGATTTGGCTGGGATTGGAATGGCGAGGAAACCATCCTTCAGTCCCGCTGCACGGATGAAGTAGGCGAGAGGCAACCCACCGTGGTTGAGCTCGCGAAATTCTGGAAAGTCGAGCCCGACTTTTTCGTCAAGACCGGAACGATTCCCGGCCACTTCAACGCCATTCAACCCTGGAAAGTGAATCCTGACGGGAGCGTCCAAAATGCGATTTCATTTTAGCTTTCTAGTGCCAGTGGTGGCCGTGGCCGCTTGCGTCACTGCGTTAGCGCAAACGCCGGACTACAAAAACGTCGGCCGTACTCCGACCGCGCAGGAAGTCCAGGCCATGGATATCGCCATCGGCACGGATGGCAAGGAATTGCCGCCCGGCAGCGGGAATGCCAAGACGGGCGCGCGCCTGTTCAATGAAAAATGCGTCGCCTGCCACGGCGAAAATCAGGAAGGCACCTCGCAGGCGCCTGCGCTCGTCGGCGGGAAGGGCACGCTCACTTCCCTGCACCCCAAGATGACCGCGGGAAGCTACTGGCCGTTCGCAACCACAATTTTCGATTACATCCGCCGGGCCATGCCGCGCTATGCGGAAGGATCGCTCAAAACCGACGAGGTCTATTCCCTCACGGCGTTCATCCTCTTTCGCAACGACATCATCAAGGAAGACGACGTCATCGACGCCAAGACTCTACCCAAAATCAAAATGCCCAATCGCGATGGATTCGTTCCTCAGAATCTGGACGAAATTCACGATTGGAAAAAGCGTGGCTGCAAACTCGGGCATTGCCCTTGATGCAAGTCGCCTCACCATGCGTGTTCCGCGATCGCAGTAGGACGGGCTTCAGCCTGTCGCCTTGTAATTTATCTGCACAGAAAACCCGACAGGCTGAAGCCCGTCCTACTCGGGCATTCCGCAGAGCAGGTCCTGTGATACCATTCCGATTAATCTGATAGGAGGGCCATATGAACCCGAAACAAACGGATCGAAGGCGATTCCTCAAGAATGGCGCGGCGCTGGCAGGCTTGGCCGTCGGAGCATCGGCAACCGCTCTTCCAGCCGCGGCTGCGGCCGAACCAGCCCTGGAAAAAGTTGACGAGCTGCACCTCTACGGCGAGCGCTCTCATTTCGTGACCACCGTGCGGAATGGCAGCATCAACAATCCGGAGCGCCGGCTAAAAGATGAAGCCGTGGCGTTCGGTCTCAGGGCTCCTCTTCAGGACTCGGTGGGAATGATCACGCCGTCATCGCTTCACTTCACGATTTCTCACGGTTTCGAGCCGCCCGACATCGACCCTCAGGAACACCATTTGCTGATCCACGGCATGGTCGATCGTCCCTTGATTTTTTCCGTGGACGAAATAAAGCGCCTGCCCTTCGTAACCCGCTTTCATTTCGTCGAGTGCCACGGCAACAGTTCTCCGCGTGGTCCGGGCGGCGATGCCCGAATTTCGAAAGATGCGACTCCCCAGGAAACGCACGGATTCACCAGTTGCAGCCAGTGGACCGGAGTCCTGCTGTCCACGCTCCTCAAAGAGGCCGGTGTGCAAAAGGGTGCGACCTGGATGATTGCGGAAGGCGCGGACGAGCCCAAACACTCCAAGAGTATTCCAATAGGGAAGGGTTTGGACGATGCGCTGGTAGCCTACGGCCAAAACGGCGAGCCTGTCCGTCCAGAGCAGGGATTTCCCCTGCGCCTGATCGTTCCCGGCTGGCAAGGGATCAACAACGTCAAATGGCTGAGGCGCATCGATCTGGTGGACGAGCCTTACATGGCCATGATGGAGACGAGCCGATATCCCAGCATGAGACTCGACGGCAAATCCCGTTGGTTCGAATTCGAACTCGGACCAAAATCCGTGATTACGCGGCCCGCCGGCGGTTACAAAATGCCCGGCCCCGGCTTCCACGAGATTACGGGACTGGCGTGGTCCGGCGCGGGCGCCGTCAAGCGGGTCGAAGTCTCTGCCGATGGAGGCCGCACCTGGAAGGACGCGCAGCTGCACGATCCCGTCGCGCGGAAGGCGCACACTCGATTCTCCGCCCCGTGGACTTGGGACGGCAATGAGGCTGTCCTGCAATCCCGCTGCACCGATGAAACGGGCACGGTACAACCGACGATCCTTGAAGTCGCCAAGCTCTGGAACGCCGACGTGGACTTTCTCCTGAAAACGCAACAGGTCGTCGGCGATTTCAACGCCATTCAGCCCTGGAAAGTAAACCGGGACGGGAGCGTCCAAAATGCGCTTGTCTAAAATTCTGAGTGCCGGGATTTTCTTCCTGGCGGTGAACGTGGCACTGGCGCAAGCGCCGTCCTACTCCAATGTGGGCAGAACGCCGACGAAGGAGGAAATTCAGGCCTGGGATATTTCCATCGGGCCTGACGGCAAGGGGCTTCCCGTGGGACAAGGAAGCGCAAAGGACGGCGCGCCGATATATGCCGCCAAGTGCGCCGTATGCCACGGCGCTAATGGGGAAGGCGGCAAGATCGGACCTCGCGTGGTTGGAGGCATCGCTGACACCGAAACACTCACTACACTTAAGCCCGTCAGATCTGTCGGGGGTTACTGGCCGTATGCGACTTCGGTATATGACTTTATCCACCGCGCGATGCCGCGAGGCCAGAGTGGAACCCTCACGCCAAACGAAGTGTACGCGCTCACGGCGTTCATTCTTTTTAAGAGCAACATTATCAAGGAAGGTGACGTACTGGATCAAAATACGTTACCTAAGGTCCAAATGCCCAATCGCAATGGATTCGTTCCCGCGCGATTCGCGGACATTCCGGACGAACACAAGCGCGGCTGCACCCAGGGCATTTGCCCCTGAAAAAATCGAAAACCTCTTTGCAGAATGATTGTAGCGCCCGCCTTCAGGCGGGCATTTCAGATTCGATCAGATGCCCGCCTGAAGGCGGGCGCTACGTGAGGCATGTCAGGCCAAGACCGCGTAGGCATCCAGCGTAAGAAACTCGTGAAAATCCGGGCTGGTCATGAGTCCCACTAGAATTTTCCCCGCCGCTGGAAATTTGCTGGCGTTGAACTTCTCTTCGCCCATCTTTGCTTTCATCCCGTCCAGCACCGCGGCCATCGTGTCGCGCGCCATTTGCGCCGTCACCGTTTCACCGGTGTCGAGCTTGGCGCCGTGCTTGACCCACTGCCAGACCTGTGTGCGGGAAATTTCGGCCGTGGCGGCGTCTTCCATCAAGTTGTAGATGGGAACGCAGCCGTTCCCGGCGAGCCACGAAGCGAGGTACTGCAATCCTACGTCGATATTCCACTTCAGTCCCTGCGCGGTGATAGTCCCCTTTGGTATGGCGAGCAAATCCTTCGCGGTGACATGCACGTCGCCGCGCTTCACGTCGATCTGGTTCGGCCCTTTCATGTACTCATCAAAAATATCTTTGGCCACGGAGACGAGGCCGGGATGCGCGACCCAGGTGCCGTCGTGTCCGGCCTTCACTTCGCGTATTTTGTCTTCGCGCACTTTCGCCATCGCATTTTCATTCGCCACGGGATCGTTTTTTATGGGAATCTGCGCCGCCATTCCTCCCATGGCGTGAGCGTTGCGGCGGTGGCACTGCTGGATCAGCAACGCCACATAGGAAGCCAGGAAGGGCTGCGTCATGGTCACTTCGGCGCGATTCGGAAGAATGAAGTCTGGGCGCAAGTCGAATTTCTTGATGAAGCTGAAAATGTAGTCCCAGCGCCCGCAGTTGAGGCCGGAGGAGTGCTCGCGCAGCTCGTACATGATTTCGTCCATCTCGAATGCCGCGAGGATCGTCTCGATGAGCACCGTGGCGCGAACCGTTCCGCGAGGGATTCCCACATAGTCCTGCGAGAAATTAAAAATGTCGTTCCACAAGCGCGCTTCCTTGTGGCTCTCGATCTTCGGCAAATAGAAATAGGGCCCCGTTCCGTGGGCGAGCAGATTCTTGGCGTTATGGAAAAAGAACAGGCCAAAATCGAACAGCGCGCCGGAGATCGGCTTGCCGTCCACGAGGAAATGCTTCTCATCCAGGTGCCAGCCGCGGGGACGAACGAGCAGCGTGGCAATCTTTTCGTTGAGCTTGTAGCTCTTCCCTTCCGGACTGACGTACGTGATCGTGCGATTCACCGCGTCGCGCAGATTGACGTGGCCGTCCAGGTTGTTCGTCCAGGTCGGCGAGTTGGAATCCTCGAAGTCGGCCATGAAAACATTTGCGCCGGAATTGAGCGCGTTGATGATCATCTTGCGGTCGACGGGTCCGGTAATTTCGACGCGCCGGTCCATCAGGTCCGCGGGAATGGAGGCCACCGACCATTCCGCCTTGCGAATGTGCTCGGTTTCGGGAAGGAAATCCGGCAATTCCCCGCGGTCGATCCTCGCTTGCCTTTCTCGCCGCGCGGCGAGGCACTGCTGCCGCCCTCCCTCAAACGTGGAAGAGAGCTTCTTGAGAAAGGCTACGGCTTCGGTTGTGAGCACGGTTTTGTGGGCTTCGGAAACCGGCGCGGTGACCTGAATCTCAACCATTGGGCTTGCCATTTTGAACTTAACCTCCCGATAGATGGGCAATGCAGAAAGGACGAGGCAACCATGTTACCAGAAACAAGCCCTGATGAAAAAACTGCACGAGGACTTTGGCATCAGGTCCACTCGCAGGGGAAATCTCTTTAAGGTTCCACGCTCTTCACGGGAGCCGCAGCAGGCGATGCCGCTTTTAGTTTGGTCGGCTGCGGCACGGAGATGAGCCATGCGGCCATGATGGCGGTTATGAAGGCGAGCGCCGCGCTCCCATAAAACACGACGGTCCAGGAACCTGTCCGCTCAAAGAGAAGCGCCGCGAGTCCTCCGGCCAGAATCGATGCCATTCCTTTGGAACTGTAAATGAACGCGTAGTTGGAGCCGGAGTTCTTGATTCCAAAAAAATCCGCCATGGCTGCCGGAAAGAGCGAATAAATCTCGCCCCAGGTGAAAAGCACCGTCGCTAGAAGTAGGACAAACCAGACGGGAGAGCCGCGTCCAAAACGAAGAACGCTTACAAGGGCCAACGACTGGATCAAGAACGCGATGATCATCGTCCGTTCACGCCCCACGTGGTCCGAAACCCAGCCCCAGAAAATCCGGCCTGCTCCATTGGCCAGGGAATTGACGAATATAGCCAGCGTGAAGACGGCCTTAGTGATGCCAAGCGTGTCCGCCACCGAACCCACTTGCGCTGTAACCATGAGTCCGCCAATCCCCATCATCAGCATCATCGCGTACAGCATGTAAAATTGCGGCGTGCACAGCATCTCGGCCGAAGTGAATTGCTCCGCCTGGCTTCTTACCTTAAACCTGCTCACGGCTTTCTTTCCGGCGATCTGCGGGTCGTTCGGATCGGGATTCACCATAAACTGGGAAACCAGCAAAATGATGATTCCCTGCCCGATGCCGGTGTACAAGAAAGCAGTCCGATAACTTTCGACGCTGATAATGTGAGCGATCAAGGGAACAAAGAGCGCCGCGCCGGAGCCAAAACCCGCGGCAATGAGGCCAGACGCCAGGCCAAGCTTGTCCGGGAACCACTTCAAGCCCACGATGGTTGAACCCAAATAAACCAACGCCGCTCCGATCCCTGCCAGGGAATAAAGGGCATACAGTCCCATCAACGTGTGGGCCTGGCCCATTTCCACCCATCCAACTCCGCACATGACCGCGCCCACCGACATGAAAATGCGCGGCCCGAGCTTGTCCATGAAGCGCCCGGCGAACGGCTGCACCCACGTTTCAAACGCGATGAAAAGCGTGAAGCCCCACTGCACGTCGGATAATTTCCAGCCGGTCGCGCCCATCATCGGCTTCACGAACAGAGCCCAGGCATATTGAAAATTCGCGATCATGGCCATCGCGATCACGGAGCCGATCAGGCGCACCCAGCGATTCATATTCTTTTGCCCTCACGACGCGAGAAAACCTATCGACCGGACAACGCGCACTTGCCTCGTTTCGCGGCCGCGTGCTCGAAAAGAGACGGTTGTGAATTCCCCAACGAGCGAATTGAAACTGACAGGTTTCAGGTGATCCAGCCGAGACATCGTATCAAAATTAGTCGCCGTTTGAGCGAAGCTTCTTTCATTTCTCCCATCATTTGCGCGGCAGACTGGTCCATTTGGAGGACCACTATGATCTTGCTTCTAGCCAGTGGCGCAGGCTTCAGCCTGTGCCACAAAACAAGAAACCCGCAACGAATTTCAAGAGGGGAAATAGGACAATGCGCAGTCGCCGCCTGCCAGTTCTGCTATCGATGACGGAATTACGCTTTTAACAGGCGCGGGAATTTCGCCGGACTATTGTCAAAGCCCGGGAAGACCGAGTGCAGATTGCTGCTGCCGAGGTGTCCGCCGATCACTTCTCCAAGAACGGAGCGGAAGTCGGTGGTGAGCGCAAGGTCGCGCCCTTCGTTCAACTGGCCCGGCCCGAGGCCCGGCCATTTGCCGTACACTTTTCCGCCTTTCACCGGTCCGCCCATCACGAACATGCAATTCGCGTGGCCGTGATCGGTGCCGCGGTTTCCGTTCTCATGCGCGGTGCGGCCGAATTCGGACATGGTGACGACGACCACGTCTTCCATCCGGTCGCCCAAATCCTGGTGAAACGCCGCCAGGCCTTGTCCCATGTCGCGCAGCAGATTGGACATTTGTCCTTGCGCGCCGCCTTCGTTGACGTGATTGTCCCAGCCTCCCGTATCGACGAATCCCACTTCCATGCCGATGTCCGCCTTGAGAAGTTGCGCGACTTGTTGCAGCGTCTGGCCGACGCGGCTCTTCGGATAGTCGGCGCCATTTTCCGGCTGGAAACGCGAAGGATCGGCCTTGCGCAACATGTCGATCGCTTCAAATGTTTCCGTGCCCGTGCCGCGCAAAACTTTGTCGACCGTCTGCGCGTACAGCGCCTCAAAACCGCCCTGGACCGCGGTGGACTGGCTCATCACGCGAAATTGTTTGACGTCGGCGAGAGCGATCGCCGGCGCCGCGCCGCGCAGAGTGAGTGGAAGGTTCGGACCCATCGCCACCGCGCGGAAGGGAGAGGCGTCCTGCTCGCTCATTCCGCTCACGGTGCGATTCAGCCAGCCATCTTCCGTCGATTTCACGCCGGGCGTGCCGGACTCCATGAAATCCTGGGCGTCGAAATGCGAGCGCGTCGTGTCGGGTGATCCGGCGGCGTGAACGATGGCGAGCTGTCCGTTGTGAAACAGCGGGCCGAGGGGTGCGAGACTTGGATGCAGGCCGAAGAAACCGTCGAGATCGACTGCGGCGCCTTCGACGCCGTTCCGTGGCTGCGGAATCGCAATCGTCGGGCGAATGCGGTAATAGTTTTCTTCTCCGAACGGCACGACGATATTCAATCCATCGGCGGCGCCGCGCTGGAAGACGACGATCAGTTTTTTCTTGTTCGGCATCGGCGTCGCCGCCACCGCGCGCTGCAGGAACGCGGGAATCGTGCTCATGCCGATCATGGCCACGCCGCCGCTTTTCAGGAAAATGCGCCGTGAAACTTTCATCGTAGTTCTCCTATTGCTGTAGCCCGCGTCTTCAGACGCGGGGGTTTTCTGCCGATCGGCTAAAATGTTACCGGCAGCGCGAAAAAGCCTCGCCTCTGAAGAGGCGAGCTACAACTCGCATGTCGCGCATACGTTTCATCGGCGCTGAAACTCCGGCGAGCCCAAAACCAATCCCGCGATCATCGCCGCGTTTACCTGCTTGACCTTGTCGTCGAGAGCTGCCTGCAATATCTGCGGATCATCGAGTTGCTTCTCCAGCGTGTCGCGAGTTTCCTGCGAGGCCTGGCCGCCTAGCAAGACTTGAATCGCGCGGTCGAGCGTGGCGTGCGGATTGGCGGCCGTGTCGCTGCCGAAAAGAGAATCGATATCCACTTGCGCGCCGCGAAGACGATTCGAGGTGAGCGCGAGCGAAAAATTCATTCGGCTGAGCAGCGCGCCGGTATTCACCCACGCATCGGATTTGTCGGAGTAGCCGGTCGGAGGCTCGCACTGATAGAGCGGCTGGCCAATCCGGCTCGTCCATTGCACGAGCAGGAGCGGGACTTCCACTTCCGCGCCGACGGCCCGAGTGGCCGACGCCACAAGCTCAAACGGCGTCTTGATCTTGGCGCGATACGCTTCCTTCGACCAGAACTCGGGCGAATAAATCATGGTGTGCAGGACTTCGCGAATATCTCCATCGGATTTCAAGAACGTCTGCGCCATGCGGTCCACCAGCGCCGCGGGCGGATTATCGGAAACGAAACGTTGCGCCAGCTCAAACGAAATGTGGTGCGCCGTGTGCGGATCGCGCGCCAGAATGTCGAGGACTTCCTCGCCGTCCTTCATTCCCCCCTCGTGAATCTGGTGCCCGAGCACGGTCTTCACACTTTTGTCATGGAGGCGATCCTCGAAGAAAAATTCCGGATCGCGCCGCGGCTGCCGGATGCTCCATCCGGTGAACGCCTTGGCGACGTTGATGACGTCGTCCTGCGTATATCCGCCATCCACGCCGAGCGTGTGCAATTCCATCAGTTCGCGGCCGTAATTTTCATTCAGGCCGCGTCCCTGTTTCTGCTTTGCGTTCGCGTTCGGATCGTTCGGATTACCATTCGCCCCGGGACGTCCCTGCGGAAAACGCGGCGCTCCAAATGGTCCGCCTCCAAACGTCCCGCCCCGCGTCTGGCGCCTGTCTTGCTGTTCCTGCTGCAGCTTCTGCCACGCGACAGGATCGGCGGAAAGCCAGTTGTCCAGGAAAAACAGCATCGCGGGACTTTTGGCCGTGGCTCCAAGCAAATCGCGAAACTTCCCCATGGCGTGCGGGCGAATCGCTTCGCGTTCATATTCGGTGATGAGCCAGCGGTCCGCTCCCTTGGCGGCGAAAACGTTAAAGTGGTTGTACCAGAAATCCACCATCATTTCCTGGAGCTGGCGCTCGCTGTAAACGGCGCGCGTCATCTTGGCCATGGAAAGTTCGGCGACGATTCGCTGCGGCAGGCGGATCTGCTCGTAATTGATCATGCGGTTGCCGAATCCGCCCTGCCCCTTCCCTTGCCCTTTCCCCTTAGCCGGATTGGCGTTCAGATCGTTGTCCACCATGTCGAAATTCGGCATGTGCATCGCATCAGCCATCTGCATGTCGCTCTGGGCGTTGCCTTGAGCCCCGGTTTGTTGCGGTTCGCTCTGCGTTTCGCCCTGCATGGACGATTGCATGGCCGCCCGCATCTGTTCCTGCTGCTCCTTCCGATATTCCTCGACCGTGATGCCTTGGCGACGCGCTGCGACCTGCGGCTCCGGGAATTCGTCCAGTAGTTTTGCGGAGGACATTTTCAACGTGGGAAACCGTTGGAGGCGCGCATCCAAAGCGGAGTCATCAATCGAATCCGGATGCAGCTGCTGATCGATCCATTTTTGCAGGCCCATTTCCTTGACGCGTTCGAGATCTCCCGGGCGCGGCCCAAAGCCCAGACGATTGAGCGCCTCCAAGGTGGCTTCGTCCTCAGTCAAACCCTCAGTGGGCAGCCCCTTTGATGCTTTTGAAGATTCCGCCGTCTTCCCCTTGCTGTCTTTTTTATCGGATGCGGCGAGAAGATACGGCCCTGCGAATGTGGAGGCAGCCAGAATGAAAATGAAAAACATTCCGGCGAGGGATGACGGTCGAGTCCGGCGTAAATCGGATTTACGGGAAGAAACTCTCTTCATAGCCCTATCTCCCTTTGCGGGAGTACGCGCGGATGGCACGGCAGGGTCGTGGCTTTCAACGCACGCATCCAGTTTAACCCTATGGAAAAGGAAAAGTTGCGGCCTGAAATGGGGCCATGCCCTTACAGTACGCCATGAGGAGAGGCACGGTACTCCGTGAACGGGATTGGGTGGCAGGTTGTAGGTCGCAGGTTGCAGGTTATTCCCATGCGCCCTGCCCCCTGTAACCTCCTTCGTCAGCTCCATCCAACCTGCCCGGCCTCGGGCAAATCCGAGCGTTCCCGAGCGGAACGGAAGGCATCCACGCTCCAGACATCCTGGGGTTCATCGTGGCGCAGGACAAAATAATCGCCGTCCTGGGTGCGGACTCGAAAATAGATCGCGCCGGGCGAATACCATCGGTCTTCCACTTCCATGATTTCAAAGGTGTGCCCGCGCAAGGTAAACCTGGTAGGTCGCTCATCGGCCCGATAACCGGCGTAGCACTCGACGCGCATTTCGCCCATCGCTGCCTCCCGTGACCGAACTCTGGCACACTCATTGTACTCCGATTTAGTAGGACAGCCACTCTTGGCTGTCCGCTTATGCCCAGCTATATTTGCATCTGTAAGGGACAACCGGGACAGCCAAGAGTGGCTGTCCTACGACCGATCGAGCAACTCGGCATTGTATGCGGCGCCGATCAGCAGAATCGTTGCGGTCAGTTGCATCCAGAGCATGAGGCCGATGGTGACAGCCAGCCCGCCATAGATGAGGCTGTAGGGCACAGCGCGCAAATAAAATCCCAGCGCGATGCTGACCCCCCACCACAACACCGTGGCAACTTCCGCGCCGGGCAGATGAGCTTTCAACCCGTGGTGACCGGGCCGGCCCACCCGGTAAATCACGGTCAGCACGCCCAAGGCAATCAACAAGGAGACCACGATGTACAAGCCGCTCCAGATCAATCGAATGAGCACGGGCATCGAGGAAATGTGCAGCATCCTGTTGCGAACCGTCCTGCCAAAAACAACCAGATTCACGATAAGAATGGAAGGAAGGATTGTGGCGGTCAGCAGCAGCAATGCCCGCACGTTCCTGCTGACTGGACCCAGCTCGTTCGGGTCCCTGTAGACCGTGCGAAACCCTTCCATCAGCAGCTTCATCATTTGCGTCCCCGCCAAAATTGTTCCGCCCAGTCCCAGTAAAATCCACTCCCAGGATTGTGTGCTGTTCCGGGAAAGAAAATTATTGAGAATGCTGAGAGTCCCCGGCGGAAGCACGATGCGCAGGCGCGCGATGATTCCTTGCAGCGCTTGCCGGAACGCGGCGGAACCGGCTACCGCTCCCAGCACGACGAGAATCATGGGCGAAAACGCCAGGAACATGTTGAACGCAACCGCTTGCGTCAACGTGATGCAGCTTGGAAAGACACGAAGAACAGCACGGTAGAATCGCTGGAAGAATGCTGAGGTTGGGTCTGGCGTCAATGTTTTCTCAGGTCAAACGCCGTCAGGATAGCCTACTTTCGTTCATTTGGGGACATGGGAAAACAAGTTTTGCAGGCTGCAAAACCAAATACATTCCATGATTGACACAGGCAGCCAATCGGTGTATCCGATGAGTTGCCAATCATTTCAAGTGTGGGCAAAGTGTTGGTCGAGTGTGGATCGAGAGTTGGAGACGCTCCCTCCGCGGGTGGCACGGGAGGTTTCCATTCATGGCAGCGCATTCAAATCGATTTCCAAGGAGATTTCAATGGAGAAAAATCATCTGCTCAAGGCCGGGTTCGGCCGCCGTGGTTTTCTGTCCGGCTCCAGCCTCTTGTTGACAGGCGCATTGCTGGGCGCGGCGGAAGAGGCCAACACCGCGCCGGTTCCTGCGCCTCCGGAAGCCGTACCGCAAGACAAGCAGGACAAAGACGCCCTGCTTGCGGACCTGGTCACCGCGAATCACATTTTGCAGGATCAGGGAGTGGTGGACGGCTACGGTCACGTGAGCGTGCGCAATCCCGCCAACCCGAATCACTTTTACATCTCGCGCTGGCTGGCGCCCGATTTGGTCACCGTGAGCGATATCGTAGAGCTGGACTACGACTGCGTTCCGGCCAACGGCGACACGCGCAAGCTCTACAGCGAGCGCTGGATTCACGCCGAAATTTACAGGGCCAGGCCGGACGTTAAGTCCATCGTCCACACGCACGCGCCAACCGTCGTGCTGATGGGAACTATCAACGAGCCGCTCCTGCCGATCTACCACATGGGAGGATTTATTGGCACGGGCTTGCCCACCTTTGACATTCGCAAATCTTTCGGCATGACGAACATGCTGATCAATGACGCAGCGAAAGGCAAAGCCCTCGCCCAAACGCTCGGCGATAAGCCGGGAGCCCTCATGCGGGGACACGGCGGGATCACCGTAGGCAACAGCATCATGCATTCGGTCGGCCGCAGCGTGTATCTGAAGATCAACGCGGAAATGCACCTCCAGGCCGGCAGCAGGAAGATCGAGACTCTCTCTCCGGAAGAGGCTAAACAGGCGGAAGCCGGCAATCAGGAATTTCCGAAGGACTGGGACCTTTGGGCGCGGAAAGTTAGGAAGAGCTAAGCCGTTTCGGGAAGCGCGACTCGCGATTCTCGAAGTGGAAGGAGACCGACGATGGAAAAGAAGCAAGGTCGGAGACGATTCCTGAAAAATGGAGCCGTGCTGGCAAGCATGGCGGCGGCAGGATTGCGAACCGCGGGCGGCGCGACACTGGAGGCTGAAACTTCTGACGTTCGACCGAAGGACTTGCACGCCTACGGCGAGCGCTCCCGGTTCGAGGCCACGGTCCGCACGGGCAGCCTCGGCACCTGGCCGCAGCTCACCAGCCCGCCGGACTATCACAGAGACTTCGGATTCAGAACTCCGCTTCAGGATTCGATCGGGATCCTCACGCCGGCGCCTCTGCATTACATCGTCTCCCACGGGTACGAACCTCCGGACATCGATCCACGGGAACATCATCTACTGATCCACGGAATGGTAGATCGTCCGCTGATTTTTAGTCTCGAGGATTTGAGGCGCTTGCCTTCCGTGTCTCGAGTCCATTTCGTGGAATGCAACGGCAACAGCGCTCCGACCGGACCGACTGGTGCGATACGCCGAGGAGCAAACGCAAACGCGCAAGATACGCACGGCTTGACCAGTTGCAGCGTCTGGACTGGAATTCCGGCTTCCCTTCTCCTCAAGCAAGCGGGCGTACAGGCCGGCGCGAAGTGGATCATCGCCGAGGGCGCGGAAAAGGGAAAACACTCGAAAAGCATACCCATCGAAAAGGCCCTCGATGACATGTTCATCGCGTACGGCCAGAACGGCGAAGCGATACGTCCCGAGCAGGGCTATCCATTGCGCCTTCTCGTCCCCGGATGGGAAGGCATCAACAACGTGAAGTGGCTCCGGCGAATCAAAGTTGTGGCAGAGCCTGTGATGGCGATGCGAGAAACCACAAAATATCCCAGTTTGAGGATCGACGGGAAAGCCCGCTGGTTCCAATCCCAACTGGGACCGAAATCCCTCATCACGCGGCCATCGGGCGGGCAAAAACTCTCCGGCCCCGGATTCTACGAAATCTCGGGCCTGGCGTGGTCGGGCGGCGGCGCCATCACCAAGATCGAAGTGTCCACCGACGGCGGGCGCAACTGGAAGGCCGCGGAAATGCAGGGCCCGGTTTATCCAAAGGCTCACACGAGGTTCGGGTTTGCGTGGGAGTGGGACGGACAGGAAACCCAGCTCCAATCCCGCGCGACGGACGATCAGGGCGAGGTGCAACCGACGGTGGCCGAGGTGGCCGAATTCTGGCGCGTCGAGCCGGATTTCTTTCAAAAGACGGACACGGTCGTCGGACACTTCAACGCAATTCAACCGTGGAAAGTGAACCGCGACGGAAGCGTCCAAAACGCAATCTCGTTTTAACCCCTTGGCACGAATCGCTTAAGTAGAATCCCGGGAACGCCAATCTCCCGATTGGCGGCTTGTGTGACGCCAATCGGGAGATTGGCGTTCCCGGGGCCCCTTGCGCGCAGGCCTTGTCGCGCGCCGCCGCCGCAGAGTACACTCGCAGTGCAAATTCCGCGGAGGTGCAACATGGCTCGAATCGTGCGTTGCGGTCTCATCCAGGCGCATTGCGAATGGTCTCCCACGAAATTTTCCCTCCCTCAAATCAAAGAGAAGATGATCGCCAAGCATGAGAAGCTCATCGCCGCCGCGGCAAAACGCAAGGTGCAGATTCTCGGTTTGCAGGAACTTTTCTATGGTCCTTACTTCTGCGCGGAACAGCAACAGAAATGGTACGAGTTGACCGAGCCGGTGCCGGACGGCCCGACCGTGACGCGCATGCAAAAACTGGCCAGGAAATACGGCATGGCGCTGATCGTCCCGGTTTATGAAGTCGAAATGACCGGCGTGTATTTCAACACCGCGGCCGTGTTCGACGCGGACGGAAAATATCTCGGAAAATACCGCAAGCACCATATTCCCCACTGCCATCCGGGGTTCTGGGAAAAATTTTATTTCACTCCGGGAAACGCGGGATACCCGGTCTTCGAGACGCGCTTTGGCAAGGTGGGCGTCTATATTTGCTACGACCGC